>NZ_CP019509.1:3590430-3962240 GCF_002002905.1 Aquaspirillum sp. LM1 | reverse complement strand
AACATGCTACGGCGGGCAGCGCGCCACCCGCCCCCAACCCTGCGGCCCCCGGCTCCCGGCCTGGCATTCAGGTGGGCAGGCAAAGCGCAGCAAAATCAGGACTATCGTCCATTCTACTCGTTTAGCGCGCAGTTATCCACAGCCTGACCGGCCCGGATTGCAACATCCAGTTGACAAACCGGCGTCGAGACGGTCTAATCTCGCGTTTATTCTCCTGATTTTCCATAGGGATCAAGCTCATGAAGCGCACTTACCAGCCTTCCGTCGTGCGTCGCAAGCGTACGCACGGCTTCCTCGTTCGCATGAAAACCCGTGGCGGCCGTAGCGTGATTCGCGCCCGCCGCGCCAAGGGTCGTGCTCGCATCGGCGTGTAATCGTCTTGGCGTTCCGCTTTTGCCGGACCCAGCGACTGCTAAAAACGGATGATTTTTCATCCGTTTTTCGTTTGCGCCAATCCCGCACCCAACGCTGGTTTCAGGTGTACGCCCGCCCGAATGGCGGACTGCCGGCCCGGCTGGGTCTGGTAGTAGGCAAACGCACGGCCAAACGCGCCGTGGCGCGCAATTACATCAAACGCACCGTCCGTGAAGTCTTTCGCCTGCAACAGCCGGCGCTGGACGGCGTGGACTTTGTCGTGCGCGCGCGCGAATGCTTCGGCCGCAAGGAAGGTCACGAAGCACGCAAGGCATTGGCCGGATTATTTGCTAAACTGGCGCGATGTCGCGCATCCTCATCGCCCTCGTCCGTTTCTACCAGTTAGCCATCAGTTCATGGCGACCGCCCAGCTGCCGCTTTCATCCCAGCTGTTCGGCCTATGCCGTGGAAGCCATCCAGCGCCACGGCGCGGTCAAGGGCGGCTGGCTGGCACTGCGCCGCATTGGCCGCTGTCACCCCTGGGGTAAAAGCGGCTACGATCCGGTTCCCTAACCCCTCGCAACGGTTGCCCCTCAGATGGATTCCAAACGTTTAATCCTGTTTATCGCGCTGTCGTTCGGCATTTTGCTGCTGTGGCAGGAATTTTTTGCCCCACCGCCCAAGCCGGTGGCTGCCGCTGTTCAAGGTCAGGCCGCGCCAGCCACATCCGCCACCGGTGCCGCGCTGCCCAGTGCCGTGACCAGCACCGCCGCTGACAACACCAGTCTGCCGGCTGGCCAGACGATCAAAGTCACCACCGACCTGTTCAACGCCGAGCTGAACACCGCTGGCGGCGATCTGCGTGGCCTGATTCTGTCGGCCTACACCGCCAACGAAGACGAAAGCAAGCCACTCAAGCTGCTGCAAACCGACGAAGGCCGCACCTATGTGGCACAAACCGGCCTGATCAGCACCGGCAACCCAGCGCTGCCCACCCATCGCACCCTGTTTACCAGCAGCCAGCCGGCCTATGTGCTGACCGACGGGCAAAACAGCCTGGACGTGCGCCTGACCGCGCCGGAAGCCCAGGGCGCGCAGGTGAGCAAGATCTACACCTTTACCCGTGGCAGCTACCTGATTCGCGTGCGTTACGAAATCCGCAACACCGGCACCACGCCGCTGGCGGCCTCTGCCTACTATCGCCTGCTGCGTGACGGCAAGGCACCAGAAGGCGAAAACCGCATGGCCTACACCTTTACCGGCCCGGCGGTCTACACCGATGCCGACAAGTTCCAGAAGGTGAAATTCGAGGACATCGACAAGAACAAGGCCGAATACGCCCGTTCTGCCGACAATGGCTGGGTGTCGATGCTGCAGCATTATTTTGTGTCGGCATGGATTCTGAAAACCAGCGATGGCAAGGGCGTATGCCAGTCGGCACAAGGCTGCCGCTTTGAGCTGAAGCCGGCGTCGGGCGGCTTGTATTCTGCCGGCGTGGTGGTCGATCTGCCCAGCATTGCCGCAGGGGCCACCCACACCATCGACATGCCGCTGTACGCTGGCCCGCAGATTACCCGCCAGCTGCAAGCCACCGCACCAGGCCTGGAGCTGACCAAGGACTATGGCTGGGTCACCATCATCGCCACCCCGCTGTACTGGTTGCTGGAAAAACTGCACACCATGGTCAGTAACTGGGGCTGGGCAATCGTGCTGCTGACCATCATCATCAAGGGCGTGTTCTTCCCGCTGTCGGCGGCCAGCTATCGTTCGATGGCCAAGATGAAGGCCTTGGCCCCGCGTCTGGAACGGCTGAAGGAGCAATACGGCGACGACCGCATGAAGTTCCAGCAGGCGATGATGGACATGTACAAGACCGAAAAGGTCAACCCGCTGGGCGGCTGCCTGCCCATCGTGGTGCAGATTCCGGTGTTCATCGGCCTGTACTGGGCGCTGCTGGCATCGGTCGAGCTGCGTCAGGCACCGTGGCTGGGCTGGATTCATGACCTGACCCGCCCTGACCCGTACTATGTGCTGCCGGCGCTGATGGCCATCACCATGATCGGCCAGACCTTCCTCAACCCGCCGCCTTCCGACCCGGTACAGGCCAAGATGATGAAGATCATGCCGGTGGCTTTCTCGGTGATGTTCTTCTTCTTCCCGGCGGGTCTGGTGCTGTACTGGCTGGTGAACAACATCCTGTCGATTGCCCAGCAGTGGTATATCAACCGCAGCATCGAACAGGCTGAGGCGGCCAAGAAAGTGGGCTGATCCTCTGGCGTTGCCCACGTTTGCTGCACCGGCAAGCCCGTTTCTCCGGAAACGGGCTTGCCTGCATTCATCCCCACGCTTTCAGGAAACCGCCATGTCCACCCCTCGCTTGCCCACCATCGCCGCCATCGCCACCGCCCCCGGACGCGGCGGCATTGGCATCATCCGCCTGTCCGGTCACGATCTGCTGGCCATGGCGCGCACGCTCAGTGGCGGCAAGACGCCCACCCCGCGTCTGGCGCTGTTTACCGACTTTCCCGATGCTGACGGCGAACCGCTGGACAACGGCCTGTTGCTGTATTTTCCGGCACCCCACTCGTTTACCGGCGAAGACGTGATCGAACTGCAAGGCCACGGCGGCCCGGTGGTAATGCAGCGCCTGCTGCGCCACTGCCTGAGCCTGGGCGCACGCCTGGCCGAGCCGGGCGAGTTTACCCGCCGGGCGTTTCTGAATCACAAGCTGGATTTGGCCCAGGCAGAAAGTGTGGCTGATCTGATCGACGCCGCCAGCGAAACCGCCGCTGCCAGCGCGCTGAAGTCGCTGAAAGGGGAATTCTCCCGGCGCATCCACGCACTGGTAGACCAACTGATTCACCTGCGCATGCTGACCGAAGCCACGCTGGATTTTCCCGAAGAAGACGACGTGGACTACCTGGCCGCTGCCGATGCACAAGGCCAGTTGCACGGCATTCAGGCCACGCTGGACGGCGTGCTGGCCAGCGCCCGCCAGGGCGCACTGCTGCGCGAGGGCATGCATGTGGTGCTGGTCGGCCAGCCCAATGTGGGCAAATCCAGCCTGATGAACGCGCTGGCCGGCGACGATATTGCCATCGTCACCGACATTGCCGGCACCACCCGCGACACCGTGCGCGAGCAAATCCTGATTGACGGCATTCCGCTGCACCTCATCGACACTGCCGGCCTGCGCGACACCGACGACGTGGTCGAGCAGCACGGCATCGCCCGCACCTGGGCAGCCGTGGAACGCGCCGACCTGGCCTTGTTGCTGCTGGATGATCGCCACGGCTTGACCGCCGCCGACCAGGCCATTCTTGACCGCCTGCCCGCGCGCTTGCCCCGGCTGGTGGTGCGCAACAAGATTGACCTGAGCGGCCAGCCCGCTGGCCCGCTGGCCGTCAGCGCCCAAGCTGACCCCGAACTGCGCCTGAGCGCCCGTCATGGGGCCGGCGTTGACGCCCTGCGCGCTGCGCTGCTGGCCCAAGTGGGCTGGCAAGGCCACGGCGAAGGCGTGTTTCTGGCCCGCGAACGCCATCTGGATGCACTGCGCCGCGCCCGCGCGCTGCTCGACGCCGCCGAACTGGACTACGCCCACAGCGAGCTGTTTGCCGAACACCTGCGCCTGGCGCAACTGGCGCTGAGCGACATTACCGGGGAATTTACAGCGGATGATTTGCTGGGCGAGATTTTTGGGCGGTTTTGTATTGGGAAGTAAGGTATGGTCCATGGGCGTCTATGTCTAAGGGCACGCTGATTGATTCAGAAAAATCGTGTTTGCCAAAAGCAAAACCCAGCAAAATCAACGCCCTGGATTCCCACCTTCGCGGGAATGACGATTTTTTCAGTGCTTCCCTGGCTACCAAGGAAAGTGGGGGGCAACCTATGCGTAACGCTATCAATCTCACCATTACCGGAAAAAAAAGTACATAGCGCCACGTCAATCATTGAATATGGAGAAGGTCATGAACATCAACGCCAGCATTGTTGACCAGCGCATCGGTGCCATTGTGGTCGAGCATCCTGACTGGCTGCCGACAGGTGACCAGCCCAAGCAAAAATCTGCCGCGTTTGTGCTGTTGTGCATGGCCACCTGCCTGGACCTTCCACTGGAAGATGCGGCAGATCTGGTGACCGATGGGGGTAACGATGCTGGTGTGGATGGATTGCACATTGGTGATGTTGATGATGGTGAGTTCACCGTGACAATTTTTCAGGGCAAATACAAGGCTAGCCTGGAGGGCAATGCCCATTTCCCGGAAAACGGTATCCAGAAAGCGCTGCAAACGGTAGAAGTGCTGTTTGACCCGTCGCGCAAACTCACCTTGAATGAGCGCATTGCTCCCCGCGTCGAGGAAATCCGCTCGCTGATCCGCGATGCTTATATCCCACGCGTCCGGGTGGTCTTGTGCAACAACGGTCAGCGCTGGAATGATATTGCCCAGAGCTGGGTCGATGCTGCCCACAAGGATTGGGGCGACAAGGTGGAATTCGTGCACTTCAACCACGATGCACTGGTCGGTATTCTCCAGCGCAGCAAAAAGGTGGATGCGGCGCTGGTGCTGAGCGGACAGGCCATCGTGGAAGATATGAACTACATGCGGGTACTGGTAGGCCGCGTGTCTGTCCATGAAATCCAGCGACTGTTCGATGAGCATGGCGACCGGTTGCTGGAGCGGAATATCCGTCGTTATCTAGGGACGCACTGATTTATTCCCCGACAGCTGGCCCGAAGCCTCCTGATCTGCGAACATCAGTACATTGAACGTGGATGGTCACATGACAAAGCAAGCCAGCTTTTCCGAACTGGAATACACAACCAAGAAGAAGGTCACGCGGCGCGACCGGTTTCTTGACGAAATCAACAAAGTCACGCCATGGGCCGCCTTGGTCGCGCAGATTGAGCCGTTCTACCCGAAAGGAACAGGCCGGGGCCGACCGCCGATTGGCGTAGCGCGGATGCTGCGAATGTACATCGCCCAACAATGCTTTGGACTCTCAGACGAAGGCATCGAAGACGCCATCTATGACAGCCAGGCCATCCGGGGATTTGTTGGCATAGACCTGTCGCGGGAGTCTGCACCAGACGCCACCACCCTGCTCAAGTTCCGCCGCCTGCTGGAAACGCACCAGCTGACCGAGCGCATCTTCGAGACCATCAACGCCCTACTGGCCGCGAAGGGCCTGATCCTCAAGGAAGGCACGGTTGTTGACGCCACCATCATTGCTGCGCCGTCCTCGACCAAAAATCGAAGCGGTGAGCGTGATCCTGAAATGCATCAGACCAAAAAGGGCAACCAGTGGTACTTCGGCATGAAAGCGCACATTGGGGTGGATGCTGAAACGGGCATCGTGCATACCCTGGTCACCACGTCAGCCAACATCAACGATGTCACCCAGGCGCATGCCTTGCTGCATGGCGAAGAGCGGCTTGCCTTTGGCGATGCAGGCTACCAGGGGGTTGAGAAGCGGGAAGAGAACCGGGGCAGGCGGGTTGAATGGGAAATTGCCATGCGTGCGGGCAAGCGCAAGGCGTTGCCGGATACGCCGGTCGGACGACTGCAGGAGCGGATCGAACAGGCCAGGGCCAGGATCCGGGCCAAGGTTGAACATCCATTCAAGATCATCAAGAACCTCTTCGGCATGAAGAAGGTGTCCTACCGTGGGCTGGCGAAGAACACGGCGCGGCTGCACACCCTTTTTGGGTTGGCGAATCTGTTGACGGTCAAGCGGCGACTGTTTGCGCTGAACACCCAAGGTGCGTCCTGAAAGGGGGAAATGAGGAAATTTGCCGCCCAACAGGGTGAAGACTGACCGAAAATGACGGTGAGCAGGCATTTTTTACTCGCCAAAGCGCTCATGCCGAATCGATGCGGCCCGCTTCGGTCTTCTTCGGTGAAATGCTGATTTTTTCAGCGCGTCCCTAGGCCTGCATACCAACCGGGTGAACACGGCGATCCACGCGACACTGCTTGATCCGGCAAAGTCGGAAAACTTCTATTTTTACAATAACGGCATTACTGTGGTTTGCGATAAGTTCGACTATAACGCCTTCCAGAAATCGGATTACAAGGTGCAATTGAAGAATATGCAGGTCATCAATGGCGGGCAAACTTGCAAGACTATCCAGGAAACCCTGAGCGGCCAGCGCGATGACAGGGCGGGCGAGTCGGCCTATGTCATGATCCGCATCTACCAACTGGCCGAAAACCATAAAGACTTTGTCAACGATATCACCTACGCCACCAATAGCCAAAATCCAGTGGATTTGCGCGACCTGCATTCCAATGACGAAATCCAGAAGGCACTGGAACTTGGCATTCAGGAATTGGGCTACAGCTACAAACGCCAACGTGAAGAGGGCGGAGGCGGGTCCAATGTCATTACCAGCTCCATCGTCGCTGAGGCCGTGTTGACCATCTGGCGTCAGCGTCCTCACCAGGCTAAGTTCCTGCGCCGGGAGCATTTTGGCAAGCTCTACAACGATATTTTTACCGGCCTCAATAGTGCCCAGGCAGTCCTGGCCGTGTTGATTTTTCGTGACGTGGAAAACGAGCGAAAACGGCCATCGCGGCCCAATCCAGCTGAATTTATTCCTTATGCATCACACTATCTGTCAATGCTCATTGGCAGACATGTATTACAGGAGTCTGGTATCGCCCTGGATGAATTGACGCACCGTAATTTTGTTGATGTGCTGGCACGCTACCAAGCCCTGCGAGAGGCGTACTACCAGCAGGCCATTGACGCAATTTCAGATGCCTTGAAGAAAAATTACGGTGACCGGGCCATTTCCCTGCAACAGCTGTCGGCCACATTCCGACGGGGAGATCTACTGGCGGTATTGGATTGAAGCACATGCGGGGTCGGGCAACACAATCACTTGCCACCTTGAACGAGTGTGCTGGTCAGGTTTTTTTTAAAATACACTGACACGGCGCGCATTCACCCCACCAGATACGGCCCGATCTGCGCCATCACCCCAGCCACGTAGCGGTCTTTTTCTCCCACCGGGGCCACATAGTGCAGCGCTGCTTCGGCGGCGGCCTGGCCTTCCAGCCGGGCAATCACCCAGGCCGCCAGATAAGGGGAGGCCAGGCAGCCGCCAGCCGTGGCCAGGTTTTGCCGGGCAAAGAAAGCCTGGTTCAACACGCTGACGCCGGCTTCTTCCACCCAGGGCTGGGTAATCAGGTCGGTACACGCTGGCACGTCTGCCAGCAAGCCCAGTCGGGCCAATACCAGCGTGCCGGAGCATTGCGCGCCAATCAGCTGGCGGGTGGGATCCAGCGTCAGGCTGGCCATCAGCGCGGCGTCGTTGACCACCTGACGGGTGAGCATGCCGCTGCCCACCAGCACCGCATCGGCCTGCGCCGCCTGGGCCAGCGAGCATTGCGCGCTGACCGTCACCCCGTTCATGGATTCCACCTGCGCCTGCGGGCTGGCAATCGACACCCGCCAGCCGGGTTTTTTCACCCGGTTGAGAATACCCAGGGCAATGAACGAATCCAGCTCGTTGAAGCCGTCGAAGGTGAGGATGGCGATGTGCATGTGGGGAGCCCGTTCGCGCTTAGCCGTTGCTGCTGCGCGCCGCCTGGCGTTGCAGGATATTGGAAAATTCTTCGCCAAAGGTGTCAAAGCGGGTGGCAAAGCGGTCGGTGTCGTGGGCAAAGCGGTTGTACGCCACCACAGCTGGAATGGCGGCAAACAGGCCGATGGCGGTGGCAATCAGCGCTTCGGCAATCCCCGGTGCCACGGTGGACAGCGTGGCGCTGCCGGCGTTGCCCAGGCCGATAAAGGCATGCATGATGCCCCACACCGTGCCAAACAGGCCGATATACGGGCTGACCGAGCCGACCGTGGCCAGAAATGCGGTGTGGCGGTCCAGTTCGTCCAGTTCGCGCTGGGCGGCGGCCTTCATCGCCCGGCGGGTGCCGTCCATCAAGTCGGACAACTCCACCCCGGACTGGCGGCGCAACTTGAGAAACTCGCCAAAGCCCGCCTGAAAGATTTTTTCCATGCCCATGCTGGTCTGACTGGCCGACACCCGCTGATACATGCTGTTCAGGTCGGCACCGCTCCAGAAGGTGCGTTCAAATTCGTCGGTGCTGCGCCCGACGGCGCGCAGGGTGAGGACTTTGCTGACGATATAGCTCCACGACACCACCGACAGGCCCACCAGCAAGGCCATGATCAATTGCACCGGCAAGCTGGCGTGCATGATCAGCGAAACCATAGACAGGGAAGATCCGTTTTCCACGATGTAACAATCCTTGCAGAACGGGCGGGAGCCTAGCGCAGCACCCGTCCGGTTTCAAAATCGATAATGGTTGACGGCTGCCGGCGCTGGCCGATGCGGCCAGGCACGGTCAGCGCGCGGGCACCAAACTGGCGCTGGCAGGCGCGGGCGCTTTTCAGCGCGCGCGCGCCAGCGCGATTGGCCGACGTGGACACCAGCGCGCTGCCCAGCCGCTGGCACAGCCGCACGGTGTCCGGGTGGGCGCTGATGCGCACCGCCAGCTTGCGGTGCCGTCCGCGTAATAACGGCAGCACCCGGCGCGATGCCGGCAGCAGCAGCGTTACCGGGCCGGGCCAGTAGTCGGCCAGCCGGGCCTGTTCGGCCAGCGACAGCGGGGCCACATAGGGGGCCAGTTGTGCCCAGCTGGCCCCCACCACAATCATCCCCTTGTGCATGGGCCGGCGCTTGAGCGCCAGAATCCGGCGCAGGCCATGCGCCGAAGCGGGATGGCAACCCAGGCCAAAGCAGGATTCGGTGGGATAGGCCAGTACGCCGCCAGCCGCCAGGCTGGCCTGGGCGCGCCGACGCAGGGAAAAACCAGGTTCACGCAACATTCGGGCAACAACAGACAAAAACGGTATTGTGGCAGAAAACCCCGCCATCGCGGGCAACAGACCCGGCCAGGCCGGGAAAGTTCGCGCCAATGGGCCGGTTTGGCCGCCCTCGCGTGCTCAGCACAGGCCGATCTGACTGGCAAACTGCAGCACCATGCCTGGGCGCAAATAGCCGGCAAAGCCCAGTGCCAGCACCAGCAGCAGCAAGACCCAGCCCCAGCGCGGCATCATGGCTGCGTCGCCAGCCGGGCCAACGGCGTTTCCCGAATCGGCCAGGCCGCCAGCCCGGCCAGCACCCCCAGGGCAATGCTGGCCAGCCAGATCAACTGATAACTGCCGGTCAGGTCAAACATCCGCCCGCCCAGCCATACCCCCAAAAAACTGCCAATCTGGTGGGCAAAAAAGGCAAAGCCACCCAGCATGGCCAGGTAGTGCACGCCAAACACCTGCGCCACCAGGCCATTGGTCAGCGGCACGGTGGACAGCCATAAAAAGCCCATCACTGAGGCAAACACCATCGCACTGGCCGGCGACAGCGGCAGCAGTAAAAACACCACGATGGTGATGCTGCGCGACACATAAATGCCAGCCAGCAGCCGCGCCTTGCTCCAGCGCCCACCCCACTGGCCAAACAGATAGGTGCCAAACACATTGAACAGCCCGATCAAGGCCAGACAGGTGGTGCCCACCTTGGCGTCCAGCCCCTGATCCACCAGATACGACGGCAGGTGCATGCCGATGAACACCACCTGAAAGCCACACACCAGATAGCTGAAACACAGCAGCAGATAGCCGCGTTCGTTCAAGGCTTCCAGCAGCGCGGCGCGGGCCGACTGGCGGGGGGGCTGGTGACCCGCCTGCGCCGAGGCCGGGGTCAGCGCCAGGCCAGCGGGCACAATGCCGGCCACCAGCACGGCAAATACCAATAAGGTTAGCGACCAGCCCAGCCCATCTATCAGCCCTTGGCCAATCGGCAGCATCAGAAACTGCCCCAGCGAGCCGGCAGCACCCACCATGCCCATGGCCCGGCTGCGATCCGCTGCCGCCACATGGCGGCCAATTTCGCCGTACACCACGCTATATGTAGTGCCAGACAGCGCCAGACCAATCAGCAGCCCGGCAGAACCCAGCATCGCCCCCGGCGTGGTGGACAGCGCCATCAAGGCCAGGCCAAGCACATAACACAGCGCACCGCCCAGCAGCGCCCGCCGCCCGCCCCAGCGGTCGGCCAGCATGCCGGTAATCGGCTGAAATGCACCCCACAGCAGGTTTTGCACGGCAATTGCCAGGGCAAACACTTCCCGGCCCCAGCCCAGATCTTGGGATACGGGCGAGAGAAACAGGCCAAAGGTATGTCGCACGCCCATCGCCAGGGTGACAATCAAGCCACCAAACAGCACGATGCGCGACAGTGGAAGCGGGGAAGAAACAGACGGGGACATGGGCGAACGCAGCCGGGCAAAGCGGATATTCTGACACTTTTGCCGGTGGCTCAAACGAAAAAAACGGCGTATCAATCATGATACGCCGCCCAAACGAGGGTGCTACACGAGAAAAACTCGCTGGCTGCCCGCTTGGCGGGCAGCGCTCAAACCCGTCAGGGGTTCTTAGAACTTCATGCCAACGCCAACACCGAACACCAGCGGGTTGATTTCCAGCTTGCCCAGGCTCACGCCGTTGATGGCACCGCTGCTGCCGGTGGCCTTGGTGTCGATCCAGATTTTCTTCAGGTCAACGTTCAGGAACACGCTCTTGGTCACCGGGATGTCCACGCCAACTTGCAGGGCCGGACCAAAGCTGTTTTTCTTGATGGACACGCTGCCCACTTCAGTGCTCAGGCCGCCAGCGCGGTAGAAGCGGGTGTAGTTCAGGCCAGCGCCAACGTACGGACGGACGGAGCCTTCCGGGTTGAAGTGGTATTGCAGGGTCAGGGTCGGCGGCAGAACGCTAACCTTGCCGATGGAACCATTGCCACCACCCAGTGCAGCGCGATTGGCGGTCACGGTGTGACGCGAGGTGCCCAGAATCAGTTCGGCACCAATGTTGTTGGTGATCATGTAGGTGAAGTCGAGTTCCGGGATGGTGTCGTCGTCAACACTGGCGCTCAGCGGTGCATTCAGCAGGCCGGTGGTCTTGACGTCCGGATTGACATTGATCACGCGGAAGCGAGCAAGGATGTCGCCCTGGGCGGCCATGGCGGCGGAAGAAGCGAGGGCAGCGCCTGCGCACAGTGCCAATGCGATTTTTTTCATGGTTTTCTCTCCTGATGTTCCCGATATCAAACGATGTGTTTGGGGTTAACCTGTCATGGCTTGGCAGATGCCGTTGCGTGTTTTTCCGCAACATGTCAACAACCCCCATGCTTAGGTCATGGATGCTACCGGAAAACCGCACATCAGGTTATTGATCTGACTCAAACAAACCCGGCGAAGCGTCAGAATTCGCCCCAAGTGTGGCATCCACACGCCAATCAGGGGTATTTCGGCCCGCTGTCTTGGCCGGGTTGGGGCTGGTAGACTGCGCCGATGCCGTTTTTGCCGAGCCCTCCCATGAAATACCGCGACCTGCGCGACTTTATTGCCCAGCTGGAAAGCCAGCACGAACTGCGCCGCATCCGCGTGCCGGTGTCCACCCGACTGGAAATGACCGAAATCTGCGACCGCGTGCTGCGCGCTGGCGGGCCGGCGCTGCTGTTTGAGCAACCACAAGGCCACCACATGCCCGTGCTGGGCAACCTGTTTGGCACGCCGCGCCGGGTGGCACTGGGCATGGGGGCCAGCGAGGTATCGGCGCTGCGCGAAATTGGCCAGTTATTGTCCTATCTGAAGGAGCCGGAGCCACCCAAGGGGCTGCGTGACCTGTGGGACAAATGGCCCGTGTTCAAGAATGTGCTGAACATGGCACCCAAATCCATCCGCCAGGCACCGTGCCAGGAGCAGGTACTGGAAGGCACCGAAGTTGATCTGGGCCAGCTGCCGGTGCAGCACTGCTGGCCGGGCGATGTGGCGCCGCTGATTACCTGGGGGCTGACCGTCACCCGTGGCCCGCACAAAAAGCGCCAGAACCTGGGCATTTATCGCCAGCAGGTGATTGGCCGCAATCAGGTGATCATGCGCTGGTTGGCGCATCGCGGCGGCGCGCTGGATTTTCGCGAGCACAAGCGCGCCCATCCGGGCCAGCCGTTTCCTGTCTCGGTGGTACTGGGCTGCGACCCGGCCACCATTCTGGGCGCGGTCACACCAGTGCCCGACACCCTGTCGGAATACCAGTTTGCCGGCCTGCTGCGCGGCAGCCGCACCGAGCTGGCCCACTGCATTGGCAACGACCTGACTGTGCCGGCCTACGCCGAGCTGGTGCTGGAAGGCCGGCTCACCCCGGTCGAGCCAGGCTTTACCGGAGTCAGCGAACACGGCGTGCCGTTGAAAGAGCAGGAAGGCTTTCTGGCCGCGCTGGAAGGCCCGTATGGCGACCACACCGGCTATTACAACGAGCAGGACTGGTTTCCGGTGTTCACCATCGACCGCATCACCCGCCGCCGCGACGCGATTTACCACAGCACCTACACCGGCAAGCCGATTGACGAACCGGCGGTGCTGGGCGTGGCGCTGAACGAGGTGTTCGTGCCCATCCTGCAAAAGCAGTTTCCCGAAATCGTCGATTTCTACCTGCCACCAGAGGGTTGCAGCTATCGGATGGCAGTGGTCAGCATCAAAAAGCAATACCCCGGCCACGCCAAGCGGGTGATGATGGGGGTGTGGAGCTTCTTGCGCCAGTTCATGTACACCAAGTTTATTGTGGTGGTAGACGACGACGTGAACACCCGTGACTGGAACGAAGTGATCTGGGCCATCACCACACGCATGGACCCGGTGCGCGACACGATGCTGGTGGAAAACACCCCGATTGATTATCTGGACTTTGCCAGCCCGGTATCCGGGCTGGGCGGCAAGATGGGGCTGGATGCCACCAACAAGCTGCCAGGGGAAACCCAGCGTGAATGGGGCACACCGATTGTGATGGACGCAGCAGTGAAGACCAGGGTGGAC
Source organism: Aquaspirillum sp. LM1 (assembly GCF_002002905.1). Classification (NCBI taxonomy): domain Bacteria; kingdom Pseudomonadati; phylum Pseudomonadota; class Betaproteobacteria; order Neisseriales; family Aquaspirillaceae; genus Aquaspirillum; species Aquaspirillum sp. LM1. Next base: position 3,948,987 of record NZ_CP019509.1, on the reverse strand, counting down.
GCCATGTGGCAGTCGCTGGGGCTGTGAGGACGCAGGATGACATTGTGCCGGTTAGCGGCAAGCAGCGGGCAGCAGCTTGCTCACCCAACTGCCCTGCAAGCCATCGCAACCCGCTTCGCGGGCCAGCTCGGCGTGGCGGGCAGAATCCACCCCCTCGGCCACCACCTGACAGCCCGCCTGATGCAGCACGGTCACCGCCTGGGGCAGCGCGGCGCGCGCGCACGGAATCGACAGGGCCCGGTGCAACAGCCGCTCGTGCAGCTTCACCGCATCAGGCTCCAGCAGCCATACCCGGGGCAGGCTCAGCTCGGACACGCCAAAATCGTCCAGCGCAATGCGAAAGCCAAAGCGCCGGTAGCTCTGGATGCAGCGCTGCAAACGCAGCAGGTCGCATTCTTCCTCATCGACAATTTCCAGCGTCACCTGCGATGGCAACAAGCCTAACTCGGCAATGGCCTCGGCAAAAAACTCACCGTGCCCCTCCGGTAGATTGAGCAGATGCAGCGCATGCACATTCAGATGCAGCGGCCCCCCCACCAACCCACGCCGGACAAAGTTCAGGCTATGCACCACCCGGCACAGACGGTCGAGCAGCACGGTGCGCGTCGGCGCGCGCTCCACCGCAAACAGCAGCGGTGCCGCCACCGCGTGCCCGGCCGGGCCGGTGATCCGCAGCAGCGCCTTGTGGCCAATCACTTGCTGCGACTGCGCCGCGACAATCGGCTGAAACACGCTGCTGAGTTGCCATTCGTCAAACGTAGCCACCACCTGCTGCTTGCGATTGAGCTGCAAACTGTTGGCCGGGTGCCCGGCGGCAATAAAGCGCTGGTTGAAACGCTGCAGCAATGGATCTTCTTCCACCACCCGCCGCGCCCGGCCAGGCCGCGCCGGGGAGGCGGGTGGCGTGGGCACCGGCGGAATAGGGGCGGCCACCCGTGGCACATAGTGCGCCATCAAGGCCGGATCGAGCACCGCCAGCAAAGGCATGCGCACAGGCCGACCCGCTGCTGAGGCAGCCTCCGCCGAGCCGTCTGGCAGCGGAATTTCAGAGGAAACAGGCAAGGACATGGCAAGCGCCGCAAGGCATCCAGAAAGCAGGAAGCCCCACTATAAGCGCCTCGCCTTAGTCCTTTTAAGAATTGATTCAACAAACCAGATAACCAGATGATCTAATAAAAAAGCCAGATGGGTACACCGGATATGCCAGGCAGCCGAACAGCGCCATCCGGCATTGGTTTAGGCCAGGTGAGGCTGACTCGTCATCCGGGCACACGGTTGGCCAGCGCCAGCAAACTCGCCCCCAGCCCGCTTTCGCGCCGGGTGACGGTTTGTGCTGCCAGCTCCAGCAGGCCCACCTGGGCTTCCAGCAGGGTGAAGCGGGTTTTGGCGCGGGTGATGGCGGTGTACACCAGTTCGCGGGTGAGCAGCGGGCCGGGGTGGTCGGGCAGGATCAGCGCGGCGTGGTCGAATTCCGAGCCCTGGGATTTATGCACGGTCATGGCAAACACCGTGTCCACGTCGGGCAGGCGCAGCGGCGAGATCCAGCGTACCTGGCCGGCCTGGGCAAAAATCACCTGCAGCTGGCCCTGGCGGTCGGCCACGGTCAGGCCGATGTCGCCGTTCATCAGCCCCAGCGCGTGGTCATTGCGGGTGAGGATCACCGGGCGGCCAACGTACCAGTCGCGGCGCGGGTCGATCAAGCCGGCGTCGGCCAGCACGGTGCTGACCCGTTGATTCAGCCCTTCCACGCCCCATGGGCCACGGCGCAGCGCGGTGAGCAGCTGAAACCGGGCAAACCGTTGCAGGCAGCCGGCGGCCCAGCTGTGCCAGTCGTCGTCGCTGGCGCTGGCCGCTAGCGCGTGTTGCACGGCGCTGAGCACCGGGCGGTAGCCGGCCAGCACAAAACTGGCCAGCTGCGCATCATGCTCGCCAGACAGCGCCAGGCGCTCGATATCCTGATGGCGTTGCCACACCTGTTTCAACTGGTCAGGCTGATTGTCGCGCACCGCCTGGGCCAGCTGGCCAATGCCGCTGTGCTGATCAAACCGGTGGGAATGGCGCAGCATCACCGTGCAGTCGGCCAGCGGCGGGGCCGGGCGGGCGGGATCGGCGGCAAAGCGGCTGAGGTCGTGTTGCTGGCGGTCGGCGGCATTGAGCCAGGCCAGTGCGGCGGGGGAATAGCCGCCTTGCTCGGCGTTGGCGCACAGCTGGCCCAGCACGGCACCGGCTTCCACCGATGCCAGTTGGTCCTTGTCGCCCAGCAGAATCAGCCGGGCGGGCTCGGGCAGGGCGTCGAGCACGGCGGCCATCATTTCCAGATCAATCATCGAGGCTTCGTCAATCACCACCACGTCGGCGTGCAGCGGCGCATCGCGGTGATGACGAAAGCGCCGGCTGTCCGGGCGGCTGCCCAGCAGGCGGTGCACGGTGCTGACGCTGGGCGGAATGCTGGCCAGCACCTCGGGGCTGACCACACCGGCCAGACGCTGGCAGGCCCCCCCCAGTGATTCACTCAGCCGCGCCGCCGCCTTGCCGGTGGGGGCGGCCAGACGGATGCGCAGGGCAGGTTGGCCCGCCGCCAGCGCCTGGCTTTGCAACAGCGCCAGCAGGCGCACCACGGTGGTGGTTTTGCCGGTGCCTGGCCCGCCGGTAATCAGCGTCAGCCGTCCGCGCAATGCCAGCGCGCAGGCCAGTTGCTGCCAGTCGGCAGACTGGCCGTCGGCCTGGCCCTGCTGCAACCAGTCCGGCAACACCGGCAACACCGGCAGCGTGGCATGTTCAGGCTGGGCACGCTGGTGCAGCGCCAGCGCCACGTCCTGCTCGTATTGCCAATAGCGGCGCAGATACAGCCGCTCGCCGTCGCGCACCAGCGGCGATTCGCGCCGGGTGGCGTCATCGCGCCCCACCACGGCCAGCAGCGGCGACTCTGCCGCCGGCCAGGGCCACAGCGGCGGCAGGCTGGGGGCCGGGCTGCTGTCGCCCTCGGGCGGCAGGCCCAGCACATGGTCCAATGCTGCACCGGCAGCCAGGGTGCTCAGGTCCAGACAGGGATGGCCCCGGCCCAGCTGGTGGCTGGCCAGTGCGGCAGCCAGCAACAGCTCCGGTGCCGCCTGCGGATCGAGCTCGGCCAGAAAGCGGGCAAAGCGGCCATCCAGCGGGCGCAGCCAGCGGTGGGTTTCCCAAGTGTCGAGCAGAGTCCACAGTGCGTCAAAGGTCAGCATGGTTGGCTCCTGGCAGGGGCTGGCCGGCAAACAGCGCATCCAGCGCGTGAATCTGTGCGGCGTCGGGGCAGGCGTGCCATACGCCATGGCCTGCGCCATCCCAGCCGCGCAAGAACAGATACACCGCGCCGCCCAGATGGCGGGCGCAGTCGTAATCGGGCAGGCGTTCGCGCAAATGCCGATGCAGCGCCAGCAGGTAAAGCGCTGCCTGCAGGTCGTAGCGCGCTTCGGCCAGCGGGGCAGTGAGCGCGTCAGCACCATAGTCGCCCAGGCGCGGCCCAAGAAAGTTGGTTTTATAGTCCACCACGTAATAGCGGCCTTCGTGGCACAGCACCAGATCGACAAAGCCCTTGAGCATGCCGTTCAGCCGGTCGGTGCGCAGCTGGGGGCGTGGCTGTCCGGGCAGCAGCATGCGCTGCACCTGCTGGTCGAGCCGGGCCAGGGGTAACTGGTGGGCGGCAAACCAGAACTCCAGTTCGGGTTGATAGCATTCAAGCTGCGCCAGGGTCACCGCTGGGCCGGGCAGGCCCAGCGGGGTGTGCAGCCAGGCTTCCAGCTGGCGGGAGAGAGGCTCGATCAGCGATTCCCACTGGCGCAAGGCGCAGCCGCGTGCCACCCGGTCGCGCAGGCGGGCCGGCTGGGCGGCCAGCGTGGCAAAGCCTTCCTGCGCCATCCATTCCAGCAGGCCATGCACAAATACCCCGCTGGCCGGCCCGGTGGGCAGATCGCCCAACCTTGCCGCGCCCACCGCACTGGCCGGCGTGGCCAGATTGGGCCGGATATCTTCGGCAATTTCCTGCGCGGCTTCATCCAGGCCGGATTCCGCCAGCGGCGCGCTGCTGCCCTCCAGACGCAGAATCAGCGCGCTATAGCTGCTCATCCGCCAGGGCGGCGTGGGGGTCAGCTGGCAGGTCCGGGCCTCGCCCAGGGCGGTGGCGTCGGTGTCGGCAGGCAGCCGCGCCGGGCTGTGGCCCAGGTCGGGGTTGATCGCCAGCCGGGCCGGGCCGGCGTGTTCAGCATCCAGCCAGCGCAGGCAGGCGTCAGTCAGGTCGGCGTCGGCCAGCGTGGCACCGCCGGTCAGCAGATAGCCCAGCGCGCTTTCATGCAGGGTGTTGTTTTTATGATTGCCCCGACGCAGCGGCGCAATGCCCAGCCACAGCGCGTGGCGGGCGCGGGTGACCGCCACATAAAACAGGCGCAGGTCTTCCTGCAGGCGTTCGCGGTCTTGCGCGGTGCGCTCGTCGTCGCGTTTGAACAGCGACAGCCGGGCGGCATACGGCGGTTGTGGGTCGTGGTAGCGGTAGGCGGTCAGCCGGCTGCCATCCACCGGCTTGTAGCTGGCGGCAAACGGCAGGCACACCAGCGGGTATTCCAGCCCCTTGGATTTGTGGATGGTCACCACCCGCACCAGACCAGCGTCGCTTTCCAGCCGCACCATGCGCTCGTCGCCGCCACGCTCGGGCTGGGCCATCTGCTCGGCCAGATGCCGAATCAACGCCTGTTCGCCGTCCAGCTGCTCGGCGGCGGCATGCAGCAGCTCGGCCAGGTGCAGCAGGTTGGTCAGCGTGCGTTCGCCGCCTTCGCGCGTCAGGCAGCGGGCCGGCAGGTCAAACAGCTGCAACAGCTGGCGCAGCATGGGCAGGATGCCTTCGCGCTGCCAGCAGCCATGCAGCCGGACAAAGCGCTCCACTTCGGCATCCCAGTCGCGGGTGTGCGCGTCGTTGAGCGCATCCAGCCGGGCGTAGGGCAAATCCAGCGTGGCGGTGGCCAGCGCCGTGCGCAGCAGGCGCTCCTGGGTGGGTTCAGCGCAGGCGCGCAGCCAGTGCAGCAGGTCCTGGGCTTCGCGGCTGGCGTACACCGAATCGCGGTCGGACAAATACACCGTGCGCACGCCGCGCCGGGCCAGCGCCTGACGCACGCTGCGCGCCTCGCTGCCATCGCGTACCAGAATGGCGATATCCGCCGGACACAGCGCGGCAAAACGGCCATCGGCGTGGGCAAAGCCGGTGTCGCCGGCCTGGCCACCGGCCAGCAGCGCCACCAGACTGTCGGCGCAGCGCTCGGCCATGTGCTCGCGGTAGCTGCCCACCCCCTGTGCGGTGGTATCCAGCCAGACATTCAGCGCCGCCAGCGGCTGGCCGCGATGCAGCAACACCTCGCTGCGGCCTGCGGCGCGCACCGGCTCGAAGGGCAGCAGGCGCTCGCCAGTTTCATCGGCAAAGGCAAACGCCCCGGCGGCATGCTGCTGTTCGGCAAAGGCAAACAGCTGGTTGACCTGCGCCACCATGGCTGTGGTCGAACGGAAATTGCTGCCCAGGCTGACATGGCGGCCCGCCGTGGCGCGGCGGGCGTTCAGGTAGGTAAAGATATCGCCACCGCGAAAGGCGTAAATCGCCTGTTTCGGGTCGCCGATCATCGCCAGCAGGGTGCCAGGCAGCGGCTGGGCCACCGGGTACAGGGTGTTGAGCATGCGGTATTGCAGCGGGTCGGTGTCCTGGAATTCGTCCACCAGCGCCGCCGGAAACTGCCGGCGGATGGCACTGGCCAGCCGCTCGCCATCCGGGCCGTGCAGGGCGGCATCCAGCCGGGTGAGCAGGTCGTCAAAGTCCATCACCGCTTCACGGCGCTTGTGCCGGGCCAGGTTGTCGCCTACCCACTGGCCGGCATGGACCAGCACGCCATGGGCAAACGGCACGATGGCCTCCAGCTGGGCGGGCAGGGCCGCCAGCGCCTCCAGTGCCGGCACCACAGGCGGCAGCTCAGTTTTTTTCCAGATTTCGGCCAGAAAGGCGGGCGACAGCCGGCTCCAATCCAGGCTGGCGTCCAGATCGTGTTGTGTCGGCGTGCTGGCCCAGGCCTCCAGCGCGTCGAGCAGCTTGCTTACCGTACCGCTGCGCAGGCGGGTGCCGTTATAGCGTTTGTCTGCCTGCCAGCCGGCAAGCAGCTGGCGCAGCTCGTCCACCCGCTGGCGCGGCCAGGACTGCTTCAGTTCGGCCAGTTGGCGGGCAATGCGGGTCAGCGCCTGGCCCAGCGCCTGCGGGCCGCGCCAGTCGGACGGCGGCAGCGCACCCAGCAGCGGGCGCAGGGTGTTGGCCAAGGCGTCCGGCGTCGGCCAGTGGCTGGCCAGCAGGGCAAACTGGGCATCGGACAAGGGATACACAAAGGTGCGCCAGTAGTCGCGCACTGCTTCGTGGTAGCGCTGGCCGTCGTCCTGGTCCAGGGTTTCGTCAAACAGATTGCCGCTGTACAGCGCGTGTTCGCGCAGCATACGCAGGCACCAGCTGTGGATGGTGGAAATCGCCGCGTCGTCGAGCAAATCCGCCGCCAGCGCCAGGCGGATGGCCGCCTGCTCGCGGCCCAGGCCGCCATCGGCATCCAGGCTGGCCAGCAGGCCCTGGCTGAATACATCGGCCTCGTCCACCGGTGCGTCGCGGCGCAGCCAGTCGGCCAGCCCGGTCAGGCGCAGGCGGATGCGTTCGCGCAGCTCGCTGGCGGCGGCCTCGGTGAAGGTCATCACCAGAATCTGGCCGGGCGACAACGGTGGCAGGCGTTGCGCCGGGTTGGCGTCGGGGTCGTGGCCCAGCACCAGGCGCACGTACAGCGCCGCCAGGGTATAGGTTTTGCCGGTGCCGGCGCTGGCTTCAATCAGCCAGCTGCCGGTCAGCGGCAGGGTCAACGGGTCAAGTGGCTGGCTCATGCGGCCTCCGGCGGCAACAGGGTGGCCCGCAACAGCGGGAGGTAAAGCTGTTCGGCCCAGGTGCCGGCGTCGGTGCGGGCCTGGCTGAAGGCCGGCCAGTCCGGAAACGCCCGCGCCAGGCACGGGTCGCCGTCCACTTCGCCGGGCAGTTGCCAGCTGCCGGCAAACACCTGGCTGGCGTGCTGCCAGGCGGCATCGTCGTTCACTTCGCCGTCGCGGTCGGTCTGGCGCGCCAGATGTTGCAGATAAGCCAGCAGGGTTTTGCACGCCAGCGGCAGCGGCCCGGCCAGCCCGGCCTGCCACGCCAGGCTGATGTGATCCAGCCGCGCCTGGGCCTCGGCCACCGGCCAGGCGGGCCAGTGCAGCCCGTCGCCGTCGTCATCGCTGGCCAGAATCCAGCTGGCGGTTGGCTGGCCGCTGGCGTTCAGGGCCAGATGGGTCAGCCACGGGGCGAGCAAGCGCTCCAGCCGCCAGCCCTGGCTGTGGTGCAAGGGATGCGGCAGCGCCAGCAGGCGGATGGTGTGTTCGCCAGACGGCGTGGCGTAGCGTTCGCCTACCCAGTCTTCCAGTTGCACACTGCCCGCCAGCGGCAGCGTCACTTCTGCGGGCGGCAGGGCCTGCGGCCAGCGCGCGCGCAAGGCTTGCCAGCGCAGCCACAGCGGCGCCACCTGCGCGGCCAGCCCGTCAAACAGCGTGGCCCCGGCCTGCAAGGGCATCAGCCCTTCGCGCTGCCAGCGCCCGGCCTCTGCCGCCAGCGTCCCGGCCAGGTCCTGCCCGTCGCGCGTGCCCCGGCGCAAGGCGTGCAGCAAACGCTCACGCAGCGCATAGCTGTCCAGACCGTTCAGGGTAAAGGGTTCGTGTTCGAGCAGGCTGTCGTCGCCGGCATCAAACTGCACACGCAGCCGGCGGGCAAAAAAGTGCGCCACAGGCCGGCGCAAAAAGCGGGTCAGGTCAGCCAGGCTCAGGGTGGCGGGGCTGGGGGACAGCAGGGCGGGCAGTGTCGCTTCAGCCGGAGCGGGCGCGTGGTGGGCGGCGCGCCATTCGTGGGCGTAGGTAAACAGCCCGGCGGCAGGCGGCGCGGCAAAGTAGCGCGGGCTGAACGGTTGCAGCGGGTGTTCGCAGGTCAGCGCCGCCAGCAGCCGCGTGCCGCTGTCGGCCTGCTGTGGGTCGTCTCCGGCCAGCCGCCAGCCGGCGGCCAGCACATCGCGCAACTGGCCAATCAGCACCGATGGGGGTTGCGGGCTGTTGTCGCGGGCGTTGCGCCCCACCCAGCTGACATACAGCCGTTCGCGGGCCGACAGCAGGGCCTCCAGCAGCAGATAGCGGTCGTCGTCGCGGCGGGCGCGGTCGCCGGGGCGGGCATGGCCGGGCTGGGCCATCAGGTCAAAGTCGCTGGGCGGCTGGCGGCGTGGATAGTCGCCGTCGTTCATGCCCAGCAGGCACACCACCCGAAACGGAATCGCCCGCATCGGCATCAGCGTACACACATTCACCGCGCCCGCCAGAAAATGCTGCGATGGCGCGGCGTCGTCCAGCCCACCCAGCCAGGCTTCACGCACCACCGCCAGTGGCAGCGCATCGTCCAGCCCGGCGTCGGCGCAGGCTTCCAGCCAGCTGGCCAGCGCGCTGTCCAGCCGCAGCAGAATCCGCCGCTCCTGATCGTCCACCGGCAGTAAAAAATCGGCCAGCAGCTGGCGCAGCCGCTCGCCCCAGTGGCGCGGGCTGGCCGGTTCGGTCAATACCCCGGCCCAGTGGCGCAGGCGGTCAATCAGCTGGGCCAATGGCCCCAGCGCGGCCACTTCCAGGCCGGCGGCCTCGTCGCAGGGCTGAATGCGCTGCTGCCAGGCGTCGCCATCGCCCACCGCGTAGCCCAGCAGCAGGCGCTCCAGGCCAAATTGCCAGCTGTTTTGCTGCAAGCCGTCGGGCAGGGCCAGCCGGGCGCGCTGCCCGGCGTCCAGCCCCCAGCGAATGCCCGACTGTTCCGCCCACTGGCGCAAACGCGGCAGCGTCTCTGCCGGCAGGTCAAAGCGCCGTGCCAGGGCGGGCGCGTCGAGCAGGTCGAATACCTCGCTGACGGTAAACCGGGTGTGCGGGCTGGCCAGCAGCGTGTCCAGCGCGCGCAGCAGCGGCGCGCTGTCGCGCGCGCTGCGGTCGGCCAGGGTAAACGGCAGATGGCGCGGGTCGCCGGGCGGAATCCGGCCAAACACCGCGCGCACATGCGGCGCATACGCTGCTACATCGGGCACCATCACCACCATGTCACGCGGGGCCAGCGGCGTGCCGGCAGCCTGGGCGGCTTCGCAGTAGGCCAGAAGCTGGTCGTGGAGGATTTCCACTTCGCGCTGGCGGCTGTGCGCCAGATGAAAACGCACCGACAGATCCTCTGCCGCCACCGGCTGGCGCTCTGCCGGGGTGGCCGGCGGCGGGGTGAGGTCGAACATGCCATGCTGCAGCTGGCCCAGCAGGGTGTCGGCGCTGGGCGGGATGAACAGGTCGATCCGCTCGGCCACGCCGGCCAGCGCGGCCTGCTCGTCCTCCGGCTGGTCGTAGCGATCCAGCAAACCCAAAAAATCCCGCCCATGCCGGCCCCAGGCCGCCAGCAGCGGCTGATTGTCGGCGTGCAGGCTGTCCAGCGCTGGCAAGCGCGCCTGTGGGCTGCGTCGCGCCAGCCGGCGCGCCACCGCCTGGCGGTCGGCCAGGTCGCCCCAGTAATGCTGGCAGGGATTATGCGCCACCAGCACCACCTGACTATGCTGACCCAGCGCCGCCAGCGCTTCAATCACCTGCTGCGGCAGCGACGAAATACCAAATACCACCACCCGGCGCGGCAGGCCGGCGGGCCTGGCGGTCAGGCCCGCCAGGGCATCGATAAACTGGCGGTGAATGCTGGCGCGGCCTGCCGGGTTGCCGCCCTGTGCGGCAATATCCGCCAGCACGGCGCGCCACAAGGCTGGCTGCCAATGCTGATCGGTGGGAATCGCCCGGCTGGTCGCGGTATCCGGGGCCAGGCGCAGCTGGTCTGCGCCGGCCTGCCAGTCCAGCAGCCAGTCGGCGCGGTACACCTGGTATTGGTCGAACAGCTCGGCCAGCTTGCCCGCCAGCTGGTAGCGCTTGCGCCCGTCGCCATCGTCGCGCAAAAAATGCTGCAACGGGGCAAATACCGGCTGATCCTGCAGGGTGGGCAGCAGCCGCAAGATGCGCCAGATCAATGCCTCCCGGTCCAGCGCCGAGCGCTCCGGCACGGCGGCCTCGCCCAGCACCCGGCGGTAGGCGCGCCAGAGAAACTGCGCTGGCAGCTGCATGCTCACCGCTGCGCTGACCCCGGATTCTCCGGCCAGCGCCAGCTTCAGCCACTGGCCCATGCCCTGGCTTTGTACCAGAAACACATCGTTTTCCAGCGGGGCCAGCGGCTGGCGCGCCAGCCAGCCCAGCAGCAGGTCGCGCAGGTCTTCCAGCCGGTTGCCCTGCCACACCATCAGGCCGCAGCCCAGTTCTGTCTTGTCCGCCATTGCGCGCCCTGCCTGCTGGATACAATTCTGTGATGATAAACGCTTGGCCCCGGCAATGGGGTGCCGCTTGCGCTATCATCGCCCGATTGCCACCCCGCCAAGGATGACCCAATGTCCGCTTCCCTGCGTATGCTGCTGCTCAGCGCCACCCTGCTGGCTGGTGCCGCCAGTGCCCAGACCATCGACGACGACCTGCTTGCCGCCCAGATGAACTACCACCGCGCCAGCGGCTTTGCCGACAAAGCCACCCAGAGCGCCCAACTGGCCCGCCAGGCGCGCGAGCAGGCCGACATGCGCCTGCGCGACGCGCAAATCCTGATGGAGCGTGCCCAGGCCGAACAAGCCAGCGCCGAAGCCAGCGAGCGCGACGCCCTGGCCGAACTCGGCGCAGCCCGCCAGCGGCTGGACAATGCCTGGGGCATCAAGCAGCAGCGCAGCACGCAGCCGTAACAGCGGCATGTGGTCTTGTGACATTGGGCCATTCCCAAATCGCCTGAGGCTTGTCCGCCAGGACAGGGCAGCAGCATAAGCCCGCGTGGCGGGTGTTCTGCCATACTCTTGTCGATGAACAACAATCACGATATCCAACCAGGATGGCTGGCACAGGAAGATACCCATGCGCCGCGCTGACCGGCTGTACCGGCTGATTGAATCGCTGCGTGGACGACGCTGCGTGACCGCCGCCCAGCTGGCGCAGTGGCTGGAAGTGTCCGAACGCACGGTGTACCGCGATGTGCGCGACCTGATGGCCAGCGGCGTGCCCATTGAAGGTGAGGCCGGCGTCGGCTATCGGCTGGCGCGGCATTACCATCTGCCACCGCTGATGTTCAACGCCGACGAACTGGCGGCATTGCGCCTGGGTGCCGCCATGGTGGGCAGTTGGGGCGACCCTGCCCTGGGCCAGCTGGCAAGCAATGCCCTGGCCAAGATCGACGCGGTGTTGCCGCCCAGTGCCGCGCGCGCGCCGGCGGCGCGGCTGTTTGTGCCTGATTTGCATGACTACCCGGTAGCGCGTCTGACGCCGCTGCGCCAAGCCATTGCCGCCCGCCAATGTATCGAGCTGGATTATTGCCGCGCCGATGGCGAACTCAGCCGGCGGCGGGTGCATCCGCTGGGGCTGTTTTTCTGGGGGGTGAGCTGGACACTGGCGGCCTGGTGCGAGGCGCGCGACGAATTTCGCCATTTCCGCATCGACCGCATCCTGGCCTGCACACCGCTGGCCGACACCTTCACCCCGCAAGCCGGGCGCACGCTGGAGGATTTTTTTCGCAGCGTGGGCGCGCGGACGTGGCCGCCAGGCGGGTAGCACAGCGCCCCATGCCGAGCCCATCAACCGCCATGCCATTGCGTCGATAAGTCCAGTCACCTTCCGCCAGTCCACTCGCCGGCAACAAGGGCTGAGTCATTTGCCAACACGCTGAAAAGGCCCGCGCCATGCGCTGCTTCCCAACCCGCCGCTTCCTGACGCTCCCCCTGCTGCTTGCCACCCTGCTGGCCATCTCTCCCAGCCTGGCGCAAAACCCGCCCTTTCCCCCGCCGCCGCCGCGTGATGGCGGACAACGCCCGCCACCACCCGGGCCGGGGCCGGCGGGTCAGCGCTACTCGCTGGAGCAGGCGCTGTCCGACCAGGCGCAACTGCACACCATTGCCTTCAGCGGGCTGGCGTTTCTGACCGGAGACTTTGCCACCGACACCTTTTTGCCGCCGGGCAAGGTGTCGGATTATTTTGGCTTTCAGTTCATGCGCGACACCGACAGCGCGGGCGGCGGCCATCAGGGGGCGTTTCTCACCCGGATTGCCCACGCCATGCTGGCCATTCTCACCCCGGAACAACGCGGACTGCTGATCGACCTGGCCCGCCTGCAGCAAGCCGATATCCGCCGGTTTGCCGAACTGCGCCTGCCGCTGATTCAGGCGTTCCGCCAGCAACTGGAAGGGCGCAAAACCTTGTCGCAGTCGGCGGTGATGCAGCATTCCGCCCGCCTGTACGCGCTGGACGGCCAGCTGGCCTATCAGCGCGCCAAGGTGATGGCCCATGTGTTGCGCAGCCTGAGCCCGGCCCAGCGCCAGGCGCTGGCGCAGCTGAAATTTGCCGATTCGCGCAGCTGGCCCAACGGACCCGAGCCGATCGACAAACGCCAGATGCCGCACGGCGTGCATGTGGTGGTGATGACCCTGGCCAGCGAGATGTTTTCCTGGCAAGGCGGCTCGCTGGAGGCTGACGTGTATTTTTGCCCGGAACGCCACGGCATGTATTTTGGCGGCTTCGGCATGAAAACCGCACCGGCCATGGGTCGGCCCGACTACGCCATCAGCACCGCGCTGACCGGCGACAGCGGCGCGGCGCTGCTGGCGCTGCTCGACCCCGGCCAGCGCCAGCTGTTCACCGACGTGCTGGCCGCCCAGCGCGCCGATCTGGCCGAGATCGTGCAGCTGCGCCGCAGCATTGCCGGCGAACTGCGCCAGCTGCTGCGCGGCGAGGCCGCCGACCCGGCCAAGGTGCAAGCGGCGTCGAAACGCTATGGCGAGCTGGATGGCCGCCTGTCCTACCGCTACGCCATGGCCTTTGCCCGGCTGCGCGCCAGCCTGAGCCCGACGCAACAGGCCAGCATCGCCCGCTTGCGCCCACCCGCCGCGCCGCATGAGCCCAAAGGGCCATTCATTTACTCGGAGCCGGTGCGTGATTTGACCGTGCCTGACAGTGCTTTCCTGTTTGTGCGCTAGAACGGCGGTTGGCCAGATGGACGGGCCAGGCCCAGGGTTTGCTTGTTTTTTTCGAGAGTGGGCTTTTCTCTTGTGAGGGCGGCGCACCATCGCCAGATGGCTTGACGAGAGCCCATCGACCGCTGTGTCATCTCGAGGAAACCATCATGCAAGGATTGCCTGCCGCCCCGTTCGGCCCCGCTGCGCCCGCGCCACTGCCGTGGCGGGTCAAAACCGCCACCCATTCTGACGATCTGCACCAGCATATGCGCCTGCTGACGGCCTGGGAGCAAAGCTATGATCAACTTTCCCCTGGCTGTTTTCATGGGGCAATCAGCGAAGCCTGGATTGGCGATATCCAGATTTTTGAAGAAAGCCTGTCACAGGCGGTGTTCCAGCATGGGGCTGGCCGGCCTGGCACGCTGTCGGTGGGGGTGTTTGCCGCACTGTCCGATGCCGCACGCTGGCAGGGGGTGGCAGCCGGGTTTGAGCATTTGACATCCTCCCCCGGCCTAAAGTCGGGGGATTCCTACAGCGCTCATCCCGGCATCGAGCCGGCATAAGTCGCTTCGGTGGGTTCCTGCTGCTGGCGGCATGACTGCACCGCTCACTTCACAGGCGATCCGGGCTACGGTTTCCCGCCCGGCGGAAGCGTCCGCCGTGTCCTGCCCTTCGTCTCGCAATCGTTGCATCCCGCAAGACAGGATGTTGATCGCGCCGACCACATCGGCGTTTTCCTTAAAACCGCACTCAACACACTGGAACCGGGCTTGCGTCTGGCGGTTGTCCGCCGACACATGGCCGCAGCACGGACAGGTGCGGCTGGTGTTCTGCGCCGGCACGGCGATGAGATGCCCACCGTTCCACGCCAGCTTGTAGTCCAGTTGGCGACGGAATTCGAACCAGCCTTGATCGAGGATGGACTTGTTCAGGCCGGACTTGGCCCGAACGTTCTTGCCCGGTGTTTCGGGGCTGCCTGCCGACGATTTGGACATGTTCCTCACCTGCAAGTCCTCAAGACACACCATCGCGTGGTTTTGGCTGATCGTGGTTGTGGCTTTGTGCAGATAATCGCGGCGGGCGTTGCCGATGCGGGAATGGATGCGCTGGACGCGGGCTTTCGCCTTTTTCCAGTTGCTGCTGAATTTGGTCTTGCGGCTCATGGCCTGCTGCGCTTTGCGCAAGCGGGCTTCGTGTCGCTTGAAGCTGTTGAGCGGGGCATGGAACGTGCCATCCGAGAGCGTGGCGAACCGTGCAATACCCATGTCGATGCCGACTGTACCGCCCTTTGGAATTGGCTGCTCGACCTCGCGTTCGGTCTGGATCGACACGAACCATTTGCCGCAAGACTGGCTCACGGTGACGTTCTTCACCGCACCCAACACTTCCCGGCTGTTGCGGTAGCGCAGCCAGCCGAGCTTGGGCAGGAAGATTCGGGCATTGGCCTGGTCGAGCTTGATCTGTTTCGGGTCTGGATAACGGAAGCTGTCGGACTGGCCCTTTTTCTTGAAACGCGGGAAGTCGGCCCGCCTGGCGAAGAAGTTGGCGTAAGCGCGCTCCAGGTCCTTGAGCGTTTGTTGCAGCGGATGAACCGGCGCATCCGCCAGCCATGCTGTCTCCGCGCTGTTGCGCCACTCGGTGAGCAGCTTGCACAGGCCCGCATAGCCCAGTTTCTTCTCTGCACGCTCGTAGCGCGCCTTCTGCAACGCCAGCGCCTTGTTGAACACGAAACGGCACGAGCCAGCAAAGCGGCGCATGTCGCGCTGCTGTTCGCCGGTCGGCATCAGTTCGTATTTGTAGGCTTGAAGGCGTTGCATACTGGGTATTTTATACAACCCACCCCCATCGACGGCAAGGACGGCTACGCCGTCCTTGCCGTCCTTCCTCGCCCTGAACGGCGGGGCTTGCCGCGCACCGGGTCAGCTGCCTGACCCGCCGCCACACCCTGGAGATGCGCACGCCGCGCCACAGCACCCTGCTGGGCCTGAGCATTCCGCTGGCGCAGTGCCCGGCGCTGCACGATGGCGAGTTTGACCACGACCCGGTGGACGCACTGGAACGGCTGGCCACGCCGCTGATTCATCACCCGGTGCTGGCCGCCCGGCTGCGCCAGCAGCTGGGCACGGCGCTTTTCACGCTGATGCAGCAACCCCCTCAGCTGGCGCTGGACGCCGCCCGCCAGCAATTGGGCTGCGAGCTGCTGGGACTGGTTGATGCGTTCATCCACGCCGCGCTGACGGCAGAAACCATTGTCTCGCCCGCCAAGGCACGGCGGGTGGTTCGCCTGGCGCGTGACTATATGCTCGCCCATCCGGACACGCCGCTGACCGTGCTCGATTTATGTGCACAAACCCACACCTCGCGGCGCACCCTGCACGACTGTTTTGAACACGTGGTGGGCATGAGCCCGGCGGCCTACCTGAAAGTAGTGCGCTTAAACGGCGTGCGCCAGACGCTGACCAGCACCGATGGCCGGCTGACCATTGGCGATGCCGCCGCGCGCTGGGGGTTCTGGCATTTGTCACAGTTTTCCCTCGACTATAAAAAACTGTTTGGCGAGCTGCCATCGCGCACCTTGCGGCGGGTGAATTAAGCGCACCACCACGCCCCATCCGGCCTGCGGGTTGTGCGGTGTCCGCCCCACGGGCGCTGGAGGTGGAACCCTGCCATTCTTGCCAGTTTTCGATAACGCCGTCTTTGGGTGCCTTCCTACACTGTGTGCGTTACCGGGTCATGACGGCCCGGCTTGTGTGGAATGCCGACCCGAAGGAGAGCGTAGATGCGCGAACAGGCTTATCAATTCTGGCACCCGATGCTGCACCCGAATGAAATGAAGGTGCGCGAGCCCATCCGGATTGTCCGGGGCGACGGATGTTATGTGTTCGACGACCAGGGCCGCCAGCTGGTGGATGGCGTGGCCGGGCTGTGGAACGTCAACGTGGGCCACAACCGCCCCGAGGTGAAGGCTGCCATCGTCAAGCAGCTGGACGAGCTGGAGTATTTCCAGCTGTTTGACGGCCTGACCCACCCGCGCGCCGAAGAGCTGTCCAATGTGCTGATGGATTTTCTGGCACCGGAAGACATGCGCCGGGTGTTTTACAGCTCGGGCGGTTCGGATGCGGTGGAAACCGCACTGCGCATCGCCCGCCAATACTGGAAAGTGGTCGGCCAGGCGGATCGCACCAAGTTCATTTCGCTCAAGCAGGGCTATCACGGCACCCACTTTGGCGGCGCGTCGGTGAATGGCAACACGGTGTTCCGCCGCAGCTACGAGCCCCTGCTGCCGGGCTGCTACCACGTGGAAACGCCGTGGACCTACCGCAATCCGTTTACCGAAGACCCGGAAGAACTGGCACAGATCTGCGCCAATCTGCTGGAGCGGGAAATCCTGTTCCAGGGCCCGGACACGGTTGCTGCTTTCATCGCCGAGCCGATTCAGGGTGCCGGCGGGGTGATTGTGCCGCCAGCCAGCTACTGGCCGCTGATCCGCCAGGTGTGCGACAAGTACGGCGTGCTGCTGATTGCCGACGAAATCGTTACCGGCTTTGGCCGCTCGGGCTGCATGTTCGGCAGCCGGCTGTGGGGGGTGAAGCCGGACATCATGTGTCTGGCCAAGGGGATTTCCTCCGGCTATGTGCCGCTGGGGGCCACGGTGTTCAACGACCGGATTTTTCAGGCGTTTGACGCCAACCAGGATTTTTCCGGGGCGATTTTTCACGGCTACACCTACTCCGGCCACCCGGTGGCCTGCGCCGCCGCGCTGGCCAACCTGAAGATTGTTCAGGAAGAAAATCTGCCGGCCAACGCTGCGCGCATGGGTGATTATCTGATGGCCCAGTTGCAGCCGTTTGTCGAGCAATTCGCCGCCGTGGGCGAGGTGCGCGGCAAGGGGCTGATGATTGCGCTGGATCTGGTGGAAGACAAAACCACCCGCACACCGATCGACCCGACCCATGGCTACGCCAACCGCGTGGCGGAAATCGCCCGTGAGCACGGTGCCATTGTGCGTCCGGTGGGGACCAAGATCATCCTGTCGCCGCCACTGGTGCTGGAGCCTCACCACGCCGATGTGATGGTTTCGGCGCTGAAGGCCGGCTTCAGCCAGGCCTGACTTCCCGGTTAGCGGTTGTTTTTGCTGGCCGGGCGACACGCCCGGCCAGACAAGGAGCGTGCAATGTCCCTGCAAGACAAGCTTGATACCCACCTGGCCAACGGTGTGGTGGGGTTTCCGACAGCGCTGGCCACGGCGGTCGGCCTGGTGATGGCCAGCCCGGTGATTTTGACCGTCACCACCGGCTTTGGCGTGGGCGGCGGCACCTTTGTGCTGGCCATGCTGATTGCCTTTGTGATCATCCTGGCTCAGGCCAGCACCTTTGCCGAAGCGGCGTCGGTGCTGCCCACCTCGGGTTCGGTGTATGACTATATTTCCTGCGGGCCGGGCCGCGTGCTGGCGATTGCCGGGACTTTGTCGGCCTATGCGCTGGTGCATGTGTTTGCCGGCACCGCCGAGGTGATTCTCAGCGGGGTGATGGCCACGGTGAACTTCCCGGAATTTCATTCCATGCTGGAAGACCACAACCTGACCTGGGCCGTTGGCGTGGGCTTTGTGCTGTGTTTTGGCGTGCTGAACATTTTTGGCGTGCAGTTTTTCAGCAAGGCCGAGGTGGTGCTGACCAGCGGCATGTGGATCACCCTCACCCTGTTTGGCGTGATTGGCCTGATTCAGGCTCCGGCAGTATCGCTGGACGGCTTTTTTGGTGCCTCGCAAATCGGCACCGACTGGGGCGCGGTGCTATCGCTGGTGGGCATGGCGATTTTCATGTTTCTCGGGCTGGAGTTTGTCACCCCGCTGGCACCCGAGCTCAAGCACGCCTCGCGCAATATCCCGCGCGCCATGCAGCTGGGCCTGGTGATGGTTACCGTGTGCATGCTGTGTTACGGCGCGGCCATTGCCCGTCAGGTGGAAAACAAGGCCGTGAACCCGGAAGGCACGGTGCATCTGCTGGAAACCCCGAACGCCATTCCGCTGTTTGCCGAGCAGATCATGGGCCCGGCGGGGCGTATCTGGCTGGGCATTGCCTTTCTGTTTGCCGGTGCCGCCACCATCAATACGCTGATGGCCGGCCTGCCGCGCATTTTTTACGGCATGGCGCTGGATGGCGCGCTGCCCAAGGTGTTTGCCTACCGGCATCCGCGCTTTAACACCCCGGTGGTGGGCATTGTGGTGGCCATGCTGATTCCGTGTGTCCATATCTGGCTGATCCAGGGCAATCTGGACAAGATTCTGCTGCTGGTGCTGGCGGCGGTGTGCGCCTGGGGCGTGGCGTATTTGCTGGTGACGCTGTCGGTGGTGATGCTGCGCATCCGCCGCCCGGACCTGCCGCGCGCTTATCGCTCGCCGTGGTTTCCGCTGCCGCAAATCGTGTCGTCAGCTGGCGTGCTGCTGGCGCTGTGGCATATCGCCCCACCCGGCATCGAACGCATGGACGTGTATCGCCCGTTTGGGGTGATGTTTGGCCTGGTCACCCTGTATGCGCTGGTGTGGACCGCCTGGGTGCAGCGCCGCCCGCTGTTTGCTCCGGCTTCGGTGGAAGAAATTCTGGAAGAAGAATTTGGCGCAGCGGATGCCCGTGCGCACTGACCCTTGGCCCATCTTGTGTTGATGACAGAAAGACTCCCCATGACCTCTCCCCATCTGATCGCGCTGCTGCCTGAAGTCAGCGCCTTTTTGCAACGCCGCCACGGCCTGTGGATTGACGGCGGCTGGCAGCCGGCCAGCGCCCCAGCCGACACGCCGGTACGCAACCCGGCCACGGGCGACATCATCAGCTTTGTCAGCGACGCCAGCGCCGACGACGTGGACCGCGCGGTGTGCGCCGCCCGCGCAGCGTTTGACGGCCCGTGGCGTGCCATGCGCCCGGCCGACCGGGAAAAATGCCTGGTGCGCCTGTCCGAACTGCTGGAAACCCACGGCGAAGCGCTGGCCCAGCTGGAAACGCTGAACCAGGGCAAGTCCATTCACATCGCCCGCGCCATCGAAGTGGGCGCGTCGGTGGAATACGTGCGCTACATGGCCGGCTGGGCCACCAAGATCGAAGGCTCGACGCTGGATTTGTCCATCCCGGTGCCAGCTGGTGCGCGCAATCTGGGCATGACCCTGCGCGAGCCGGTGGGCGTGGTCGGTGCCATTGTGCCGTGGAATTTTCCGCTGATGATCGCCCTGTGGAAGCTGGCACCGGCGCTGGCCTGCGGCTGCACCATCGTGCTCAAGCCCTCGGAAGACACCCCGCTGACCGTCCTGCGCCTGGCTGAGCTGACCGCCGAGGCCGGCATTCCGCCGGGCGTGGTCAATGTGGTCACCGGCCATGGCCACAGTACCGGCGCGGCGCTGACCTGCCATCCGGGCATCGACAAGCTCACCTTTACCGGCTCCACCCCGGTGGGCAAGCAGATCGGCCACCAGGCCATCGACAATATGACCCGCTTCACCCTGGAGCTGGGCGGCAAGAATCCGATGATCATCATGGATGATCTGGACGTGCCGGCCATCCTGCCCGGCCTGATGGCTGGCTGCTTTTTCAATCAGGGCCAGGTGTGCGCCGCCGCCTCGCGGCTGTACATCCAGCAATCGGCGTTCGACCGGGTGGTGGGCGAATTACAAAACGCCATGCAGGCGCTGACCCTGGGCTCAGGGCTGGACCCTAGCGCCACCTTGCAGCCGCTGGTCACCGCTCGCCACCGCAACCGGGTGGCGGAACTGGTAAGCCGCGCGCGCGAACAAGGCGTGGAAGTGGTCACCGGCGGCCAGGCGCCCACCCGACCGGGCTATTACTTTGAGCCGACCCTGCTGGTCAACGCCGCCGACGACAACGCCGCCATGCGCGAGGAAATCTTTGGCCCGGTGATCACCGCCACCCCGGTGCGCGATCTGGACCACGCCATCGCCTGCGCCAACGACACCCGCTACGGCCTGGCCGCCAGCGTGTGGACGCGCGACCTGAACGCCGCGCTGTCCGCCGTGCGGCGCATCAAGGCCGGCACGGTGTGGGTGAACAGCCATATCCCGGTGGACCCGAGCCTGCCGTTTGGCGGTTTCAAGCACTCCGGTTATGGCCGCGAGCACGGCAGCGCCGCGATTGACGCCTACACCGAGAGCAAGTCGGTGTGCATTCCGGTGTTTTGAGCGATGTGGCCCGCCATGTCTTGTGGCACGGGCGGTTGCGCCCGCGCCCATCTGCCGTACCGTTGGGGCGCTTCCTGTGTCAAGTCTTGAATCGCGCCACCGCGCCGCGCAGTTCCACCGCCAGCGCTTCCAGTTCATGCGCCGCACCAGCGCTGTCGTGCACCACCGCATGCTGGGTGTCGCTCTGCCCGGCAATGTGCTGCATATCGCTGGCGATTTGCTGGACGGCGTGGTTTTGTGCCACCAGCGCCGCGTTGATGTCGCCGATGCGCTGACGGGTTTCCTGGGCGGCCTGGCTGGCGCTGACCAGCACCTGACTGACTTGTGCCGCCTGGCGCACGCCGGTTTCCATCACCTGTTCGTTGCGCTGGATGGCCTGGTGCATGGCGGCGCTGCTGTGTTGCAGCCGTTCGGTGAGTTGGTCGATCTGCCCGGCAGAAGCGGCGGATTTTTCTGCCAGTTTGCGTACTTCGTCGGCCACCACGGCAAAGCCGCGCCCGGCCTGACCGGCGCGGGCGGCCTCGATGGCGGCGTTGAGCGCCAGCAGATTGGTCTGCTCGGCAATGTCGCGCACCTGGCAAGTCATCCGGGTGATGTCGTCCATGCTGTCGGCCATCTGCCGGGCGCTGCCGCCCACGTCGTCGCGCAGGCTGTGTTCTGCCTGGTGCAGGGTGGTGGTCAGCACCGCCACGGCGGCTTCGCCGTGGCCGGTTTGCGCGTGGGTCTGTTCGGCCTGATGGCCCAGCCGCTCGGCCATGCCACTGACTTCTTCGATGCTGGCGCTGATTTCTTCCAGCGCGGCAGCCGACGACGCCACCGCCTGATTTTGCTGGGCCGACACGCCGGCCAGCTGGCGGGCGTGGCCCGACAGCGAGCTGGCGCGGCTGGCCAGCCGTTCACTGCCGCCCCACACTTCAGAAAAAGTATGCTGGATGCTGCCAAGCAGGTGGTTGAACGCCCGGCCCACCGTGTCCAGCTCGTCTTCGGCCCCCAGCTCGGTGCGACAGGTCAGGTCGCGCTGCTCATCCACCTGGCGCATGGTTTTTACCAGCGCATGCACGGGCCGGGTCAGCGCGCGCTTGATCAGCAGCACCAGCCCGCCCAGCACCGCGCTGAGCAGCACGATCTGGCCAAAGAACCACAGTGCGTCGCGTTCAAACTGGGCATTCAGGTCGTCCAGATACAAGCCGGTGCCCACCATCCAGCCCCATGGCGCAAAACCCTGCACATACGCCAGCTTGGCCACTGGCTCGGTTTTGCCCGGCTGCGGCCATAAATACTCGACAAAACCGCCGCCCTGGCTGGCCACCACATCGCGCATGGCGACAAACAGCGGCTTGCCGTCCGGGTCCAGTGAGCGGGTCAGGTCCTGGCCGTTGAGTTCGGGTTTGATCGGATGCCAGAGCATGCGCGGATGCATGTCAAACAGGTAGTAGTATTCTTTGTTGGCGTAGCGCAGATTGCCCACCGCGTGCTTGGCCTGCTCTTGCGCGCTGGCCAGCGGCAGGCTGCCGGCCTTGACCTGGCGCTCGTAGAACTCCAGCACCCCCACCGCCACCTGCACCATGTTTTGCAGCGAGGTGCGGCGGTCGTCGAGCATGCGCTGGTATTTGGAATACAAGGCCAGCGCACTGATGAGGAGCACGCCGGCCAGTGCCGCCAGTAACAGGGTATTGAGTTTGTTGCCTACGCTGAGTCGGTTGAACATGGTGGTGCAGTCTCCGCATCGGCGCTGGCGACATGGGCCGGCGCGCTTGGTATGGGCAGGGAGACTGACGCATTGACCCAGAATCAGGACGGGTGGCTGGCGGCCTCGGCGGGCGGATCGTCTCCCCAAGGGGCCACTTTATAGAGTAACAGCATGCCCGGAAGTGCCAGCAGCGTACACAGCAGAAAGAACGGCGTCCAGCCCAGTGATTCCACCAGATAACCAGTGGCGGCATTGGCCACCGTGCGCGGCACGGCGGCCAGGCTGGTGAACAGGGCAAACTGGGTGGCGGTGTAAGCGGGATGGGTGCTGCGGGCAATAAAGGCAATAAACGCCGCCGTACCCAGCCCCACCCCCAGCGCCTCGAAACCGATGGCCAGCGCCAGCACGCGCAGGTCCGGGCCCATCTGGTCGAGCAGCACAAAGCCCAGAATCGACACGCACTGCACCACGCCAAATACCCACAGCGCGCGGTTGATGCCCAGCTTGAGCATCCACGCCCCCCCCAGCAGGCCGCCAATCACCGCTGGCCATAGCCCGGCGTGCTTGGCCACCAGGCCAATTTCGGTTTTGCTAAAGCCGGTATCCAGATAAAACGGCGTGGCCAGCGCAGTGGCCATGCTGTCGCCCAGCTTGTACAAAAAGATAAAGCCCAGCACCCAGGCGGCACCACGCCAGCCCTGGCGACTGATGAACTCCTTGAACGGCAGCACCACGGCATCGCGCAGGGTTTTTGGCACCGCCGCGCGCAAGGCTGGCTCGCTCACCGCCAGCGTGAGCGCCACGCCCGGCAGCATGAACAGCGCGGTGATGGCAAATACCCATGGCCATGGCAGGCGGTCGGCCAGAATCAGCGACAGCGAGCCGGGCACTAAACTCGCCAGCCGGTAGGCGTTGATATGCACGGTATTGCCCAGCCCCAGCTCGGCATCGCGCAGCAGCTCGCGCCGGTAGGCATCCAGCACAATATCCTGACTAGCGGAGAAAAACGCCACCCCCACCGCCAGCGCGGCAATATTCCAGATATCCTGCTGCGGCACAAACAGCCCGAAACCGGCCATGCCCAGCACCAGCGCCAGCTGGCTCATCAGCATCCAGCCACGCCGCCGGCCCAGAAAGGGCGGCACAAAACGGTCCATCAGCGGTGACCAGACAAATTTCCAGGTGTAGGGCAGCTGAATCAGGGCAAACAGGCCAATGGCCTTCAAGTCCACCCCTTCGCTGCGCAACCAGGCCGGCAGCAGGTTGATCAGCACATACAGCGGCAGGCCGGAGGCAAAGCCGGTAAACACGCAAATCAGCATCTGCCGAGAAAACAGCGTTGGAGAAGCATCGGGAACGGGAGAGACGGTCATGGACGGGGCAGGCGGAATCGGCGAAGGCGTTACTCTACCTGAAATTGCCAGAAGAACAGGGCAATCGTACCCACGCCATCATCCTAACGGCTCGTCAGCCGCCACGGCCTGAGCGGTTCACCACCGCAGGTGTATCGCTTCCCGCTGTGCGGGGTAGTTCATTCCGCCCTCAATCACCACGGGAATCCACGGTCAGTGCCGTGTTTCACCAAATACTTCGTCCAGTGACTTGGCATCCAGCACCCGGTCGCCCCAGGTTTCCAACTGAGCCGGCGTGGCGGCGGCAATGCTGGCCAGCTGTGTGGCCGACAGCGCGCCAAAACGGCGGGTCAGCTGGCGTTGCAGCAACAAGGCTTCACCCTGCTGAATGCCTTGCTGCATGCCTTTCTGAATACCCTGTTGCATTCCCTGCTGAATGCCCTGCTGCACCCCCTGAAGCATGCCCTGCTCCATCCCCCTGGCAATCGCCTGCGCTTCCCAGCGGTCAATATTGGTTTCCAGCATTTCCATCCCTTTCGTCAATTCTTCGGCATCGGGCACGGCCAGTCCGGGCATTTTGCTCTGCAGCCGGTGTTTTATCCAGCGCGTCACCACCCGGTCGATGCGCTGCTTGAATGGCGATTGGGCAATCGCTTGGGCAAGACAACGGATGGCTTGCTTGGCCGCTGCGCTATCTGGCGTGTGCTCAAAGCGAAAGATAGCTGCTACCACGCGCTGCATGTCTTCCAGCTCGGCAGCGGGGAATGCCCCTTCGTCCAGCAGCCAGAATTTCAGCCGGGGCTGAAAAGCCTTGAGCACCTGCGGATGGACGCGAATCAGATCGTAGAGTTCGCTGCTTTGCCGCCAGCGGGCGTCGCCGTTATACAGCACGATGGGCAGCACCGGCGGCAGCCCTTCGGTGGTATTGACTGCCTTGCTGCGCAGCAGGTGGTCGTAAAGTGCGGCCACATATTGCAGCATGCGAGCCGGCATGGTGTCGTCCGGGGTGGATTGGAATTCCAGCAGCAGATAGAGGTAAATGCGCTGCCCGTGCAGTTCGACCGACCAGACAAGATCATCCGCGCGCGGCTTCATCGCCGGGGTGACGTAGTTGCCGTTTTCCAGGCGCAGGGTGGTGTAGTCGAGCAGCGCTGAGACGCCCGGCGGGGCAAAAGCTTCCAGCAGTTCCTGCACCAGTTCGGCGTGGGAAAACAGGTATTTATAACCGCTGTCGTGGAGGTGTACCATCGCCCAAGTGTAGCGTGGCGGGTGAGCGAGCTCAAGGCATCGTAATTTGTGCAATTGCCCAGCCAGACACCCGCCCCCCCTCAGGTTTTGAAATGCGCCACCGCCTCGGCCAGCGCATGCGCGTTGGCGGTCAGCTGGCTGGCGGCGTGGGCGGTGGTTTCGATGGTGTGGTGATGGGTGTCGCTCATGCCGACCACCACTTCCAGCCGCTGACCAAGCTCGCCCATGGCTTGTTGCTGTTCGCTCAGTGCCAGTGCCACGCCGTGAATATGCTCGTTGATGCGTTCGGTATTGGCGCGGATGCCGCCCATGGCCTGGCTGACTTGCCGGGTATGCGCCACGCCTTGCTGGCTGGCGTCCACGCCCTGTTCCATCACCGTCACCACATGGCGCATATGCGTGCTGAGCGTGGCAATCTGCCCGGAAATTTCCAGGGTGGCGCTGCCGGTGCGTTCAGCCAGCTTGCGCACTTCGTCGGCCACCACAGCAAAGCCACGTCCGGTTTCGCCGGCGCGGGCCGCCTCAATTGCCGCGTTCAGCGCCAGCAGATTGGTCTGGTCGGCAATGTCATGAATGGTTTGGGTAATGCTGGCAATGGCGTCGGTTTGCTGGTGCAGCGCGCCAATCGCCCCGGCAGCCTGCTGAAACTGGCTGGCAATATCGCGCACGCCGTCTTCGCTTTGGTGAATCAACTCGGCGCAGGCATCTACCATCTGGCTGGCTTCGCTGGCTTCGTGGCCCACTTCGCCGCTTTGCTGGCTCAGTTGGGCAATGCTGTGCTGAATCTGCTCCATGGCGGCAGCCATGGCACGGGTGGCGTCGCTCTGTTCGTGGGCGCCGGCTTCCATCTGGCTGGAAGTGGCGGCCAGCGCGTGAGCATCGCCGTCCAGTTGCCGGGACAAGCCATGGATGGTGTGGGTCACCCCGTGCAGATGGGTGCGCATGTCGCCCAGCGCCGCCAGCAGGCTGTCATCCGGCAGCGTATCCAGCGCAATGCGCCGGGTCAGGTCGCCCTGGGCAATATGCTGGGCCAGGCTAACCGCCAACCCTGGCTCGCCGCCCAGCATGCCAAACACCTTGCGGTACAGCCAGCCCCCGCCCAGCACTATCAGCACCGCCAGTGCTGAACTCAGGCCCACCACCACCAGACGCAGGGTGTTCACCGTATCTTGGGTGGTTTGTTCCGAGGCGCGCACCATGGCGTCTACCTTGGCGGCCATCGCCTCTATCTGTTGGGTCAGCGCGCTGGCGCGGTCGTCAAAACCCTCTTGCGGCGCTTTCATCAGCACATTGCCGGCGTCGCGGCCCTGAGTGATATACGCTTCGGCCATGCGCAGCCCCACCTGGTGAAACTGCTCGGTCAGGCGGGTAATCTGGCTGATTTCACCGCTCAGGCTGGCGTCAAACCTGGCAATGGCTTGCAGATTGCCCTGCAAGGCCTGGTAGTGTGCGGCAGCCTCCTGCAAGGGATCACGTTCGCCCGTGGCGCTGGCGTCGGTGAGAAACTGCTGCACCTGAACAATATGGAAGCGGGCGTCAACCATATTATGTTTCAGCGTGTGGATGATGGTGTGTTCTTTTTCGTCGTTATCCAGCACGCGTTGCAGGCTGAAGGTGGCGATCACGGCGACGATGACCTGCAGCAGGGCCATGATGCCAATAAAACTGAACAGGATGGGTTTCAGGCGGTGGGAAGTTTGGGTGGACATCATTTTTAAAGATCAATAGGTTAGTTCAATAGCTATTTGAGCATAACTTGATCTTGTGCAAGTTTGCTCGCAAAAACTAAGCTAAAGCGCAAGCTGTTGCACCAGGGGCGCGCCACCGCGCCCCCTTCGGTACACCTTACCGCAACACCACCACGCGAAAACGGCCCACCCGCTCCGCCAGCCCGGTTACCTGTGCCTGCACCGCCGCTACGCCGTGCTCCACCGCGTGCAAACACGCCTGATTGCCTGCCGCCTGCTGGCTCAGGCCGGTTACCTCCCCGGTGACTGCCGCCGCTGATTGCACCTGCGCCTGGCAGGCCTGGGCAATATGCTGGGCCTGGTCGGCCACCTGCTGGCTGCGCCCGGCAATCGCCTGCATGATGTCGCGCCCCGGCTGCACCGTGGTGTGGGCCAGATGGGCGTGGCGGGCGGCGGCCTGCATCGCCTGGCGGGTGCGCTGGGTCACCTGGCGAATCTCCTGCAGGCGCTGGCCAATGCCCTGGGTGCTGCCGGTGGTGCTTTCCGCCAGCCGGCGTACCTCGTCGGCCACCACGGCAAAGCCCCGCCCCTGCTCGCCGGCGCGGGCGGCTTCAATCGCGGCGTTGAGTGCCAGCAGATTGGTCTGGTCGGCAATGTCGCGAATCAGCTGGGCCATGCTGTCCACCTCGCCAATCGACTGCGTCAGCTGCTCCAGCGCCTGGGTGCCGTCGTCCACCGCCAGGGCGGCCTGGCGGGCGGCAGCGGCGGCAGTATCCAGCTGCTGGCAACCCTGCTGGATCAGGCTTAACGAACCTTCCGCCGCCTCGGCGGCGGTGTGGGCGGCGCTGGCCACGCCAGCCACCACTTCGGCATTGTCGGCGGTGGCGGCGTGGACGGTCAGCATGCCGGCCTGCTGGCTGGCTGCCGACTGGCTCAGTTGCGCAATCCGCTGGCGCAGTTGGCCGTTTTCCTGCTCGGTCAGCATCGCCGCCGTACGGATTTCATCCAGCAACACCTGCAAATGCCCTTGCATCACCCCCAATGACTCCTGCACATGGCCCACTTCATCCTCACCGCCCACCGGAATCTCCCGGCTCAGGTCGCCTTCGGCCATGCGCCGGAAGCACTGCACAATGTCGTGCAGGCCGCGCAGGGTGCGCTGCCCCAGCCAGCGGGCCGACCCCACGGTGGCTCCCCAGGCCAGCGCCGCCAGCGCCAGGCACAGCGGCTGGTAAGGTGCCACCGCCTGCGGGGCCAGCACCAGCGCCAGCACATCCGCCGCCAGCACACTGGCCGACACCCCCAGCGCGGCCAGCAGATGAAATGCCGTGACTCCGCTCCAGCGCTGGCGCATGGCCGACCGATAACGGCAGGCACCGCTGCGGATGTCGCGGTAGCGCTGTTCTTCGGCGGCAATCCGCTGCGGGCTGGCTTCGCTGCGAATGGCCATATAGCCGGTGATTTTCCCCTGGCGCAGTACCGGAATAATCAGCGAGTCTGACCACACATAGCCGCCATCGCGACGCAGGGTTTTGGCCATGCCACGCCAGGGCCGGCCCTGGGCGGTGGTCTGGCGGATATCGGCAATCAATTCGGGCGGCACATCGGGGTGAACAATCCGCCCCACCGCCAGCCCGAGCAGTTCCTCACGCGCGTAACCGGCCATCTCGGCAAAGGCCGGGTTGACGTAGGTCAGGTTGAAGTCAAGATCGTACTGACACACCACCACCTTGCCGCGCGGGAAAGGGGTTTCAACAGGAAAAAGCGTCATGCCACACGCTCCATTTTTGGGTTGTCGGGGTCATTGACGGGCTGGGCTCGTTTGTCAGCACCAGAAAAAAAGACCTCCATCTGGGGCAGAGGAGGTCCAAGCTGGGGTGCTGAAGCGTGCTAGCAAACAGGAAGAAAATCAGAAGGTGTGGCGCAGGCCAACGGCAAAGCCCTTCGGATCGGCACCAGCCGCCACATTGCCCACCGCGCCGATACCAAAGTCATAGTTGGCGGCGCTGTTGTTGCGGATTTCGCTGTACATGGCCTTGAGCAGGGTGCGTTTGGACAGGTCGTACTCGTAGCCCAGCGCGTAGTGCTGCGCCTTGCCGCTGTCGGCCAGGCTGCTATTGCCGCCGCTAAGCTTGCCCGACTGGCCATACTGGGCAATCACCCGGCCATGGTTGCCCACGCCCAGCGCACCGTTCACATACCAGACCGACTGCTTCAGCTCACGGGTGCCATATACCAGGCTGGCGGCCTGGGTCAGGTCGCCTTCGGTGCGGTCGTAAATCAGGCCAATCCGGGTATTGGCCGAAAAGCGGTAGATGGCAGCAGCGCGCAGGTCGGACAGTTTGCGAAAGGCGCTGACCGAGGTGGCGCTGCTGTCGTCGGCACCGGTGGTGGAGCGGGTATAAGACAAGCCAGCGTAGAGCGCGCTGTCTTCGTATTTCACGCCGATATTGGCGTTGTAGGCACGCGGGCCGCTGCCGTTTTCGCCGCTGCCGTACAGCGCGCTGGCGGAGAAGCCGGCAAAGCTGGGGGTGACATACTGCACCGAGTTGCGCAGGCGGCTGTCAAACAGGCCAATGGTGCCGGTGGCCTGGGTTTTCAGCGCCGGGTCGGTAATGGCAAAGTTGCCCAGCTTGCCCAGCAGGGCAGCAGACATGCCAATGCCGGTGGAGGCCTTGTTGATGTCGAAAATGCCGCCCATGGCGCGCGCCGATGAGGTGAGCAGGCCCAACTGCAGGGTGCCGGCGCTCGGGCTGGTCAGGCCGACAAAGCTGTCGCGGGTGGCAAAGTTGCCACCGCCGGTGTCAATGGCGATGCCGCTTTCCACTTGCCAGATGGCTTTCAGGCCATTGCCGAGGTCTTCGCTGCCCTTAAAGCCAATCAGCGAGCTATTGGAGTTGATGCGGGTGGTCTGGCCAATGTTCTTGCTGCTGTTGGCAGCGCCTCGGGCGCTGACGCTTTCCAGGGTTTCGTCGATGGCACCATACAGGGTGACATCGGCCAGAGCGGTGGCGCTCAGGCCGGCCAGGGTAGCGGCCAGCAGGGTGTGTGCGTGTTTCATGGTGTTTCCTCCAGTGGTGAGTCTCGTTATGCACGCCAGTTGCACTGGCGGTGCCTTGCCTGGCCCGTCAGTGACGGGCACATTCCGCTGCGCCGGGGGGCCAAGGAGCCCCGGCGCGGGCTGACCGCAGTCGCAGCCAGTCCATCAGGATGAAAAGAATGGGCCGATTTTTCCAATAGTTATTTCCTGCCCGTTCAGAGAAAAAAACGATGCATGCGCGGGCGCCATCAGGGGATCACGCTGACGCGCCCGCAGCAGAACAGCCAAAGTGCGGATTGGTGGCACGCGATGGCCGCACGCAGCCCGCCCCGCCGTGACAACACAGCGGTGGCCAGAGCGGCGTTGCCATCCTGGCCAGGCATGTGGCCGCAGACAGTACGGGGAGTACGGCCAAGGCCACGCCACAACGCCAGGGGGTTAACAGCGCTTAGTGCATCAGGAAATCCGCCACCATGCGGTTAAAGGCATCGGCGTGTTCCCACTGTGCCCAGTGGCCGCAGCGGTTGAAGATGTGCAATTGGGCGTTAGGCAGGCCCCACAGCAGGCGCAGGCCAATGTCCATCGGCACAAAGCGGTCGTCACGCCCCCAGATAATCAGCGTGGGCGCGGCAATTTCGCCCAGGCGTGGGCCGTAGTCGGTAAATTGTTTGGGATTGGCGGCCAGGCTTTTGACAAAGTTTTCCAGGTGATCGCGGCGGGCGAGCATATTGTCCAGCCGGGCCTGGAATAACGCTTCGGTCAGGCTGCTGCTGTCAAACACGAAGACCGCCATCATTTTTTTCAGGTTTTCAATACTGGGTTCGCGGTACAGCGCCTGCAGCAGCTTGATGCCTTCTGTGGGCATCGGCACGCTCTGGCTGGGGCCGCCAGTGCCGCCGCCCATCAACACCAGCTTGCCCACCCGCTCGGGGTAAGCCAGGGCAAACGCCACTGCGCTGTGGCCGCCCATGGAATTGCCGATGATATGCACCCGCGCCAGACCAATGGCGTCGAGCAGGCCCTTGAGCGCGCGGGCATTGAGTTCCGAGCGCGAGCCAGTGCAGATAATCGGGTCGCTTTTGCTCCAGCCGGGGCAATCCATCAGAATCACCCGGTAGCCAGCGGCCACCAGCGGTTCGACATTGCGGTTGAAGTTGGCCCAGCCACTGGCACCGGGGCCGGAGCCGTGCAGCATCACCACGGTTTCGCTGCCGCTGCCGGCATCGTTGTAGTGCAGTTGCAGGTCCAGCTCACCTTCGCGGATGCGGACAAAACGGCTGGT
This sequence comes from Aquaspirillum sp. LM1, assembly GCF_002002905.1. Taxonomy (NCBI): domain Bacteria; kingdom Pseudomonadati; phylum Pseudomonadota; class Betaproteobacteria; order Neisseriales; family Aquaspirillaceae; genus Aquaspirillum; species Aquaspirillum sp. LM1. The sequence goes on along the minus strand of NZ_CP019509.1, from coordinate 3,918,374 downwards.
GGCGGCTTCGGTCAGGACAGATTCGCTCATCGGGGCATTCCTTGGTCGGACAGGGGGAAAGTCATCAGGGTAGGGGCCAATGCCCAGCCCCACCGGCGGCGGTGCAGCAGCCACCAGGCGGGAAAACAGCGCGGTGAATTCCGCCGGCGCTTCAGCCAGTGCCACGTCCATCGCTGCCCAGTCGTCGGCCAGCAGATGCTGGCGCAGCAAGGGCAGCAGCTGTTGCTCTTCCTGCAGCATCAGGCTGCGGTAAAAGGTGGCGTAGGCGTCAAAGGCAACGCTGAGCGGGCCAACCTCGTGCGGCTGGGCGCAATAGGCGTCCAGCGCAGCACGCAGGGCCTGGGCGCGCACGCTGGTTTCGCCATGGCGGGCGGCCAGCTCGGCCAGCAGGGCGTCGCCAGCCTGGGTGCGTGCGCGCAGCCGGGCAAACAGCAGGCGCTCTTCGCGCGGGTGGTGGCATTCGGTTGGGTAAGCGTCCAGGTAGTGGACCATGGCACGCAGCAGGGCCATGTCGGGCTGCAGCCGGCCAGCGGCAATTTCCTTGAGCATGAAATGCAGGGCATGCAGGATGGCGGCCAGAGACTGGTGTTCGTCGGCAAGCACTTGAAGGGCATGCATGGTGTAACGCTCCTTGGCAGGGAATGGGCGGGATGGCAGTTTTTTTCAGTGTTTCCCTAGCTGGCCAGCATGTCCTGATGCTTGCTGGCCAGGCCCAGATAGCTTTCGATCACCCGGGGGTCGTTGCGCAGCGCGGTGGCGTCGCCTTCCATTTTCACGCTGCCGTTTTCCAGCACATAGGCATATGTCGGCCACTTGCAGCGCGGCGCGGGCGTTTTGCTCCACCAGCAGGATCGACACCCCACGCCGGCGCAGCTCGGCGATGATGCGAAAGATTTCGCGCACAATCAGCGGGGCCAGGCCCAGGCTGGGTTCGTCCAGCATCAGCAGCTTGGGCTTGGCCATCAGCGCACGGCCCACTGCCAGCATCTGCCGCTCGCCGCCCGACATGGTGCCAGCCTGCTGGAGGCGGCGTTCTTTCAGCCGGGGAAACAGGCTGTACACTTCTTCCATGGTGTCGGCGTGGTCGCGGTGGCCATGGCGGTGGCGCTGAAACGCGCCCAGCAGCAGGTTGTCCTCAATGGTCATGCTGCCAAACAGCTCGCGTTTTTCCGGCACCAGATTCATGCCGCGCACCACCATGCGCTCCACTTCCGGCACGCCTTCCACCTGGCCATCAAAGCTCACCTGGCCGCGCGAGGGCAACAGGCCCATGATGGCCGACAACGTGGTGGTCTTGCCGGCACCGTTGGGGCCGATCACGGTGACAATTTGCCCCTCGCCCACGTTCAGGCTCACCTGGCTGACCGCCTCCACCTTGCCGTAGGCCACCGACAACTGGCTGACTTGCAGAACATTGGCCATGTCACACCCCTCCCAGATAGGCTTCGAGCACGGCGGGGTCTTGCTGCACCGCTTCTGGCAGGCCTTCGGCAATTTTTTCGCCAAACTCCATCACCACCACCCGGTCAACCAGGTTCATCACAAAGTCCATGTCGTGCTCCACAATCAGCACCGCCATGCCTTCGGCGCGCAGGCGCTTGAGCAATTCGGCCAGCGCCTGTTTTTCTTTCAGCCGCAGACCGGCAGCGGGTTCGTCCAGCAGCAGCAGGCACGGGTCGGCACACAGTGCGCGGGCAATTTCCAGAATCCGCTGCTGGCCCAGCGCCAGGCTGCCGGCTTCGGCGTGCATGAATTCACCCAGGCCAACACGCTCCACCTGAATGGCCGCTTCGCGCAGCAGGCGGGCTTCTTCTCGCCGGTCCAGCCGCCAGGCTGCCGACAGCACCCCCTGCTGGCCGCGCCGATGCGCGCCAATGGCCACGTTTTCCAGCACGCTCATCGTGGGCAGCAGCTTCACATGCTGAAAAGTGCGGCTCATGCCCAGCGCGGCGATATCGCGCGACTGGCGTCCGGTCACCGGCTGGCCCCGGAACAGCACCTCGCCCGAGGTGGGGGTATCCACGCCAGACAGCTGGTTGAACATGGTGCTTTTACCGGCACCATTGGGGCCGATCAGCGCCAGGATTTCGCCCGCCTGCACGCTCAAACTCATATTGTTGTTGGCCACCAGACCGCCAAACTTGCGGGTCACCGCGCGGGCCTCCAGAATCACCTCGCCGTGCGGCGGCTGCGGTTTTTTCGCCAGCGGTGCGGCGTGGGTATCGATGACTTTGGGCGTCTGGCGCACCGGCAACAGCCGCGCCAGCAGCGGCCACAGGCCATCGCGGGCGCGGTGCAGCACCACAATCATCATCAGGCCAAACACAATCACCTCAAAATGGCCCGCCGAGCCAAACAGCTTGGGCAGAATGTCCTGCAGCCACTGCTTGAGCACAGTGATCACCCCGGCCCCCACCAGCGCGCCCCACACCTGCCCCGCCCCGCCCACCACAGCCATGAACAGGTATTCGATGCCGATATGCAGGCCAAACGGAGTGGGATTCACAAAGCGTTGCAGGTGGGCATACAGCCAGCCGGCGGCGCAGGCGTGCAGCGCGGCCAGCACAAAAATCACCATCCGCGCCCGCGAGGTGTTCACCCCCATCGCCTCGGCCATCACCATGCCGCCCTTGAGTGCGCGAATTGCCCGGCCCTCGCGGGAATCCAGCAGGTTTTTGGTGGTGAACAGCGCCACCAGCACAAACGCCCACACCAGATAGTAGTAATGTCGGCTGTCCACCAGATCGACCCCGAACAGGGCAATCGGCGGCAGGTTAGATAGGCCGGAATGGCCGCCCAGGAATTCCATATTGCCAAACAGGAAGTACAGCGAAATGCCCCAGGCCATGGTGCCCAGCGGCAAATAGTGGCCCGACAGTTTCAGGCTGAGCGAACCCAGCACCATCGCCACGGTGGCTGTCAGCGCCAGCCCGAGCAGCAGCGCCAGCCACGGCGACCCGCCGGCAAACGCCAGCCAGGCCGGCAGTTCGCTGGCGGTGGTCAGCCAGGCGGTGGTATACGCGCCCAGGCCGACAAACGCCGCCTGACCAAAACTGGTCAGCCCGCCCACCCCGGTGAGCAGCACCAGGCCCAGCGCCACCAGTGCCGACAGGCCAACATAATTGAGCAGGGTGACGTAAAACTCCGGCAGCAGCAGCGGTGCCAGCAGCAGGCACAGCAGAAAAGCGCCCAGCACCCAGCGCGGGTCAATCCAGCCGGAGCGCGCCGGGGTGCTGCTTGGCAGCAGGGTTTCTTCCTCGACATGGTGGGTGGACCACGACAGCCAGATCAGCACCGGAATAATCAGGGTGAACACCAGTACATCCTTGAAGGCACTGGCCCAGAACGACGAAAACGACTCCAGCAGGCCCACCACCAGCGCGCCCGCCGCCGCCAGCGGATAACTGGCCAGCCCGCCAATGATGGCGGCAACAAACCCTTTCAGGCCAATCAGGAAACCGCTGTCGTAATAGATGGTGGTAATCGGTGCCACCAGCAGACCCGACAGCGCGCCAATCAGCGCCGCCACCAGAAAGGTTTGCCGCCCGGCCAGTGCCGGGGAAATCCCCATCAGCCGTGCGCCGTTGCGGTTGATCGCCGTGGCGCGCAGCGCCTTGCCGGCCAGGGTGCGGTCAAAAAACAGGTACAAACCAATAATCAGCGCCAGCGAAGCGCCCACCACCACCAGGGTGTGTCCGCCAATCATCAGGCTGCCCAGTTCAATCTGGGCATCGCTGAACGGCGTGGTGCGCGAGCCTTCCGGGCCAAAGATCAGCAGGCCCAGGCCCACCATCACCAGATGCAGCGCCACAGAAATGATCAGCAGGATCAGCACCGGCGCTTCCGCCACCGGCTGGAACACCAGCCGATACAACATCGGCCCCATCGGCACCACAATCGCCAGGGTCAGCGCCACCTTGACCAGTGCAGGCAGGTCGGCCAGCGGCAGCTGGGCCAACGTCCCGGCCAGTGCCAGCGGATAGGCCAGGTTCCACAGCGCCGAATGCAGCAGCCGGCGAGACTGGCCGCGTGCGCTGGCCAGGTCGGCCAGCAGGGTCAGCCCGCCCGCCGCCAGCAGCAGCCACACCGTGCCAGGGTACTGGCCGGCTTCCAGCGCGGCCATGGTCAACGCGCCCCAGGCAAGAAACTCGCCCTGGGGAATGAAAATAATCCGGGTGACGGCAAACACCAGCACCAGCGCCAACGCCAGCAGGGCGTAGATGGCACCATTGGTGATACCGTCCTGCCCGAGCAGGGCAAAAATCTGGGCATCCATTCAAGGACTCCTGTGTCCAGCAGCCGCACCAACGCCAATGCGGCTGTCCCCTGGCCGGCGCACGCGCCGCACAGAGGTCAGCCGCCTGACGCCGCAGCGGCGGTCGAGCGATAAAACGGGAACACGGTTCCAGCCGCCGGCCAGAGGCGCGGCGTAAACCGGGAAAACCGGCACAAGGTTGAGATCAGGCAAACAAACCGCGCGCCCGCGCCATCGTCATCGCCGTATCCTCAATCATATCCTCCTGCCCGCCCACCATCCCGCGCCGGCCCAGCTCCACCAGGATCTCCCGCGCCGGTACCCCATACTTCTGGCTGGCCCGTTTGGCAAACAGCAGGAACGACCCATACACCCCGGCATAGCCCAGGGTCAGCGCATCGCGGTCAATGCGGATCGGGAAGTCCATCATCGGCACTACCAGGTCCTCGGCCACGTCGGTGATCTTGGCCACATCCACCCCGGTGTCGATGCCCATCAGGCTGCACACGGCAATCAGCACTTCCATGGGGGTGTTGCCGGCTCCAGCTCCCAAGCCAGCGGCAGCGGCGTCAATCCGTGTGGCGCCGACTTCAATGGCGGCAATGCTGTTGGCCACGCCCATGGCCAGGTTGTGATGGCCGTGGAAGCCGAGTTCGGTGTCTGGTTTGAGGGCGTCACGTACTGCGCCGAGGCGGGCTTTGACGCCATCGGGCAACAGATGGCCGGCGGAGTCGGTGATGTAGATACAGTTGGCCCCATAGCTTTCCATCAGCCTGGCTTGTTTGACCAAGCCCTCCGGGCTGTTCATATGGCTCATCATCAAAAAGCCAACGGTGTCCATGTCCAGTTTGCGCGCCAGGGTGATGTGCTGTTCCGACACATCCGCTTCGGTGCAGTGGGTGGCGACGCGGATGGTGTGTACGCCCAGGTCACGTGCCATTTTCAGGTGATCGACGGTGCCGATGCCGGGCAATAGCAGGGCGGAGACTTTGGCCTGGGTCATCTTCGGGATCACCGCACCGAGGTATTCTTCGTCGGTATGCGCCGGGAAGCCGTAATTCACTGAGGAGCCGCCCAGGCCATCGCCATGGGTGACTTCAATCAGTGGTACACCGGCTTGGTCCAGGCCGGTGGCGATGCTGACCATTTGTTCCAGCGTCATCAAATGGCGCTTGGGGTGCATGCCGTCACGCAGGGTCATGTCGTGGACGGTGATCTTTTTGCCGTTCAAGGTCATCACAAATTCTCCAGGGGGACTCAGTGCGCGCCGCAACCGGCGGTGCGGGCGATGCCCACGGTGTCGGTCGGGGTCAGTGTCAGCCGACCGGCGAGGATCTGTTCGGCAAACATTTCGGCGGTGCGCGCACCGGCGGCGGTCATGATGTCCAGGTTGCCGGCGTAGGTGGGCAGGAAGTCGCCCAGGCCTTGTACTTCCAGAAACACCGATACCCGATTGCCGTCAAATACCGGGCCATTGACCAGACGATAGCCGGGCACATACTTCTGCACCTCGTGGATCATGGCGTGGATGGATGCGGTGATGGCGGCCTGGTCGGGTGTGGTTTCGGTCAGGCAATGCACGGTATCGCGCATGATCAGCGGCGGTTCTGCCGGGTTGATGATGATGATCGCCTTGCCCTTCTTGGCGCCGCCAACTTTCTCCACTGCGCCAGCAGTGGTGCGGGTGAACTCGTCGATGTTCTTGCGTGTGCCCGGCCCGGCGCTCTTGCTGGAGACGGTGGCGACAATCTCGCCATACGCCACGGGCTGGACCCGGCTGATGGCGGCGACCATCGGGATGGTGGCCTGGCCACCGCAGGTGACCATATTCACATTCATCTCACCGCGGCCAACATGCTGGGCCAGATTCACTGGCGGGACACAGTACGGGCCAATGGCGGCTGGGGTCAGATCAATCATCAACACCCCCAGTGCATTGAGCTTGCGGGTGTTCTCGGCGTGGACATAAGCCGAGGTGGCGTCAAAGGCGATTTGTACGCCATCGGCCAGCACATGGGGGAGCAGACCATCGACGCCGTCAGCGGTGGTCTTCAACCCCAGTTCGGCGGCGCGTTTGAGGCCTTCGGATTCCGGGTCGATGCCGACCATCCAGACCGGGTCAAGGACGGGGCTGCGGCGGAGTTTGTAGAGCAGGTCGGTGCCGATGTTGCCGGGGCCGATCAGCGCGCATTTGATTTTTTGGCTCATTGCAATTCTCTCGTGGGGGGAGGCGACTCAAGCGAACACGGCAGTGACTGAACCCAGACCGGCAATCTCGGCGACAAAGGTCTGGCCTGGCCCGGCATTCACCATGGGGCCCAAGGCCCCGGTCAGCACCATGTCGCCGGCCTGCAGCGGACGGCCATAGCGCACCATCACGTCGGCCAGCCAGACGGCGGCGTTCAGCGGGTTGCCCAGGCAGGCGCGACCGTTGCCGCGCGACACCACCTCGTCGCCCTGTCGCATTTCCATGGCGCAGGCGGCCAGGTCGAATTCTCCCAGCCGGCGCGGCTGGCTGCCGAGCACAAACAGGCCGCTGGAGGCGTTGTCGGCCACGGTATCGACAAAGCGGATGTTCCAGTGGGCAATACGGCTGTCCACCACCTCAATGGCGGGCAGCGCGTAGTCAGTGGCGCGGATCAGGTCGGCGTAGGTGTGACGCTCGTGGGTGAGATCTCGCCCCAGCACCAGGGCGATTTCGGCTTCGACCTTGGGCTGGATCAGCCGGCCTGTGGCAATGGCTTCGCCATCGCCGACGGCCATGTCGGCAAACAGCATGCCGAAGTCGGGTTGATCAACGCCGAGCTGGGCCTGGACGGCCAGCGAGGTGAGGCCGATCTTGCGACCGACCAGACGCCGGCCTGCGGCCAGTGCGCGTTCGGTGTTGTGGTTCTGGATGGCGTAGGCGCTGTCTGCATCCGGGGTGGCCAGGCGATCGCGCAGTGGGGCAATGGGCTGGCCGCTGGTGGCGGCATGGTGCAGCAGGGCGGCGGCGGCGGCGGCATTCAACAAGGTGGTATCAGACATCACTTCACCAGCTTCCAGCGGTTGTTTTCCACCTTGATCAGCACAATGGCGCTGGCGTCGTAGCCGGCGTGGTCAGCGGCGCTCATGGTGTACACGCCATTGACGCCCACCAGCCGGCCATTTTTCTCCAGCCCGTTGCGCAGGGCAGCGCGAAACTCCGGCGTGCCAGACTTCACCTTGGCTTTCTGGGCGCTGACAATGGCATTTTGCAACAGCAGCCAGGCATCCCACGACGCGCCGGCAAAGGTGGAGCGCGAATCCGGCCCGTGCTTGGTTTCCAGTTCTTTCACAAATGCCACGCTGGCTTTTTTGGTCGGGTGGCTATCTGGCAGTTGTTCGGCCACCAGCACCGGGCCAACCGGAATCAGCGCACCTTCAATCGCCTTGCCGCCCACGCGCAGGAATTCCTTGCTGGTCACGCCGTGCGACTGATACACCTTGCCCTTGTAGCCGCGCTCACGCAGGGTGATTTGCGGCATGGCCGCCGGGGTACCCGACGCGCCGACAAACACCACATCCGGCTTGGCCGCCATCACCTTGAGCACCTGCGCCTGCACGCTGGGGTCAGCCCGACCGTAGCGTTCGCTGGCGACAATGGTCAGCTTGCCTTCGCTGGCCTTGGTCAGCGCTTTCAGCAGCAGTTCGCCCCATGAATCGGAAAAGCCGATAAAGCCAACGGTCTTTGCCCCGCCGGCCACCATGTCGGCCACCACGCGGTTGACCATCAGGTCAGCCGACGGCTCGCTGCGGAACACAAAGCCGCGCTTGTCGCCGCTGACTTCCAGCGGCGCGACGGACACCATCGGGGTTTTTTCGGCATTGGCCACGTCGGCCATGGCGGTGGCGGTGCTGATCAGGTTGGGGCCAAGAATGGCGTCCACCTTGTCTTCGGAAATCAGCTTGCGCACGTTTTTCACCGCGCTGGTCGGGTCGGTGGCATCGTCCAGCACAATAAAATTGACCTTTTCGCCGCCCACGCTGGTGGGAAACAGCGCCACGGCCTTTTTGGTTTCCGCGCCCAGGGCAGCGGCGGGGCCGGTCAGCGAGGCAATCACGCCGACAGTGATATCGGCCAGCGCCGGGGTGGCGGCCATCAGCGCCACGACGGGCAGGACAATGCGCGGGGTCAGGGTCGGTTTCATTTTTTGTCTCCTCTGTATCGGTCACGCCAGGCGGCGCGCCGGGTTTTGGCATCACTGGCCAGCACCGCGCCCCCGGTGCGGGGCATGGAAGATTCCACACGCCGGCCAGGGGCTCGGGGGCAAGCGTTTTTTATTGGGCAATCCGGCGGAAACCACCGTTCAGGTAAATCAGCGCCTCGCCGTCGTTGCGCTCGCGGGTGGCGAGCACTTCGCACAAAAAGGCGTGGTGGGTGCTTTCGTCAAACACCTTGATCACCCGGCAATCAAAATTGGCCAGGGTGTCGTCCAGCGTGGGCGCGCCGGTGCTCAGTTCGCGCCACTGGCCGTAGTCAAAGCGGGCGTCGCCATGCACGCCTTCCACCATGCCGGCAAATGCCTTGGCCACGTCTTCCTGCTCGCCGGCCAGTACATTCACGCACAGCGCGCCGCTGTTCAGGATCACCTGGTTGGCCACCACGTTTTTATTGACGAACACCACCAGCCGGGGCGGGTCAGCGGTCACCGAGCACACCGCCGTGGCAGTCAGCCCGGCGCGCTGTTCGCCGTCGCGTGCGGTAATGATCGACACGCCCACGGCAAAGTGGCGCATGCCGTAGCGATGGTCTTCGGCGCTGACCGTGGGCATGGCCGCCAGGGTGGCGTTCGGGGTCCAGTCCAGCACTTGGTTGATTTGCGGATTCATCGTGTGCGTCCTCTCAAACCTGGCCAGGCTTGGCGCCAAACGGGTTGGCCGCCGGCAGCGGGTTGCCCAGCAGATGGCCACCCAGCAGGTCGCCGATATTGTCCTGGTTCTGGGTGATATGGTTGGCCCCAACCAGAATGTCGCGCATCTGCCGCTGCATCGGGCTGCTCATCCAGATGCCACGGGTGGAGGTTTTCTTGAAGATCATGTGCGCCGCGTCAAAGCACTCACCGCCGGTAAACTGGTTGCTGGCAAAGTGGCGGATGCGGATATCCAGCGGCACCAGTTCGCCACGCGAGGCATAGCCCCAGGCTTCGTCGGTGTTGTGCAGCACACGGGTGGTGGCACCCAGAATCTTGGCGTAGGCCTCACCCAGCCGGCTCTTGATGAACGGATCGTTGACCGCCGCCCCCACCGCCTGGTTGATGTTCTGACGCGGTACCATATGGTCGACGTACAAATCCACCATGCCGCCTGCCATGCCGATGATCACCGACGATACTGCCGCATAGAACACATAGAAAAACGGCATCTTGTACAGGTTTTCCACCTGGCCGTGCGACTGCTGGTCATACGCGCCAATCACATGGCTGCGGTAATCCGGGATGAATACATCCTTGATGATCAGCTTCTTGCTGCCGGTGCCGGCCAGACCCACCACATGCCAGTCGTCAACAATGTCGAAGTCCTTGCGCTGAATCCAGAACGAACGGAATACGGTTTCGCCGTTTTCCGCCACCCGACCGCCAACAAAGGCACCGCCAGCCGCGTGGTCGCAGCCGCTGGAAGTCAGCCATTCGCCGTTGAGTACATAGCCGCCTTCGGTCTTGCTCACTGTGCCAAACGGCGCGTAGGACGACGACACCAGTGTGGTGTTGTCACTGCCCCACAGCTCGTCGCCGCAACGCGGATCGAGCAGACCCACTTCAAACGGATGCACGCCCAGCACCATCACATTCCAGGCGCTGGACGGACAGCCGCGCGCCAGCTCCATCAGCACCCGGTTCAGCACATTCGGGTGCATCTGATAGCCGCCCCAGCGCTTGGGCTGCAAAATCTTGAAAAACCCGGCGTCCTGAAACGCCTGAATGGTTTCCTTTGGCACCATGCGTGCCTGCTCGCAGGCTTCGGCGCGTTCGCGCAGCAGCGGAATCAGCTCGCGGGCGCGCTGGACAATCTGTTCTTCGCTCGGCTGCGACACGGCGGTATCAATCTGGCTCATCGGTAAAACTCCTGAATAGTGTGATTCATGGCGGGCGGCGCATCTCGCCTGCCCGCTGATGACGGGTAGGCCAGCGCTTATTGCGCCTGAGCGCTCACCACGCCGTAGCCGGCAATCCATTCGTTGATCGGGCGGTAGTAATCCTGGCGCGCCTGGTAGGGGCCAGTGGCCGCCAGCGCGGCAAATGCCGCCACCCAAGTGCGGATTTCGTGGGTGGAACGCCCCGCTGCACGGGAAATGGCCTCAATATCAAAGTCGTCCACCTCGGCCAGCCGGCCCTGGCACATCTGCTGGATGAAAGCCAGATCCCAGTCCACATTCAGCGGAGTCAGCGGACATTCCGGCGTGCCAAACACCATGCCGGTGGCCAGGGTGCGTGCCTGGCGGGCGGCGCGGAATTCTGGCGTCGGATTGCGCCCGGCAATCAGGAATTCGGCAATTTCATCTGGCGCACCGGCCAGCAGCGGCACGGGCGGCTCATGCGACAGCCCGCCGGTGCCCAGAATCAGCACGCGCTTGTTCAGCGTGGCCAGAAACGTCCCCACCGCTTCCCCCAGCTTGCGTACCCGGCGGTAGGGGCCAAACGGCGGTGCCACTGAATTGATGATGATCGGAATCACCGGGTAGCGGGTCAGGCTGCCGGTCAGCTCTTCCAGCGTCTGGGTGCAACCGTGGTCCACCTGCAGGCGGTGCGACAGGGCAATGTCGATGTCGCTGTTCAGGATATGTTTGGCCAGATCCAGCGCCAGATCCTGGGGAACCGACAGCGACCCCAGTGGGGTTTGGTAATCGCCCACCGAGTCGGCGGCGGTGGCAATCACAAACGGCGGCATCAGGTCGTAAAACAGGCCGTTGTAGTGGTCTGGGGCAAAGATCACGATCAGTTCGGGATCAAACGCCTCCACCTCGGCCCTGGCCTGGGCCAGCACCGCGTCCACTTCGGCCACTACCTCGGCGCCGGGGTCATTGAGGCCGCGCAACGGCGTGTGCGACAGGCATTTCAGGGTGATGCTCATGAAAAAAACTCCTCGATCCGATGGGCCACCCCACGCCGGCGCCAGCGTCAGGTCAGCCCCTTCCAGGGGGTGCATTCGGGTCAGGCGATGGCCTGTGCCATCCACCGTGGCGCAGGGGCATGCAGCCGCCACCTGGCACCATACCCATCTTGTTGTTGTGGGTAGGGCGATTCTAGGCAGCGCGCCGTCGTCGCCATAATTTATTTGCCGGATAGGCACACTGTGCACAATACTGTTTTACAAGACTATTTTTGTTGCTTCTGGAGCGCGTATGCCATCTTCCCGCCATACCCCGTACCCGCATGTGCAAAGCCTGAGCCGGGGCCTGGCCCTGCTGCACGCCATCAACCGCTCAGCCAATGGCTGGGCCAGCATCGCCGACCTGAGCGCCAGCACCGGCCTGCACCGCACCACCGTGCGCCGCCTGCTGGAAACCCTGCAAAGTGAAGGCTATGTGCGCCGCAGCGCGTCGGATGACAGCTACCGGCTCAATCTGAAAGTGCGCCAGCTCAGCGATGGCTTTACCGACGATGAATGGATTTCTGAAGTGGCCAATCCGGTGCTGGGCGAATTGCTGCAAACCCTGGTGTGGCCCTCGGACCTGAGCACGATTGATGGCGACAGCATGCTGGTGCGGGAAACCACCCACCGCTTCAGCCCGCTGTCGTTTCACCGGGCGATGATTCGCCAGCGCATGCCGCTGCTGTTTACCTCAGCCGGGCGCGCCTATCTGGCCTGGTGCAGTGAAGAAGAACGCCTGCAAATCCTGCAACTGCTGGCCGCCGGCCACGACGAACAGGCCAGTTTTGCCCGCCAGCCGGCGCTGGTGACGCAAATGCTCGACAAGGTGCGTCGTCAGGGCTATGCCACCAATGAGGGGGAATGGCAGGCGCAACAGAAAATTGCCGCGATTGCCCTGCCGATCCGGCATCAGGGCGGGATTCTGGGCTGTCTGAATGTGGTGTTTCTGAAAAAGGCGATGAGTGTGGGCGAGGCTGCCGAGCGCTACTTGCCGGCGTTGCGGGCGGCGATTGCCAAGATTGAAAGCCGGCTGGACGCCAGCCGGAATGGGGAAACCATCAGTTGAATGGCGCGGCGTGAGTGAGACGCCCGGCCTGCATCAGGCGGCGAGGGCAGGGTGCGTGACCCCAGCGGGGCCGTCATGCCAGCACAGCAGCGCCCCCTACCCTGACGCAATCAGCGCCTTTACCCGCCGAGCTGATAGCCCACGCCACGGTGGGTACGGATGAAATTGGCCCCGAGCTTTTTGCGCAGATGGTGGATATGCACTTCCACCGCATTGCTGGCCACTTCCTGGTTCCAGCCGTACAGTTTTTCTTCAATCTGCTGACGTGACAACACCTTGTTGCGGTTGTCCAGAAACAGTTCCAGCAGTTGAAACTCCTTGCCGGTCAGTTCGATGTCCTGACCCTGATAACAGGCGCGGTGCGCGCCGGGGTCCAGGCTCAGCCCGGCGTGTTCCAGCATCGGGCTGGCGCGGCCATGGGCGCGGCGCACCACGGCGCGCAGCCGGGCCACCAGCTCACCCAGGGCAAACGGCTTGACCAGATAATCGTCCGCCCCGGCGTCCAGCCCCAGGATGCGGTCTTCGACCGTGTCACGGGCGGTGAGCAGCAGCACCGGCAGCGGGTTGCTGTGCCGGCGCATGTCGCGCAGCAGGTCCAGACCGGACAGGCGCGGCAGGTTGATGTCCAGCACCATGCCGTCGTAGTCCACCACTTCCAGCGCCGAGCGTGCCGAGACGCCGTCCTTGATCCAGTCCACGGTAAACCCGGTTTGCCGCAAGCCGGCTTCCACGCCGTCCCCCAGCAACAGATCATCTTCTACCAGCAGGATACGCATGGCTCTCTCCAACACCCAGACTGGCCAGCCAGGGCATGCCCACGGTCAGCACAGCAATACAGATTTTCAACAAAAGCGTTCATCCGCGCACTGTACGTGAAGCGCAAGCGTCATGGCTTGAGCCTGAGCAAGGTTTTTGTATCCATTTGCCATGAGCTGCGTCAGGCAAGGCCCAGACGGTCAGCGGTCAGAAACTGACCAGTTATTCAGCATATGGCGTTAAGCCACACTTCAGACAGGGGCTTTACTGTAGCAAGCAGTTTTCACCCACCTTGAGATCTGGAGCCACCCCATGGGACACAAATCGAACACCTACGCGTCCACCTCTTCGCTGAGCAGCAGCACATCTGGCCAGGAAAATGGCTATCGGATTGCACTGAGCAATGGCAGCCTGAGCGCCATCTACAAGGTTGAACACGGTCGCAGCACGCTCAAGCGCGCAGACAGCGACGAAAGCTGGGCGCTCAATGGCAATCAGTTGGTCAAGACCGAGCAGGAGCACGGCGTCACGCAAACCACGGTATACACCGACAGCGATGGCAACGGCATTTACACCCGGCAAAGCCAGAGCAGCACCAGCAGCCACGATGGCAGCAGCCTGACCGTCAGCACCAGCCAGGAAGGCTACCGCTTTGACATCAGCAACGGCAGCGTGCTGGCAGTGTATGAAATCGAACATGGTCGCAGCCAGCTCAAGCGTATCGACGCGGATGAAATCTGGGTGGTCAGCAATGGTCAGGTGAGCAAGATCGAGCAGGAGCATGGCGCCACCCACACCACGGTATACACCGACAGCGATGGTGACGGCATTTACCAGGCGGTGCGCAATGGCTCAGACGATGGCGCCATCCGTCTGAGTGGCGTCAACGACGACACCGGCTGGCCAGGCTGAACGCGGAAGCGTCAGACCGCTACCGAATCTGCCCGATATGCAGTCGCCGCCAGGTGGCGGCTACCTCATCCACGCTGATGTCGGCCACGGTCTGGCTGTTGGCCTGCAGTACCTTGAATGGCGCGCTGCCACCCGGTGCCCAGACGCGCGGGTCGCTGTTGCCAAACAGGCAGACCATTGGCTTGCCCAGCCCGGCGGCCAGATGCATGGCACCACCATCGCTGCAGATGACTGACTGACAGACCGACAGGCCGCCAATCAGTTGCTCCAGACGCTCGGTGGGATAGGGCAGCAGCGGCAGGTTGCGCTCCCGGCAGGCGTCAATAATCTGCTGGGCTTTGCGATCGTCGCCGGGGTGTTGCGGATGGTCTTCCTCGCCAGGCGACCAGAACAGCATGAACGCCGCGCCGGTGGCCTTGTTCAGCCGGGCGGCCAGTTCGACAAAGCGCTCGGCGGGCCAGCGCTGGCGTGGCTTGCGCGCGCTGATGTGCAGGCCGATCAGCGGTTTGCCGGGGCCGGGAATGATGTTCACCTCGGCCAGGGCCATGCGCGCGGCCAGGCGTTCTTCGTTGCGGGCAAAAGTGCTGACTGGCGACAGCTTGCCCCGGCGCAGATTCAGCGCCGGCAACAGGCGCAACACCCGCTCGGCCTCCAGCTGTGGCTTGTTGTCCGCCGGCACGGTCACGTCCAGGCCCTTGGTCGGGGCAAAGCCGGCTACCTTGCCCGGCTTGATCATCCGCGCCAGCTTCAGCGCGTGGGTCTGGTCGCCGCCCGAGGGCAGCAGCACCAGATCAAACTGTTTGGCGCGCAGGCTGCGCATCAAGCGCCAGGTGTCCCACCATACCCGCAGTTTCGAGCGTTCGCTGTGTTTGGCCTTGGTGTAGACAAACACATCGTCCAGTACCGGGTTGTCGTGCAGCGCCTCGGCGTTGTAGCTGTTTACCAGCGCGGCCAGATAGGCGTTGGGCAGGGCTTCACGCAGGGCAGAAAACAAGGGCGTGGTACACACCAGATCACCGATATTGTCGCGGCGGATAATCAGCACTTTCTTCACGCGGGTGCCCCGGCACCAAACAGCTGGGCATACCAGGGCGCGGCAATGTCCAGCCCTTCGGCCACCCGATGGGTGGGCGTATAGCCCAGCAAGCTGGTGGCCTTGCCGATATCGGCCTGCGAATGGCGCACATCGCCGGCGCGGAAGTCGCGGTACACCGGCTGCATGGCAGCAGCAGCAGGCTGCCAGCGCGCCACTTGCTCACGAATGGCCGCGTACAGCTGGTTGAGCGTGGTGCGGTCGCCCACCGCCACATTGAACACTTCGTGGCCCTTGGGCAGTGCCGGCGCGGTAGCGGCCAGCAGATTGGCCTGCACGGCGTTGCCGACAAAGCAGAAGTCGCGGCTGGTTTCACCGTCGCCGTTGATGTACACCGCCTCCTGCTTGAGCAACGCGGCAAACCACATCGGCATCACTGCGGCGTAAGCGCCGTTGGGGTCCTGGCGCGGGCCGAATACATTGAAGTAGCGCAGGCCCACTGCCGATACACCGTAGGCGCGGGCAAACACGTCGCCGTACAGTTCATCCACGTATTTGGTCACCGCATACGGCGACAGCGGATTGCCGATCACGTCTTCCACCTTGGGCAGGCCAGGATGGTCGCCGTACGTGGAGCTGGACGCGGCGTAGACAAAGCGTTTTACCCCGGCGTCGCGGCTGGCAATCAGCAGGCGCAAAAAGCCGTTGATATTGTTGTCATGGGTGTTCCACGGGTCGTCCAGCGAACGCGGCACACTGCCCAGCGCCGCCTGATGCAGCACATAGTCCACGCCGGCCACGGCCTGGGCGCAGTCGTCCGGCTGGCGGATATCGCCTTCAATGAAGCGAAAGCGCTGCCACGCCTCAGCGTCCACCAACTCGCGCACTTCGTCCAGATTACGCTGATGGCCGGTAGAAAAATTGTCTAGGCCTACCACGGTCTGGCCCAGTCGCAGCAAGGCTTCCAGCAGGTTGCTGCCGATAAAGCCGGCGCAGCCGGTCACCAGCCAGGTGCGCGGCTGGGCGACAAGCTGGTCACGCAGGGTGTCATAAGCGGTCATGGTCATCCTCACAGACGCCAGAAGCGCAGGCCGGCGGCCTGGGCAGCGGCTTTGTCCACCACGCCCTTGACGTCGATCAGCACGCGGGCGTCGGGCTTGAGTAGCTTTTGGTAGCCGGCGATGTCCAGCGCGGCAAATTCGCTGTGCGCCACGCAGACAATCACCGCATCGGCCAGCGCCAGCTCGGCAAACGGCACTGGCGTCACGCCGTATTCGTGTTCGGCTTCTTCGCGGTCGGCCTGCGGGTCGCACACCTGCACTTGCACGCCAAATTCGCGCAGTTCCTGAATTACGTCGATCACCCGCGAATTGCGCAGGTCAGGGCAGTTTTCCTTGAAGGTCAGCCCCAGCACGGTCACCACGCTGCCGGCCACCAGGCTGCCGCCGTGGATCATCTCTTTGATGGTGCGCTGGGCAACAAACTTGCCCATGCTGTCGTTGATGCGCCGGCCAGCCAGGATCACCTGCGGGATGTAACCCAGTTTTTCCGCTTTGTGGGTGAGGTAGTACGGGTCCACGCCAATGCAATGGCCGCCCACCAAGCCCGGCTTGAACTTGAGGAAGTTCCACTTGGTGCCGGCGGCTTCCAGCACGTCCAGAGTGTCGATGCCCATTTTTTCGAACAGGATGGCCAGCTCGTTCATCAGGGCGATATTGAGGTCGCGCTGGGTGTTCTCGATCACCTTGGCGGCTTCGGCCACCTTGATCGACGCAGCCTTGTGCACGCCGGCGGTCACCACCGAGGCGTACACGGCGGCGACGATGTCCAGCGTGGCGGCATCCTGGCCTGACACCACTTTTTTGATCTTGGTGAAAGTGTGTTCCTTGTCACCCGGATTGATGCGCTCGGGGCTGTAGCCCACGGTGAAATCCTCACCGCAGCGCAGGCCGGAGAGTTTTTCCAGAATCGGCACGCAGATGTCTTCGGTCACGCCCGGATACACGGTGGATTCGTACACCACGATGTCGCCCTTTTTCAGCGCGCGCGCCACGGTTTCGCTGGCCTTTTCCACTGGGGTAAGGTCGGGCTGGTGGGCGTCGTCCACCGGGGTGGGCACGGCGACGATATGAAAATCCGCTTCGCGCAGCACGTCGATCTGGTCGGTGTAGGTGATGTGCGTGGCGGCCAGTTCGGCGTTGTCCACTTCCCCGGTACGGTCGTGACCGGCTTTCAGCTCGGCGATACGGGTGGCGTTGATGTCAAAGCCGATGGTGTGCACATGCTTGCCAAAGGCAACGGCAACTGGCAGGCCCACATAGCCCAGGCCAACAACAGAGATGGTGCGAGTGTGTGTCATGGTGGATATCCCGGCATCCTGCCGCCAGCCAGGGCCGGCGGACACGAGCCAACAACTTGATTAAAGTCGAGTCAAAAATTCGGTGCCCGGCAGCATGGCCGGGGTGGGGCCAGGCGGGACAGGTCCGCCAGCAACACGATGTCTGCTATTGTGGCGTGAATTGGCCGGGGATGCCAGTTGCGTGCAGCATCATGCTCACTGGTAAATTTTCCGGCACGCGCCAGCGCCATTTTCCTGTCCATGCGGGCGCAAATGGGCATGTGCCCTCAACGCCCGTCAAAACGGCAGCGGGCACACCACGGCGGTGCTGGTTTCACCGTTGACCCCCACCACAAAACTGGCACCGCGCGTTTGCCAGCTGTCGCCCACCGCCACCTTACTGTGCCGGAACGACAACGCCTTGCGCAGGCCGGCTTCCACGTCAGCCGGGCGGCCATTCAGTTCAATGGCAAATTCGCCACCAGGCTCGTGCAGACTGAGCAGGCGGGTCAGCGCGGTGACCGGCACACCATGCCAGCTGGCCTGCGCCGGCACGCCCAGCAGCCAGATGTCGTCATTCACTGCCACCCGCTCCGGTGCGCCAAACGAGGCGGCCAGCGCCGGCGGCACGCTCAGCCGGGCGGGCTGCACCACCTGTCGCGGCTCGCCTTCGGCATGCCCCAGCGACTTCAGCAGGCTGACCAGCGCCGGGCTGGCCTGGCAACTGTCGGCCAGGCTGTCGAGCAGGCCATCGAGTTCGCTGGCCGAAGCCAGCGGCGGCAGGCAAAATGCCAGCGCCGCCACACTGCGCCAGACCCGCTTCATTGGCCGGCCTTGTGCTTGTTGGCCAGACGCACATAATGCGCCGCCGAGTAACGCAAAAAGCCCAGTTCTTCTTCGGTGAGCGCCCGCGCCTGCTTCACCGGGCTGCCCACGTACAAAAATCCTGACACCAGACGCTTGCCCGGCGGCACCAGGCTGCCGGCGCCGATGATCACGTCGGATTCAATCACGGTTTTATCCAGCACAATCGACCCCATGCCCACCAGCACGCGGTCGCCAATGGTGCAGCCGTGCAGATTGACGTGATGGCCAATCGTCACATCGTCGCCAATGGTCAGCGGTGCGCCATTGGGATCTTTTTCGCTTTTGTGCGATTCGTGCAGCATGCAAAAATCCTGCACATTGCTGCGCGCGCCAATGCGCACCGAGTTCACATCGGCACGAATCACCGCCATCGGCCAGACCGAGCTGTCCTCGCCAAGCACGGCATCGCCGATAATCAGCGCGGTGTCGTCAACAAAACAGGTGTCGGGCACCTGTGGGTAAATGCCGTCAAACGGGCGAAGGTTGCGTTTCATCGAAAAAGACCCCATATCTCTGCGTGGCGGGAAAACAGCCGTTATGATACCCCGAAGCGCATTTCGCCAACCGCCCCCACCGGGTTTTCTGCGCCGGAGGCGTTGGCCCACCCCCGAATACTGAGGATTGATGCATGGATAACCCGCTGCTTGATTTTGCCGAACTGCCCCGCTTTGCCGAGGTGCGCCCTGACCATATCACCCCGGCGGTGGATCAGGTGCTGGCCACCGCGCGCGCCACGGTGCAGGCCATTACCGCCGACAACGTGCCCGCTACCTGGGACGCGGTGCTGGCTCCGCTGGCTGACGTCACCGAGAAAATCAGCTGGGTGTGGGACCCGGTGTCGCACCTGAACGCGGTGGTCAACACCCCGGCGCTGCGCGAAGCCTACAACAGCAATCTGGCCAAAATTTCCGAGTTCTATACCGAGCTGGGGCAAAACCTGGCGCTGTTCGCCAAGGTCAAGGCGCTGGCCGCCAGCGCCGACTACGCCAGCCTGAGCCCGGCGCGCCGCCAGATCATCGACCATCAGTTGCGCGACTTCCGCCTGTCTGGTGCCGAACTGCCCGACGCCGAAAAAGCCCGCTTTGCCGACATCCAGGCCCGGCTGTCCGAGCTGTCGGCGCGCTTTAGCCAGAATGTGCTGGACGCCACCGATGGCTTTGCCCGCTACATCGACGACGCCGCCGAGCTGGACGGCCTGCCCGACGACGTGCTGGAAATGATGCGCGCTGCCGCCGAGGCCGACGGCAAGCCGGGCTACAAGCTGAAGCTGCACTTCCCGTTTTACTTTCCGGTGATGCAATACGCCAATCACCGTGCGCTGCGCGAATCGATGTACCACGCCAACGCCACCCGTGCGGCTGAGTTTGGCCCAGCCGAGCTGGACAACACCCTGCTGATTGGCGAAACCCTGTCGCTGCGCGACGAAGAAGCCCGCCTGCTGGGCTTTGCCAACTATGCCGAAGTATCGCTGGCCCCCAAGATGGCCGATAACCCAAGCCAGGTGATTGCCTTCCTGCGTGACATGGCCGCCCGCGCCAAGCCATTTGCCCAGCGCGACCGCGCCGAGCTGGAAGCCTTTGCCCGCAATGAGCTGGGGCTGAACGACCTGCAGGCGTGGGACCTGGCCTGGGTCAGCGAAAAACTGCGCGTGGCGCGCTATGATTTTTCTGAACAGGAAGTCAAAGCCTACTTTGCCGAACAGCGCGTGCTGGACGGCCTGTTTGCCATCATCAGCAAGCTGTTCGACGTGGATATCCATCCGCTGGCCGCCACCTTGTGGCACCCGGACGCCCGCTTCTGGGAAGTGCGGCGCAATGGCCAGGTGGTGGCGCAGTTCTATACCGACCTGTACGCGCGTGAAGGCAAGCGCGGCGGTGCCTGGATGGCCGACATCCGCGCCCGCCGTCTGCTGGCCGATGGCCGCCTGCAGATTCCGGTGGCGCTGCTCACCTGCAACTTCACCGCCCCGGTGGGCGACAAGCCGGCGCTGTTCACCCACGACGAAGTGATTACCCTGTTCCATGAGTTTGGTCACGGCCTGCACCATATGCTCACCGAAGTGGACGAGCTGGGCGTCTCCGGCATCAATGGCGTGGAATGGGATGCGGTGGAGCTGCCCAGCCAGTTCATGGAGAATTTCTGCTGGGAATGGGACGTGCTCAGCCACATGACCGCCCATGTGGACAGCGGCGAGCCGCTGCCGCGCGCGCTATTCGACAAGATGCTGGCGGCCAAGAACTTCCAGTCCGGCATGATGGCGGTGCGTCAGGTGGAGCTGGCATTGTTTGACATGCTGCTGCACGCCGAACTGGACGCCAAGGGCGAATTCATGGCCCTGCTTGATGCGGTGCGCGCCGAGGTGGCGGTCAACCCCACCCCGGCCTACAACCGTCTGCCGCACAGCTTCAGCCATATCTTTGCCGGCGGCTATGCCGCAGGCTACTACAGCTACAAGTGGGCGGAAGTGCTGTCCGCCGATGCTTACGCTGCATTTGAAGAAACCGGCCACGCCAACCCGGCAGTGGGTGAGGCATTCCGCCGCGAAGTGCTGGCGGTAGGTGGCTCGCGCCCGGCGATTGAATCGTTCCGCGCCTTCCGTGGCCGCGACCCGCAAATCGATGCCCTGCTGCGCCACACCGGCCTGGTGGCCAGCGAGGACGCCACCACATAAGGAAGGCGGCAGGCCTCCGCCCCGGTCTGCACGACGGGGCTGGGGCCGCACCGGGTCACACCGCGTTACACCTGAAACTTGGCCACGGCGGCATTGAGCTGGTCGGCCAGCACTTCCAGCTGTTGGGCACTGTGTCGCGCCTGCTCGGCGGTGCTCGCCGATTGCGCCACCATGCTGGCGATACGCTCGATATGCTCGGCCACGCTCTGGTTGGCCACGCTTTGCTCCAGGGTGGCACTGGCCACATCACGAATATTGTCCAGCGCCAGTGCCGCACCCGCGCGGATTTCTCCCAGCGCCCGCGCCGCCGACTGCGCCTTTTCCACACTGCTTTCCACTTGGGGGGCTGCAGCATTCATGCTGCCCACCACATCGCGGGTATCGCGCTGCACCGCGCCGATCATGCTGGCAATCTGTGCCGTGGCCTGGGTGGTGCGCTCAGCCAGCTTGCGCACCTCGTCGGCCACCACGGCAAAGCCCCGGCCCTGCTCGCCGGCGCGGGCGGCTTCAATCGCCGCGTTCAGCGCCAGCAGGTTGGTCTGGTCGGCAATGTCCTTGATCACCCCGGCAATGCCGCCAATGTCCGCCGCGCGCTGGTCGAGCGCGGCAATCTGCTCAGAGGCATGCGCCAGTTGCTCGGACACCTGCTGAATATGGCTGGCGGCATCGCTGACCAGCACGCCGCCATCTTCGGCCAGCGTGGCAGCGCGCGCGGATTGCGTCTGGGTGCGCTGGGCATTGCCGGAAATGTTCTGCACACTGTGGGATAACTGCTGAATGGCCGCCGTGCTGGAGGTGGCGGCGTCGGTGGCGTGGCTGGCCATGCTGGCCATGTCCATCATTTGCTGATTGATGCCATGAGCGGACTGGTTGAGCTGATTGGCGTTCTGCTGGATTTGCCGGACCATGCCGCGCAGATGTTCCTGCATGCGTGCCATCGCCCCCAGCAGGCTGGCGTCATTCACGCGGTCATCAATGCGCTGGTTCAACTGGCCACTGGCAATGGCCTGCGCCACGCGGGTGGCATGCGAGGGTTCGCCGCCCAGCGCCCGGTAGATGGCGTGCGAAATCCAGATGGCTATCCCGACCATACAGGCAAACACGGCGGCACCAATGCCCAGAAACTGCCAGACGCGCTGCCAGAAGACGGCGTCGATGTCATCCAGAAACACCCCGGTACCCAGAATCCAGTTCCATTCAGGGATTTTCAGCACACCATTCAGGCGGGGATATTGCACATCGCCATTCGGTCGGCGGGTGTAAAACAACACATAGCCAAAGTCGCTTTTTTCCAGCACTTCCCGATAGCCTTCGATGGTGGTACGGCCATCCGGCAATTTGCCGCCGGGATCAATCTTGCCTTCCTTGCGCTTGTCCGGATGGGCGATGAACAGCCCGGAAAAATCACGCAGCACCATGTAGTCGCCCTTGTGGCGCATGCCGCGAATGGCCTGCGCTGCCAGACGTTGCGCGTCTTCCCGACTGAGCTTGCCGGATTTTTCTGCCGCCTGGAATTGGGCAATCAGGTTGCCAGCCATGCGCACATGCGTTTCGATGCCGGCCTTGCGCTCGGACAGCATGGCATCGCGTACCACATACAGCGAGTAGGCAGAGAGAAGGATGAAGCCAATGGCGGCAAACAGCACGATCAAGGCCAGACGATGGGATATTTTCATAAGACACATCCACGGTTAAAAATACTAAGTAAAAACACCTAAATAAAAAAGTCATGCGTGTCGACGTGGTTTTTATCATGAGGCACATCAGTACCGTCAGGATAGACATTTATTCAAGTGGTTGATTATTATTTGTTTTTGTTTTCTACGCGGTTTGTTTGCACAACGATGATAGTGTGATGACTTAGCTTAATGCAAGTGAATTATGCCTTGAGGCTATTGTTTTTTCGGTAATGGACTCGATGGCCAGCATGCATACGTCACTGACAGGGCGTTTGTGCGAAATGCCTGGCCTCACGGTGGCCTGTTGTGAGCACGATCCGGCCAGAGATGGCGACAAAGCCGGGCGCTTCTGCGGTAACGTCGGGTATGTTGGTGGTGAGGTGAGGCGCGTGTCAGCTTTTGGAAGGGCGAGGGTGTTCGGCAGATCTCGATGCCATGCGACGTGATGCCAGTCAGCCAGTCGCTGCTGCCTATTCTGGTCAGGTGCGACAGACAGTACAGAACTCAGCTTATGAAAGACATGACATCTGTTGCGGTGCATGCCGCTGCAAGACATCTTCGGCAATCTGGCCAAAAAACTGGCGTGTCAGGCTAAAAAATCGGCTCAGACGCTGGTTAACGGGCAGCAAATCCACGCTGGCCAAGTCAGCCAGGCTCCAATCCTGCTTCTGGTGCGTCTCGAACAATTGATCCAGCTCATCCCACCATTGCTGCCGGAGCGTGACCAGATAGCCGCTGTTGAGATTAAGCAACTCAATGGTGTAACGAGCGCGCGCTTGTTCCGCTGGCGTCAGATGAACGGCGGGCGTCACGCGGCCATCCGACAGGTAGGCAAAATATCGCGAGCAATCCGCTTGATGGCAGGAGACAAAACGCGACCCATCCACATCGCCTTGCTTGCCTGGCGCATGGCCGCCAAAGACTTCATCTTGTTGTACCTTGAAGGTCTGTAAGTCAGACGAATGTAGTGCGCTGGCCGCCAGGTTGCTGTAATCAAATGTGCGGGCGGGGTTTTGTTTTTTGTTTTCTACATGCTCGATGTGGTAGCCAAGATCCAATTCATCTGCGCGCAGCTCGCTGTAGCAGCACAGGTGATACTGCTCGGCGAGCAAGCTTTGCAGGATGTCCTCTTTATGCGCCAAGTTACGCCAGCCACGGGTGGCTTGTTCTACGGTGGTCGGCGGCGTGGCGTGGGCTTTATTGAGGTGATAACCGCCGCCGCCCTGCTTGCTGATGGCCCTCATGGCTTGAGCGCCTCCTGGCGTAGCCTGCTGCGCTGCAAACGTTGCAACTGCGGGTGTTGTTCACCCAGGCTGGCGGCCAGTTGTTGATACAAGGCCACGGCCTCCGGTTGATCATAAAGCCCTTGATCCACCCACTCGGTCAGGCGTTTCAGGTCGGCTTTTTCTTTGACTGGTGGCTGTGGATCCACCTGCATCACACTGCGCAGCACATCGCCACTGGGTTCGCCATAGGTCATCGCCAAAGGGGGCGTGGCGATCATCTGACCGCTGACATCCAGGCCAAGGAGGCGGATGTTTTCTCGTCTGACGGTGCTTAATACTTGTGGGCTATGCGTGGTGATGATGAACTGAATGCGCGGAAAAATTTCCATCAAGTCGGCCACCACGGTTTGTTGCCAGCCTGGATGCAAATGCATGTCCACTTCGTCGATCAGCACAATCCCCCGGGTACGTCTGGGCGCTGCCTCGCCCAGGTGGGCATTCAGCTTGTAGCAACGGTAGGCAATATCGCCCACCAAGGCCAGCATATTGCGTATGCCGTCGCTGAGCTGGCTGGCTTTGAGTTGCCCATGCGCCTGATGATTGAGCACTAAATCGGCATATTCTTCGCTGTATTCCAGCTCTCGCCAGCCGGTATGCCGCGCCAGCATGGCGTCTGTCGCCAGTTGAATGGCCCGGATGGGCGCACTCAGTTCGTTCAGCGTGTCAGCTGATGCGCGCTTTTCAAGATGGCGAATCTGAGCGGCGCGAAATGACTTGAAAATGCGTGAATACCACGCCGAAAAATGTTTATAGCTGGAGGCTGGGTCCAGGCAATCCCGGTAAGCAAACGTGCGGGACGCCGCTTCGCCATCGGCCTTGTCATAGGCGGCAGTGAGCTTTTTGTGCGCCCATAAGCGGCCCGTGCCGTAATAGCCCAGCATCGGCAAGTCGTCTGGCAGGGATTGAGCATCTGAAAAAATGCGTTTTTGCAGTGCTTGCGCCACGTTTTCCAGATCCAACGCGTGTTTGGAGGCGCGGCTCTTGGTTTTGGTGTTTTTCTTGATGCTTTCCCTATACCGCACACACGCCCAAGGCTGCGCCTCTGACGTTGCATCAGAGGCGTGGTTGGCAGAGGCGGGGCGTTTCAGCGCGCCATCCTCCATCAGGGCGCGAACATATAGCGCGCCGCTGGCGTAGATTTCAGCTGGCAAACGCCAGTCCATTTCATGGGCGCGCACCCGTGCTTGTCGCACATCGTCGATTTGAATGCTGGTGACGTCATTGGTGGTGCTGCCCAGCGCAAAGCCTGCCACATAGGGCCATAACGCGACTTTGACCGCATCCAGAATTGCGGTTTTCCCGGAGCCATTTGGTGCCACCAGCACAGTCATATGTGGGTCAAACTCCACATGCAAATCGTCAAAACAGCGATAGTTTTTCAGATCAAGGCGGTCAATGCGCATTTTGCGTCCTTGGTTAAAAGCCGCCCACAAAACCCCTGGCGTTGTTGCACGACCTTGCCGTATGACTCGCACTGTCTGCGTACGCTGCGCTGTGTGTGGTGAGCAGCTTTAAGAACCGCAATGCCGCCATCGCGGGCAAAGCGATGCTAGCAGGCCAAGAGGTAGGGGGAGAAACTGAAGTGTATGCGCACTTCTCACTCCCGATGGTACGGATGGTTGTTCAGGATCGACACCGCGCGGTAAAGCTGTTCGGCCAGCAGCACGCGCACCATGCCATGCGGCAGGGTCAGCGCCGACAGGCGCAGCAGCACGTCAGCGCGCTGCTTGATGGCGGGTGACAGGCCGTCGGCACCGCCAATCACCAGACAGATGTCGTCGCCGCCGGCCAGCCAGGTTTTCATTTCGCTGGCCAGGCGCACACTGGTCCAGTCCTGGCCGCGTTCGTCCAGCACGATCAGCTTGCTGCGTGGCGGAATGGCCGCTTCGATGCGCGCGCATTCGGCGGCCATGCCTTTTTCGGCGGTGACGCCGCCGCCGCGTTTTTCCGGCTTGATTTCCACCAGATGCAGCGAGGCTTCACGCGGCAGGCGGCGGGCGTATTCGGTAAACGCCTCGTCCACCCAGCGCGGCATTTTGCTGCCGACGGCCAGCAAGGTCATTTTCATCGAAGCAGTCCGCCAGACACGGTCAGGGTTACAGGGCGTTCCACGGGCGGGCCGCGTTCGGGTTGAACGACGGCTTTTCACCGCCCCACAGCGCTTCGAGGTCGTAGTAGTCGCGCACGGCGGGCAGCATCACATGCACCACCACGTCGCCGGCATCCACCAGCACCCATTCACCCGAGGCTTCGCCTTCGGTGCCAACGATGTCCACGCCGTTTTCCTTCAGCTTGACGTGTACGCTGTTGGCCAGCGCCTTGACCTGGCGGTTGGAGTCGCCGGTGCACACCACCATGCGCTGAAACAGGTCGGTCAGCTTCTGGGTGTCGAGGTTGATGATGTCTTTACCCTTGATGTCTTCGAGGGCTTCTACCGCCAGTGCGGCAATCGCTTGTGCGTCCATGATGTCTTTCATTGATTTTTGGCTAGAGCAGGTTCAGTGCAGTGGAATGCCGGCGCAGGCCGGGTCAACCGGAACAGGCAGGCGCTACGGCTGACCGCAGTACAGCTGCTGTTGATGAATATAGTCCAGTACCGCCGGGGCCAGCAGCCCATCGCAGGGCTGACCATCCGCCAGGGCCTGGCGGATGGCAGTGGCCGATACTGCCAGCGCGGGCAAGGTCAGGGCGCGGATTGTACCGTAATGCGTTCGTTTTGAAAAATCAGCCACTTGGCGCGCCTGCCACAGCACGGCCACGGCGGGGTCCAGCGCCGGGCAAGGCAGGTCGGGGCGCTGCAGCACGGCCAGATTGGCCAGTTGCAAGAGCTGGGGCCAGCGCCGCCAGGTGTGCAAGGCGGCCAGTGAGTCGCCGCCAATCAGCAGCCACAGTTCGGCGTCGGCACCCAGGTCGGCGCGCAGGCTTTCCAGGGTTTCCACCGTATACGCCGGGCGCTGGCGGCGGATTTCCCGGTCGTCGGCCAGCAGGCCAGGCTGGCCTGCCAGGGTCAGGCGGACCATCTCCAGCCGCTGCGCCGGGCTGGCCAGCGGCGCGCGGGCGCGGTGGTAGGGTACGCCAGCCGGCACCACATGCACCCGGTCCAGCGATAGCTCGTCGCGCAGCGCGCACGCCATGCGCAGATGCGCCAGGTGCATCGGGTCGAAGGTGCCGCCAAACAGGCCAACGCGCACGCTCATGCCCGCTGGTAACCGTCCACCAGCACATCCAGTTGACCGGTGGTCGGGTGGATCACCAGGCCATGCACCGGAATATCCTTGGGCATCAGCGGGTGGCTGCGAATGGTGGCCACGGTGTGGCGCACGCTGTCCTGCACATTGTCAAACCCCTTCAGCCAGCTGTCCAGGTCAATCCCGGCGGCACGCAGGGTGACAATGGTGTCTTCGCTGACGCCGCGTTCGCGGGCGTTTTCCAGAATCCGCGCCGGGTCGATGGCGCGCATGCCGCAATCGTGGTGTGCCACCACGCAGATTTCTTCGGCACGCAGCTCATACACCGCCACCAGCAGGCTGCGCATCACCGAGCCCCAGGGGTGGGTGACCAGCGCGCCAGCATTCTTGATCAGTTTGGCGTCGCCGTTTTTCAGGCCCATGGCCTGCGGCAGCAGCTCGACCAGCCGGGCGTCCATGCAGGCCAGCACGGCCAGATTCTTGTCGGGAAACTTGTCGGTTTCAAATTTTTCGTATTCGCGGTTGTCCACGAAGGTGCGGTTATGCACGAGCAGATCGCCCAGCAGGCTCATTGAATGGTCTCCGATCGAAGGCTGTGACGTGCCGCCGCCGGGTAGGCGCAGGCACGGAGGGGGCCGCCAAGCGCTGCCTGGCGCGGGCTGGCAACAGGCCGCACGCGTGACGGGGCGGGCTTGGTCACCGGGCGACGATGCTACCACGGGAAGTGGTGGGCTGCGCAGGGGCGACGCGGCCCGAACGGGCGGTTTACCCCTGCGCCAGCATCCGCTGCAAGCGCAGGCCGGCCTGTACCTGCTGCTGCAATGCCCGACGGGCTTCGCTGGTGGTGCAGGGCACAAAGCGCAGCCGGGCACCGGGGCGGGCTTGCGCCAGTTTCCACTGGTCGGCCTGGATGACGCTGGCGATGCATGGGTACCCCCCGGTGGTTTGCGCATCGGCCATCAGGATGATGGGCTGGCCATCCGGCGGCACTTGTACCACACCGGGCAGCACGGCATGCGACAGCAGCTCAATCGGCTGGTGACGCAAGAGCGGCGTGCCGCGCAGGCGCATGCCCATGCGGTTGCCCTGGGGGGTGACAGTCCATTGCCGCTGCCAGAAGGCCGCCTGGGCGCTGGGGCTGAAGCTGGTGTAGTCCGGGCCGGGCAGTGCGCGCAACAGCGGCGTCCAGTCCGGGCTGCGGCAGCCCGGCTGGCCCGACAGGGTGTGTGGCGCGCCCAGCGGCAGGCAATCCCCGGCTTGCAGCGCCCGCCCCTGAAAACCGCCAAACCCGGCTTGCAGGTCGGTGGCGCAGGCACCCAGTGCTTCGGGCACGACAATGCCGCCGTCGATGGCCAGATAGGTGCGCATGCCGTACTCGCAGCCGGTGAGGGTGAGGATTTGCCCGGCTTTGGCCGGGGTGCGCCAGCCGGTGCCAATGGGCTGGCCGTCCAGTTCCGGATGGAAATCCGCCCCGGACAAGGCCAGCCAGGCATCGCGGCCCAGGCGCAGGCTGACCGGGCCAAGCACGATTTCCAGCCCGGCGGCTTCTGGCGAATTGCCCACCAGGCAATTGGCCCGGTACAGCGCGGGCATGTCCAGCGCGCCGCTGCGGGCAATGCCCAGATGACGCAGGCCCTGACGGCCCCGGTCCTGCACGCTGGTTTGCACACCGGGGCGGAGTATTTCAAGCATGGTCAGGCTCCTGTGGTACAAAACGGATGCGGTCGCCGGGCAGCAGCAGCGATGGCGGTTCGCCCTGGGGGTCGAACAGGCGCAGCGGGGTGTGGCCGATCAATTGCCAGCCGCCGGGGCTGTTGGCCGGGTAAATGCCAGTCTGCCTGCCGCCTATGCCGACCGAGCCGGCAGGCACCAGGGTGCGCGGCTGCCCACGGCGCGGGGCGGCCAGGCAGTCGGGCAAGCCGCCCAGATAGGCAAAGCCGGGCTGGAAGCCCAAAAAATACACCCGATAATCCGCCGCGCTGTGGCAGGCAATCACCTCGGCGCAGGAAAGCCCGGTATGCCGGGCCACCTCGGCCAGATCCGGCCCGGCGTCACCGCCATACCATACAGGTATTTCCACCCACCTGCCCGACGGCGCGCTGACGTCTGCCGAAAGGGCCTGCCAGCCTTCACGCAGCCAGGCCATACCTTGCTCGGGGTCGCCGTGTGCCGGGTCGAGCGAGAGGGTGAGGTTGTTCATGCCAGGAACCACATCACAAACGGTGGGATAGTGGCGCAACTGGGCTGCCAGTTGCCAGATGCGTCGTTGCTGGCGCAGGCAGGCCGGGGCGGGCAGCGCCAGTGCCACGGCGGTTTCGCCCAGAAAATAAAAGCGGGGAACAGCGTCCGGCATCACGGCGCTCCTTGGTGGGGTTGGAAAACAGATGGCCTGACCGTACAGAAGGTTGCCGGGCCGGCATGGCATACCCCGGCGATATGCCAAGAGTAACCCCTTATTCATAAGGCCTTGCCATGGTGATTGATATTGGCATATTGCCGTAAAAATACACAGAAAGGCAAGATCATGCGTCAATGGGATTGCTATACTTGCGCATTCTCGTTTACCCGTTGTCGGTCATGACTCCCTCGCTGAATATCGTTTCGTCGTCGCATCTGGTGTCAGAACACAGCGCCGAGTTGTCCGAATTCGAGTTTGGCCTGATGGTGGTCAATAATGCGTTCAACCGCTGGATGGTGCGCTGCATGGCTGCCGCTGGCGAAAAAGACATGACGGCAATGGATGTGTCACTGCTGCATCATGTCAATCACCGTGGCCGCAAAAAAAAACTGGCGGACATCTGCTTTGTGCTCAATATCGAAGATACACATGTGGTGTCCTACGCCCTGAAAAAACTGCTACGTGCCGGTTATGTGGCCAACGAGAAAGTGGGCAAGGAAGTGCTGTTTTTTACCACCCCCGCCGGGATGATGCTGTGCGAGCGCTACCGGGAAGTGCGCGAACGCTGTTTGATCGGCGCGTTGGTGGAAAGTGGCACGGCCAATGCCGATATTGGTGATACCGCGCAACTGTTGCGGGTGTTGTCGGGTCTGTATGATCAAGCTGCCCGTGCGGGGGCCTCGCTGTAATGGGGTTACCCGGCTGTATCACCCCCTCGCTCACGCCAATACGGCTACACCGTGGCGGCGAGCAGGATCAGGATGGCAAGTCAACCGATTTGCCTTTTGCCAATCATTATATAAAAGTATATAGTGTGAATACCCCGCATGAACTCCCTGCTGAACTTCCCGGCGTGGCTATGGACGTCCTCCGTGACAACACCCAACGCGCAGCCGGTTTACTTAAAAGCCTGGCCAACCCCGACCGCTTGCTGCTGCTTTGCCAGCTGGTCGAAATGGAGCGCAGCGTGACTGAACTGGAAAGCCTGACCGGCATCCGCCAGCCCACTCTGTCGCAACAGCTGGGCGTGTTACGCAATGAAGGACTGGTCACCACCCGGCGTGACGGCAAATGGGTGTACTACCGCATTGCCAGCCCGGAAGCGATGACCATCCTGGGGGCCTTGCACCAGATTTTTTGCGAGACGCCCTAAGCCCATGGCCGGGCGTGCCCGGCCATGGCATGGTGCCTGTTCATGCGGGGGGAACCGTTTTGAACAGGACACCCACGATGACAATAGACTGGCTACACTTCACCCCCTGGACCGCCCTTGCTGGCGGTGCCCTCATTGGTCTGGCTGCCGCCCTGTTATGGTGGCTGACCGGCCGCATTGCCGGCATCAGTGGCCTGGTGGGCGGCCTGCTCACCCTGCCGGGTGACTGGCCGCTGCGCCTGGCTTTCACCGCCGGCCTGATTGCTGCGCCACTGCTCTGGCAGCAGTTTGCGCCACTGCCCACCATGGAACTTTCTGCCTCGTTTGCCTGGATGCTGGCCGCCGGCCTGGTGGTGGGCGTGGGCGTCAAGCTGGGCTCCGGCTGCACCAGCGGCCATGGCGTCTGCGGGCTGGCACGGTTGTCGCCACGCTCGCTGGCCGCCACCCTGAGTTTTATGGCAACCGGATTTATCACCGTGTGGCTGTTGCGCCACGTGCTGGGAGGCTGAACCATGCATCAATCGGCAAGAACCGTGGCGGCTGGGCTGGTGGGGCTGCTGTTTGGGGTGGGCTTGATCGTGGCCGGCATGGCCAATCCGGCCAAGGTATTGGCGTTTCTTGACCTGGCCGGCGCGTGGGATCCCAGCCTGGCGCTGGTGATGGGGGGCGCAATTGGCGTGGCGCTGCCGGCATTTGCCCTGTCGCGCCACCGCGATCGTGGCTGGCTGGGGGCGCGCTTTGACTGGCCGCGTGCCAGCCAGATTGACCGCCGCCTGCTGATGGGCAGCGCGCTGTTTGGCGTGGGCTGGGGCATGGCCGGCATTTGCCCTGGGCCGGCGCTGGTGCTGCTGGGGGCTGGTGTGCCAGAAGCGTTTGGCTTTGTGGCGGCCATGCTGGTCGGCATCGGGCTGGCGGGCAAACTCTGGCCGGCGCGTTAGCTGCACGGCGTTTTTTCCCCCTCATCACGCTTCACAAGCGTGTGTTGGCCACGTTCCCTCCAGCAAGCAACCATGAGGGCTGGCGACAATGTGCGCTTCAAGCAATGTTTACACCGTGTGTTTCAGCGGCACGGCCTGCACCCGTGACGAAGGGGAGGAAACCCGGAGCAATAGCGATAAACGCATTTATTGCCCGAACACCGGCTATGTGCCGGTTCGCCTGCATCGGGAGATTTCCGGCTCGTTGTTCCATACCGCGCCCAGCGTGGTCATCCGCGGCGTGGGGGAAAACGACTGGGGCCAGCTCAGGCATTACAGCGAGCCACTGACCATCCAGGGCCCGCTGAACGCGCCAGCCGACTTGCTGGCGTATGTGCGCGATGATGCTTCTGCGCGCAATCAGCACAGCCAGATTGACCAGCTGCACGGCTGGAGCGCCGCCGCCCTGGCCTTGCACGCCGCCAATCTTGCTGCCGCCAGTGGCGCGCAGCGCTATCATTTTGTTGGCCACAGCCGTGGTGCGGTGGCTTCTATCATGGCGGCCTGGTTTTTGTACGCCTATGGCCCACGCGACATTCCCATCAGCATTTTTGCCATTGATCCGGTACCCGGCCCAGGCAACTGGCACGGAATCCTTACCCAATTGCCGCCCAATGTGGTTCGCTATGTGGGGGTGTACGCCTGGGATCATCTGGACAACGGCTTTATGGCACTGGCCCCTCGACCCAACGGCAGGATGACCGGGCAAGCTGACGCCATCAAACTTGGCACCAGCTGGAAAACCCTGGCCGACCATTGCCAGCTGGCTGACCCGCTCGCGCCCAATTCAGCTCCCCAGCCAAAAAACTACCAACTGTATGCTTGCCGGGGCCGGCATGGCACGCTGGCAGGCATCACCACTCGCGATGGCCGGTATGACCCGGCGCTGGCCAGCGCCCGTGTGGCACCGGTACCACAGCTGGTGTATCAGCTTGCTCGCGCCTACCTGGCCGACTGGGGCACACCATTTCAGGCTGACAGCGGCGTGGAAGACAGCGTGATTGCCCTCCGGCGCCGCATCCACACCGACCATGCGCTCTTCGATGCCATGGGCGGCGGCAGCTCCCGAACCCGTATCGTGGAGAAAAGCTTTTTGAGCATGGGCGGCTATGTGCGCCCTGATGTACGCCGGATTTCATCCATCGCTGGCATCAATCCACTCAATGCCTATTACCTCGAAGATGTGGTCGGCGATCCGCCTTATGAATTGTCCTATCCAGTCAGCAGCCTGCGTGAGGGTGCCGGCTGGGTGAAGTGGATGTTTCTCTGAGCGGCTTCACGCCCTGTCCAGTGGAAAGCCAGGCAGAGGCGAGGTCATCGCTAAACGGGTTTTGGGAAGAGAATGCGGATGAGCAAAATTGATGATGTGCAGGCCAGGCTGCAAGAAAAGCACTATTTCAGTCATTTGAGCGGCAAGAATCATGTGCGGATTCTGGATACACCGCACGCCTGGGGACAGCCATTTGGTCCTGGCATCATGCCTGCCGCGCTGGCGCGGCAGGCCGAGTTTGAACGGGCGGTGGTGGAAATTGTGCATCAATCCCGCTATCGCTGTGACCTGGCTTCACTGAACAGCCCTGACCCGGATTGGACCCGGGTGATTCTGGCCGCCATGGACCTTGCCTTGTCGGCACCCATGGATCCGGCGGACATCAACCGGCCAATCCAGTTCCGGTTCTTATTCGGGCAAACGCCGCTTTACCCCGCCAGCGAGCCGCCCAATTACACAGATTTCAAGGCTGCGCTGCTCCGGCTGGTGAGAGCCCGCTGCCAGAACTGGCCGCGTTTGCCGGATATCTGGCTGGGCCGTTTCTTCCGCCTGCAGGCAGGGGTCTTGTCATCGCTAAAAACCCGGGTGTTTGGCGAGGGGGTGATTGACAGCGATGACTGCAAGATGACCTGGAATCACGCCAAAATTGTCGCGGCAGACGGGGCAGAAGCGCTGGTGGGCGGGCATAACCTGAATATGGATCTGTTCAGGAGCTATCCGCCGGTACACGATGTTTCGGTCGTGGTGCATGGCGAGGCTGCCTATGGTGCCCAGCTGTTTTTAAATCAGATGTGGGCATGTGGCACCGATTTGCTGAGCACGGAATACTTCGATGTAAACAAGCTGGCCTGGCAAAAAGGCGATGGCAAACAGGCTCAGTTGACAGACCCCCTGCCGGAAGTGCGCAACTATCTGCAATTGCGCTGGATGCAACTGCAGGCCCTGCATGAGTCGGCGGTCATGGACAGTGATGCCAGCCAGCCAGCCGCCGAGCCGCCAAAACCTGCGCGTGGCCAGGAGGATAGACAGGCGCTGGCCGATCTGGCTCAGCCGGTATTTCCGCCACTGATTGACCCGCGCCGGTACGCCCGGCTGGCCGACTACAAACTGGCCACCCGCATTCTGGCAGTGGGCAAATACTGGACCGGGCCCGATCGCAGCACGGATTATCAGCAGGGCTCCGAGTTGATGAAGGAAGAATTGATCAAAACCGCCCGTCGGCGCCTCTGTTTGTCCCAGATGGACCTGATCAGTGCCTGGAAAAAAAACTGGTCAGATCATGTGGTGTGCCATTGGCTGATGGACGCCCTGCTAGGCAATCCGGATTTAGTTGTCGAGGTGGTGGTGTCCCCGCTGGATGGGGGCGCAGGGGCAGAGGGCGATCAGTATTCATTTGGCTCAGGTGCTCGGCGCACGTTCGAACTGATTGAATATTACATGACGCATGATGTACTTACCGACACCGAACTGGCGGACCGTGACATCCGCGCTGCCGCGTTGCGCCGCCTGTTTGTTGCGCCCCTGTTTTATACCGATGTGCCCGTCGAGCAGACGCGTGAGGGGCTGACCTACAAGTGGCCCGACCTTCCCCCTGAGGGTTACACCGCCACCCTGAAACAAGCGCCGATCAGCGATTTGCCACCACGGGCCGGGGTGATTGGCAGCGCCGTGCAATCGGTAATCAAGGCCAGTGGCAATTACTATGACAAGGTATGGTCCGCGCCAGGCAACCACGCAAAAATCATGATTGTCGACGACGCCTTGTACGTGGTGGGTTCCGATAATCTGTATCCAGGCACGCTATCCGAATTCAATTTTCTGGTGGAAGGCGAGCCCGCTGTCAGGGCGATGCTGGCATCCTACTGGCAGCCGCTGTGGCACTATTCTGGCCCGTACAGCCAGCATGGATAGCATGACACGCGGGGCGTGACGCACGGCGTCGGTGCAGTAGGGCAGGCCTGCGCCGCTGGCAGCATTGACGACCCCGCCCATCTGCGCGGTATGATCATCGCCATGAAACCACACGCCCTGCTCTGCCTGCTGCTGTCTCTGTCCCTGCTGTCGTCGCCAGTGGCCACCCAGGCCGATGCGCTGCAACTGCCCGATCTGGGCGACGCCTCACAAGCAGCGCTGTCACCACAGGCCGAGCAGAAGCTGGGCCGGCAGATCATGGGCATGATCCGCGAATCCGGCGAGATGCTCGACGACGCCGAAGTGGAGCTGTACATCAATCAGTTGGGCCGCCGGCTGGCCAGCGCTTCGCCGGAACTCGGGCCCAGTTTCGAGTTTTTCCCCCTGCTCGACCCGCAGATCAACGCCTTTGCCCTGCCCGGTGGGTTTATCGGCGTGCACACCGGGCTGATTTACACCGCGCAGGGCGAATCCGAGCTGGCTTCGGTGCTGGCGCATGAAATGGCCCACGTCACCCAGCGCCATATTGCCCGCTCCATCGCTCAGCAAGGCAATAACCAGCTGCTGGCCATTGCCGGCATTCTGGTGGCGATTCTGGCCGCCAGCGTCAGCAAGAACACCCAGGTCAGCGCGGCGGCCATGAACGCCGGCACTGGCATGGCCATCCAGAATCAGCTGACCTTCAGCCGCGACTTCGAGCGTGAGGCCGACAATATCGGCATGCAAATCCTGTCGCGCGCCGGATTTGACGCCCGCGCCATGCCCACCTTTTTTGAGCGCATGCAACGGGTGAATCGTGCCAACGACAACCAGGCGCTGGCCTTTTTGCGCACTCACCCGGTAACTGGCGAGCGCATCAGCGCCGGCCAGGACCGTGCCGCCCAGCTGCCGGTCAAGCTGGTGGCCGACAGCCCGGCGTTTTTGCTGGTGCGGGAAAAATGCCGGGTATGGCAGCTGGGGCCGATGGAAGCGGTGAAGTTTTATCAGCACGCGCTGGACAATCGCCAGTTCAACCACGAAGGGGCCATCTGGTACGGCCTGGCCGTGGCCCGGCTGAAACTGGGCGACACTGCCGGCGCGCAAACCGCCCTGAACGAAGCCAGCCAGCGCATGGCCGGCCACCCGATGCTGCTGAGCCTGGGCGGCGACATCCGCCTGCGCCTGCGCGACTACGCCGGCGCGCGCGCGCTGTTTCATGAAGCCGCGCGCCGCTATCCGGACGCCCGCTACCTGGCCTACGGCGAAGTGGACGCCGCGCTGGCGCAGGGCGATCAGACCGGCGTGGCCGCGCTGCTCAAACTGCTGAGTGTGCGCTACGCCAACGACCCGGCGCTGTGGCAACGGGTGGCGCGGCAATACGCCGACCACGACCGCTTGCGCTACCACCAGGCGCTGGGTAATGCCTATTATCTGCAAAACAAACCATCCGCCGCGCTGGAGCAATACCAGCTGGCCAGCCAGGCCCCCGGCGAGGATTTCTATCTGCGCTCCGCTGTCGAGGCGCGCATCCGCGAGCTGCAAACCCAGCTGGACGAGGCACGCAAGGAAAACGGCGGCAAGCCACTGCCGCGTGAACGCTGGCAGAGCGGGGCGCAGCAGTCGGGGCCACTGGCGGCGCATCGGCATTGAAGGCAATGCGGAAACCCTCGTCACCCCGCAACTGAACGGCTGCTGACGGTCGCCTGCGTCTTGTTACTTGGCGGGGTGAGGTTTCAAGCGGGCGTCTGCCGCGCTTCCAGCCCATGCTGGCGTGCCACCAACTCACGAAACGCCGGGCGCACGTGCTGGGCCACCTGCAATACAGCGGCTTCAAACTCGCCACGGGCCGCCAGCGCCAGCGCAGCATCCCGCTCGCGCCGGTACACCCCCAACTGCTCACGCAATGCGCCTACCACCGGGTTGGTCGGCAGGCTGGCCAGCAATTGGTCCAGTTCAACATCGTAGCGGGCCACCGCATCCCGTAATGGCCGCACGGCAGCTGCGTCGGGGCTGTTGATTGCCAGCAGGACATTCACCCGCAGATGGTCGATCAGGCGGTGCAGCCGGGCCATGCTGCCTGGCGCGCTCAGCCCGCCGGATTCCAGGTCCTGCTTGCTCTGATAGAGCGCCTGCAGCAGGGTGCAACTGGCGGCGCGGCAGGTTTCTGCTGTTCCGGCAAACTGCCCGGTGGTGGTGGCGATGGCCTGCAAATGGTCATCCAGCGCCTGGCTGGCGTGTTGCTGGGCATCCGCCGACTGGGCAATGGCCCGCACCGCCAGCGCGGCGGACTGGCTGGCGTCGGCAATCGCCGTTAACGCTGTCTGGGCGTGCCGGGCGTCGGCCACACAGGCGCTGACGCGCTGCGCTTCCGCCGTGGCGGCGCTGACGGTTTGCTGGGTGTTGTGCTGCATGGTGTCCACCGTATGCTGAATTTCGCCGGTCGCGCGGGCAGTGCGTTCTGCCAGCTTGCGCACCTCGTCGGCCACCACGGCAAAGCCGCGCCCGGCTTCGCCGGCGCGGGCTGCTTCAATGGCGGCATTCAGTGCCAGCAGATTGGTTTGCTCGGCAATGTCGCGGATCACCGTCATCACCTGGCCAATCTGTTCGCCTTGCCG
Organism: Aquaspirillum sp. LM1; assembly: GCF_002002905.1. NCBI lineage: Bacteria > Pseudomonadati > Pseudomonadota > Betaproteobacteria > Neisseriales > Aquaspirillaceae > Aquaspirillum > Aquaspirillum sp. LM1. Next base: position 3,880,910 of record NZ_CP019509.1, on the reverse strand, counting down.
GGCCAGCCCGGCGATGCTGCTGGCGGACTGTTCCACACTGCCGGCCAGCGCCTGCAAATCTTCGGTCATCTGCTGGATATGGCTCAGTCCGGCGTCGGCCAGTGTCTTGGCGCGATCCACATGCTGGCTGGCCTGGGCGCTTTGCCCGGCAATCTCGGCCACGCTGCGCGCCAGCGCGCCACCCGAGGCCGCTGCCGCGCTGGCGGCCTGTGCCTGCCGGGCCGACAACCGGGCCATTTCGGCGGTTTGCGACGCCAGCCGGGCGCTGACATCAAACGCCTGATCGGCCTGGCCGGCAAACTGGCTAAGCACGCGGGTCAGCCACTGGCGCACGACATCAATGGCACCGGCCAGCGGATGGTGGGCAGGCAATGCCAGCGCGTGCAGGCGCTGCTGGCGGGCCTGTTCCAGCAGGTGTTCGGCCTGGGCGGCCAGCGGACGTTGCGCCCACCAGAACAGCCCCCACGGCACCAGCAGCAACAGCAGCTGGGTGAAAAACGGAAACGGCCAGCCCAGTTGCACCAGCAGCAGTGCGCTGCTGGCCAGCGGCCAGTAAAATCGGGACATATGGGACATGGTCAGCGTCCTCTGGACAATCGATTCTGAAACTGCGAAAAAAAGACCCGAGCAACTCGGGTCTCAACGCGCTGAGGAAAGCGCCCAGACAGCACCCGCCCCTGGGGAAGCGGGTGCCGGAAGGTTCGACATATTCAGGGTCAGAAACGGTGGACGTACTTGAACCACACCTTGTCACCGGCAAAGCGGTTTTTCACCTGGGTTTCGTGGTCCCATTTCAGGATGAACTGGTCGCCAGACTTGCTGCTGTATTGCAGCGCCGGACCGACGGCCAGCACCTGGCCACGGTTGCCGATATTGCGGCCATTCAGCCGGTCGTCGGTGGTCTGCTTCAGATAATAGCCGCTGAGGCCATACGCCCATTCGCCGCTGCGGTAGCCCAGCAGGTAATCCATGTGAAATTCCTGGCCGGAGCGGTAGTCGGTGTCGCTGTTCTTGCCCTTGATGTTGTACATCAGCTTGGCCGACGCCTCAAAGCCGTTGTCAGCCAGATAGGTCACCGCCAGCACCGGTTCGACGCTGGTGTAATTGGCTCCAATCTGGCGGCCAGGGTGAGTCTTGTCCCAGGCCCCCGTGGGCAGGAACACATCCAGCGCGCCAATCACATGCAGGTTTTTCGACAGATGCCAGCCCAGCACCACCGGGCTCAGGGTCAAGTCGCCAATGCCGCTGCGCGAGGCGCGGTTGCCAAACACGTCCACATTCTGATGCACCACCGGCAGGATGGCCTGGAAGGCATAGTCGGCACCAAACAGTTTGATGTCAGTGACCCGCACCAGCCGCAGGACGTCAAAGGTGGCGCTGACCTTGATGTCCTTGCCGGCCATGTTCACCGTATCGCCGTTGGCGTCTTTCAGCTTGCCGCCGTAGTGGCCCAGATAATTCAGCAAATAGGTGCCTGGCGGCGGCAGCGCGCCAGCCAGAAAACTTTCCGGCCCATTGGCGGACTGGTCGCCGCCTTCCTTGGCCAGTGCGCCAACACTGGCCGACAACAGGGCGGCGGCCAGCAGCACACGAATCGGGTGAGTTTGCATGGTGTTTCTCCTCTTTTATTGTGTTTTTGCCGCCCCCGTTTGTGCCGGGGGTCGGGACTTGCAGGGCAAGGCCAGGGGGTTACCGGCCCAATTCCTTGGCGGATACCCCACCAATGCCAAAGTGTTCCTTGGGCATTTCCTGAATCAGCACGCGCACGGTTTCCTGCTTGGCGTCCAGCGACTCGGCAATTGCCTGGGTGACCGAGGCAATCAGCCGGCTTTTTTGTTCAACCGTGCGGCCTTCGATGATGTGCAATACGGCAATGGGCATGGTGCGATCCTTATACTGAGGGATATTGAGGGAAAAAATCTTACGGTTCAGGCAAAGCGGATGCTGACGCCGCCCAGCCCCTGAATGCGCAGGCTGATATGGTCGCCGGGGCTGACTGCCACCGCTTCGGTGATGCCGCCAGACAGGATCAGCGCGCCAGCCGGCAGCGATTCGCCGCGTGCGCCCAGGTGGTTGGCCAGCATGGCCACGGCGGTGGCCGGGTGGTTAAGCACCGCTGCCCCCGCACCCAGCGCCGCCACCTGGCCATTCTTTTCCAGCACCACGCCCAGTGTGCGCAGGTCCAGCCCGGCCACCGGGGTCATGCTGCCGCCGACCACAAAACGGCTGGAGGAACAATTGTCGGCAATCACGCTGGTCAGATCGAACTTGAAGTCGCGGTAACGGCTGTCGATGATTTCAATCGCTGGCACGATAAAATCGGTGGCAGCCAGCACGCTGCCGATATGGCAGCCGGGGCCGCTGAGCGGGTGCTTGAGCACAAAGGCAATTTCCGGCTCCACCTTGGGATGAATCAGCTCGGCGCAGCGCGCTTCGCCGCCGTCTGGCAGCGAGAAATAATCGGCCAGAAAACCGAATACCGGGGTGTCCACGCCCATCTGCTTCATCTTGGCGTAGGAGGTCAGCCCGGCCTTGAAGCCGACAATCCGCGCGCCACGGGCGATCTTGCGCTGGCGAATCAGATCCTGAATCGCGTAGGCGTCATCCCAATCCATCTCCGGGTGATCGTCGGTGATCTTGCTGATGTCGTGTGCGTTCAGCTCGGCGTTTTCAACATGCTCGGCCAGTTGGGCCAGCGTTGGGTGATCCAGTGTCATGCGTACAGTCCTCGTTGTTTGGCCATGGTCATCGCCGTATCCTCAATCATATCCTCCTGCCCCCCCACCATCCCACGCCGGCCCAGCTCCACCAGAATCTCCCGCGCCGGCACCCCATACTTCTGGCTGGCCCGTTTGGCAAACAGCAGGAACGACCCATACACCCCGGCATAGCCCAGGGTCAGCGCATCGCGGTCAATGCGGATCGGGAAGTCCATCATCGGCACTACCAGGTCCTCGGCCACGTCGGTGATCTTCGCCACATCCACCCCGGTGTCGATGCCCATCAGGCTGCACACGGCAATCAGCACTTCCATGGGGGTGTTGCCGGCTCCAGCTCCCAAGCCAGCGGCAGCGGCGTCAATCCGTGTGGCGCCGACTTCAATGGCGGCAATGCTGTTGGCCACGCCCATGGCCAGGTTGTGATGGCCGTGGAAGCCGAGTTCGGTGTCTGGTTTGAGGGCGTCACGTACTGCGCCGAGGCGGGCTTTGACGCCATCGGGCAACAGATGGCCGGCGGAGTCGGTGATGTAGATACAGTTGGCCCCATAGCTTTCCATCAGCCTGGCTTGTTTGACCAAGCCCTCCGGGCTGTTCATATGGCTCATCATCAAAAAGCCAACGGTGTCCATGTCCAGTTTGCGCGCCAGGGTGATGTGCTGTTCCGACACATCCGCTTCGGTGCAGTGGGTGGCGACGCGGATGGTGTGTACGCCCAGGTCACGTGCCATTTTCAGGTGATCGACGGTGCCGATGCCGGGCAATAGCAGGGCGGAGACTTTGGCCTGGGTCATCTTCGGGATCACCGCACCGAGGTATTCTTCGTCGGTATGCGCCGGGAAGCCGTAATTCACTGAGGAGCCGCCCAGGCCATCGCCATGGGTGACTTCAATCAGTGGTACACCGGCTTGGTCCAGGCCGGTGGCGATGCTGACCATTTGTTCCAGCGTCATCAAATGGCGCTTGGGGTGCATGCCGTCACGCAGGGTCATGTCGTGGACGGTGATCTTTTTGCCGTTCAAGGTCATCACAAATTCTCCAGGGGGACTCAGTGCGCGCCGCAACCGGCGGTGCGGGCGATGCCCACGGTGTCGGTCGGGGTCAGTGTCAGCCGACCGGCGAGGATCTGTTCGGCAAACATTTCGGCGGTGCGCGCACCGGCGGCGGTCATGATGTCCAGGTTGCCGGCGTAGGTGGGCAGGAAGTCGCCCAGGCCTTGTACTTCCAGAAACACCGATACCCGATTGCCGTCAAATACCGGGCCATTGACCAGACGATAGCCGGGCACATACTTCTGCACCTCGTGGATCATGGCGTGGATGGATGCGGTGATGGCGGCCTGGTCGGGTGTGGTTTCGGTCAGGCAATGCACGGTATCGCGCATGATCAGCGGCGGTTCTGCCGGGTTGATGATGATGATCGCCTTGCCCTTCTTGGCGCCGCCAACTTTCTCCACTGCGCCAGCAGTGGTGCGGGTGAACTCGTCGATGTTCTTGCGTGTGCCCGGCCCGGCGCTCTTGCTGGAGACGGTGGCGACAATCTCGCCATACGCCACGGGCTGGACCCGGCTGATGGCGGCGACCATCGGGATGGTGGCCTGGCCACCGCAGGTGACCATATTCACATTCATCTCACCGCGGCCAACATGCTGGGCCAGATTCACTGGCGGGACACAGTACGGGCCAATGGCGGCTGGGGTCAGATCAATCATCAACACCCCCAGTGCATTGAGCTTGCGGGTGTTCTCGGCGTGGACATAAGCCGAGGTGGCGTCAAAGGCGATTTGTACGCCATCGGCCAGCACATGGGGGAGCAGACCATCGACGCCGTCAGCGGTGGTCTTCAACCCCAGTTCGGCGGCGCGTTTGAGGCCTTCGGATTCCGGGTCGATGCCGACCATCCAGACCGGGTCAAGGACGGGGCTGCGGCGGAGTTTGTAGAGCAGGTCGGTGCCGATGTTGCCGGGGCCGATCAGCGCGCATTGGATTTTAGCGGTCATGGAATATCTCTCAGTGGGGAATCAGCCAAAGCGCACGCCGCAGCTGCCAATGCCGCCCAGGCTCATGCGCAGCACATCACCGGCCTGCACCGGAATCAGCGCCGCCAGCGAGCCGGACAGAATCACCTCGCCGGCCTTGAGCGGGATGCCCAGGCGGCCCAGGGTATTGGCCAGCCAGACCATGGCGTTAAGCGGATGGCCCAGCGAGGCTGCACCGGCACCCGTGGCGACCAGTTCACCGTTTTTTTCCAGCGCCATGCCCACGGTGGACAAATCCAGCCGGCGCGGGTCTACCAGGGTGTCGCCGAGCACGAACACGCCGCAGCTGGCGTTGTCGGCCACGGTGTCCTGAATCTTGATCTGCCAGTTGGCAATCCGGCTGTCGACAATCTCGAAGCAGGCCATCACCCCTTCGGTGGCGGCCAGCACGTCGGCGGCGGTCAGGCCGGGGCCGCACAGCTCGCGTTTGAGCACAAAGGCAATTTCGCCCTCGGCGCGCGGGGCAATCAGACTGGCGGTGTCCACCTGCGCGCCATCGTGGTAGAGCATGCTGGCCAGCAGTTGGCCGAAGTCGGGCTGGTTGACGCCCAGCATGGTCATCACGGCGGCGCTGGTCAGGCCGATTTTTTTGCCAATCACCTGGTCGCCCGCCGCCAGCCGGCGTTCGAGAAAGCGCTGCTGGATGCGATAGGCATCGTCCAGGCTTAGCTCAAAGCCGCGCGAGGTGAGTGGGGCAATGGCGCTGCGCGATTGCAGCGCCTGGTACAGTTCATCACCCAGTTGGGTGAGCGAGGGCTGACTCATAACAACCTTTCAGGAAAAACCCAGTCAGGCACTGGCGTCGGCTTCGGCCAGAAAATCCGCCACCAGGCGCACAAAACGGTCGGCGTGTTCAATTTGGGTCCAGTGGCCGCAACGGCCAAACACATGCAGCTGGGCGCGATCAATCCAGCGCGCCAGGGTCAGCGAGGTATCCAGCGGAATCACCTGGTCTTCGCGGCCATGCAGGATCAAGGTGTGATGCGGCAACGCGCGGATATCCGCTTCGGCGCTGGCCAGCGCGTCCACCCAGCGCTGGCGCGGGGCGGGGAACATGGCGGCAAACGAGGCCTGAAACCCCGGCTGAATGCTGGCCTGGTAGCGCTGCATCGCCAGTTCGTCGTTCACCAGCGTGCGGTCGTAGGCAAACAGGTCGAGCAGCTGGCGCATGGCGGCTACCGACGGGGTGTATCCCCACACCGCGTCCAGCCCGGCGCTGAGGGGAAACGGCACGCCGACGCTGCCCATCAGCACCAGCCGGCGCACCCGCTGTGGATGACGCACCGCCAGGGCAATGGCCACTGCGCTGCCAAATGAATTGCCCACCAGATCGGTCTGTGCAATGCCCAGTGCGTCGAGCAGGCCCAGCACGTGCGCCACCCAGCCGTCCAGCGAGTAATCCGGATTGGCTGGCCGTTCGGTCCAGCCAAATCCCACCAGATCGGGGGCCAGCACCCGGCGCTGTGTGGCCAGCGCGGGCAGCACCAGCCGCCAGTTGGCCCAGGCGCTGACCCCTGGACCGGAGCCGTGCAGCATCAGCAGCGGAAACCCGCTGCCCTGATCGTGGTAATGGGTGTCGATGCCGGCGGCCAGAATGCGCTGGCCGGTGTCGGGACGGGGGGGCGTGGGGTCAGTCATGGTGGCCTCGTGAAGTTGGGTTACAGCTGGACGCAGACGTTTTTCAGCTCGGTGTAGAAGTCCAGCGAGTAAATGCCGCCTTCACGACCAATGCCCGACCCTTTCACCCCGCCAAACGGCGTGCGCAAATCGCGCAGGAACCACGAATTGATCCACACCAGGCCGGCATCAATTGCCGCCGCCACCCGATGGCCACGGCGCAAGTCGCTGGTCCATACGGTGGCCGACAGGCCATATTCGGTGGCATTGGCGCGGGCAATCACGTCTTCTTCGCGGTCAAACGGGGTGATGGTGACCACCGGGCCAAAGATTTCCTGCGCCTGGCAGCTGTAGTGTTCCTGCACGTCGGTGATGATGGTCGGCTGCATGAACGCGCCGCCCTTCACCCGTTCCGGCAGGCTGGCCGGGTCCACCCGCTCGCCGCCATAGGCGATGGTGGCACCTTCGGCACGGGCGGCATCGACAAACGCCATCACCCGTTCGCGATGGCCATGCGACACCAGCGAACCCATGGTGGTGGCGGGGTCCATCGGGTCGCCGATCTTCAGCCCCTTGGCGCGCTCGACCAGTTTTTCCACAAAGGTGGCGTACAGCGGGCGCTCCACATAAATGCGCGAGCCGGCCAGGCACACCTGACCCTGGTTGGCAAACGATGAACGCAGGGTCACGTCCAGGCATTCTTCCAGCGGCGCATCGGCAAAGATGATGTTGGGGTTTTTGCCACCCAGCTCGAACGACAGTTTTTTCAGCGTCTGTGCGCAGTCGCCCATGATGGTCTGGCCGGTGGTGGTTTCACCGGTGAAGGTCAGCGCGTGCACATCCGGATGGCGCGACAGCGCCGCACCAATCAGGGTGCCGGGGCCTTGCACCACGTTGTACACCCCCTTGGGAATGCCCACTTCATTCATCACTTCGCCCAGCAGCGAGGCGGTGGACGGGGTTTCCCGCGAGGGCTTGACCACCACGCAGTTGCCGGCGGCCAGCGCCGGGGCCACTTTCCAGGTCATCAGCAACAGCGGCAGGTTCCACGGCGAAATCACCGCCACCACGCCAGTCGGGCGGCGGATGGCGTAGTTGAGCGCATTCTGACCGAGGTTTTCCCAGCATTCGGTGGCGATGTACTTGAAGTGTTCGGCAAACTGGACAAAGTTGGCCGCACCGCGCGGGATGTCCAGGTGGCTGGCCAGCGACCACGGCTTGCCGGTGTCGGCCACTTCGGCGGCGATAAAATCGTCGGCGCGGCGGTCAATGGCAGCGGCCAGGTTCATCAGCAGCCGGCTGCGTTCCTGTTGCGGCAGCTTGCCCCAGCTGTCGAAGGCGTGTTGGGCGGCGGCCACGGCGGCGTTGACTTCGCCCACCTCACCGCTGGCCACGCGGGCAATCACCTGGCCGGTGGCGGGGTCCACCTTGTCGAAGGTTTTGCCGCTGTGCGAGGCGGTGTATTCGCCGTTGATGAAGTGAAGCACCTCTTTCATGCTGAATCCTTATGGAAATGGGGTCGGGTTGGGGAGAGGCGGGTCGGGACAATGCCGGCGGCCCGCCGCCTGCGGGGTCAGTCCGGGCGCTCGCGTGGTTCGCACTGAATGGCGGCCAGGCCGGCGCGGGCGCAGGCCTCGTCCTCGGCTTCCGAGGCACCGGATACGCCGATGCCGCCAATCCAGTCGCCCCCTGCCGGAATCGGCAGGCCACCGCCAAACACCACCAGGCGGGGCCGGGCGGAAAACCCGAATTTCATCCCGTCGTCGTGGCCGATGTGCGACATCCAGTCTTTGGTGGAAAAACCGAAACTGGCGGCGGTGTAGGCCTTGTCGATGGCAATGTCGATCGAGTGCAGAAAGGCACCGGGCATGCGCAGAAAGCTCATCAGGTTGCCGCTGCGGTCCACCACGGCAACATTGATGCGCCAGCCGTTGGCCTCGGCATGGAGCACGGCGGCGCGGGCGGCGATGACCGCCGCCTCCCAGTTGATGCCGGGGAGCAAGGTGGCGGCCTGCATGCTCAGCTCACCACCGACAGGAAGCGGTCGTTCAGCTGGCGGGCGTGATAGAAGATGCCCTTGCCGACTTCTTCCCAGGTCCACTTGATGGTGTCCATGTCCGGGTACCAGTCGTAGCCGCCGCAAAAGGTTTCCAGCCGGTTGCCCGACGGGTCGAAGAAGTAGATGGTCAGGCCACGGGTGACGCCATGGCGGGTGGGGCCGATGTCGATCGACACCTTGTTTTTCGACATGATGTCGGCAGCGCGCAGCACCTGTTCCCAGGTATCGAGCTTGAACGCCACATGGTGCAGCTTGCCCGGTTCTTCATGGCGGACAAAGGCAATGTCGTGGGCCTTGGTTGAGCTGGTCAGCCAGATGGCCAGGTCGGTTTCGCCGTCTTCCAGCTTCACCCGCTCCACCAGGGCAAAGTCGAGGGCTTTTTCCATGATGCTGCGGGTGGTGTCGATGTCCGGGCCGTACAGCAGACAGTGATCCATCCGGGTGGGTGCCATGCCTTTCAGGCCGTCCGGCCAGGCATCCGGGTTGACCAGGCCCAGGCCATTGCCCACCCGGTCCTTGTCGGCGTACAGCTCCAGGGTGTGGCCGGTGGGCACGGCAAAGCGCACCCGCTCACCTGTGCCCAGCATCTCGCCAGCCGGAATGCGCTCGGTGGCGATGCCCTGGCGTTGCAGGCCCTGCTCCAGCAGATCCAGCGTGGCCTGATCGAGCACCTTGAAGCCAAAAAAATCCAGCCCGGCGCGCTCAGCCTGGCGCAGCACCACGCTGTTGTGGTCGTGCTCGTCCCAGGCCTTGAAATACACCCGGCCCTGGGCGTCGCGCCCGGTTTCCTTCAGGCCGATCACTTCGGTGTAAAAGTGCACGGCTTCTTCCAAATCCAGCACACGCAGTTGGGCGTGGCCCGGACGCAATACGCCTGTCATTGCCATGATGTTGTCTCCTCTTGTGATTGCTTTGTCTGCCGCCGTGGCGGCGGGTATTACGTCTGCTCGGCAGCCTGCCGGGGGATGGCAGGCGGCGCGCAGACTGTTTTTTTCATTTTGCCCAGCACTTTCACGCTGAGATCCGATGCCGGGTAGATCCGGCAGGCCAGCACCCGCCCGGCCTGGGCGTCTTCGCGGCTGACGTGGTCCTGGCTCATGGGCCGGGCGGTGAACTGGCCCGACAGCACCTCCACCTTGCACACCCCGCAGCCGCCTTGCCGGCAGCCCACCGGAATGCCGCGCCGGCCCAGGGTTTCCATGCCGGCGAGGACGGTCTGGTCGCTGCGACAGCGATAGCGCTCGCCGGTATCGACTAGGGAAATTTCATGCTGGGTGGTGGGCATGTCAGCGTCTCCAAAAAACGATACAGATAATTTTTATCGAAGTAAATAGTTTATCTCGAGATTTTTTTGTTCGGCAAGCAGGAAGCTTGCGGGTAAAATCCACGCTATCCTTTTCTTGCAGCATCACTATCCGGAACCCGTATGTCTCAAGACTTTGCGCTGCCCGCCGCCAGTGCCGCCCCGACGCCCGGCATGCCCAAAACCCTGGCCGAACATGCCTACCTGCGCTTGCGCCACGACATCGTGACGGGCCGGCATCCGCCCGGCAGCAAGCTGCGGGTGGAGCATCTGCGCGACGAATACCAGGTGGGCGCCGGTACCCTGCGCGAGGCCTTGCTGTTGCTGGTTACCGACGCGCTGGTCACCGTGCAGGGCCAGCGCGGTTTTCGCGTGGCACCGATTTCGCTCGACGATTTCGAAGACATCACCCGCGTGCGGGTGGTGCTGGAAACCGAGGCGCTGGGCCTGTCGATCGAGCACGGCGACGAAGCCTGGGAAGCCAACGCCGTGGCCGCCTTCCACCGGCTGAGCCGGGTGGAAGAACGTCTGCACCAGGGCGATGTTGGCTTTGACGAATGGGAAGCCCGCAACCGCGCCTTTCACACCAGCCTGCTGGCGGCCTGTCCGTCGCGCTGGACCCTGCACTTCCTGTCCATCCTGTATCAGCAGTCCGAGCGTTACCGTCGGCTGGTGCTGCTGGACACCACGGTGCCGCGCGATGTCCACGCCGAACATGCTGCCTTGCTTGAGGCCTGCATCCAGCGCAACCGCCAGGCCGCCTGCCAGATTCTGGACCGCCATATCCGCACCACGCTGGAGGTGATACGCCAGCTGCCTGCCTCGCGGTTTGGTGAGTAAGCGGGCAGGCCCGCCATGCGGCCCGCGCCTGCCTAAATACTCCGGAACAGTGGGCTTTTCAGCTGCTGCGCGGCGTCGGCTGCCGAGAAAAACTTCTCCATGTAAATGTCGCGTTCAAACAGCCGCCCCTGCATCAGCGTGCTGATGCACGCCTCAATCATCGCTGGCGGGCCGCACAGATAAGCCTTGTGCCCCCGGAAATCATTGCTGAAATGCACCTTGGCCACGTCATGCACCAGGCCGCGCGCGCCTGACCAGCTGGAATCGGCTGGCTCATGCGAGAGCGCCGGGAGGTAGGTGAAATTGGCATGCTGTTCCGCCAGCGCCTGCAAATCGGCGTGGTCATACAGCTCTTCGCCATTGCGTTGGCCATTAATCAGTGTGATCGGCAGCGTGCAGCCTTCGGCCAGCAGGTCGGCAATCATCGACTTAGGGCTGGACAGCCCGGAGCCACCGGCCATGAAAATCAGCGGCTTGCCGGCGGATTTCTTCACGAAGAAGCGCCCGTAGGGGCCAGTCAGCCTGAGTGTGTCGCCCACCTGCAGATGCTGATGCAACCAGCCGGTGACCTGTCCGCCGGGCACGATGCGGACATTGAGCTCAATCACCTCCGGGGTTTGCGGCGCGCTGGCAATCGAGAATGCCCGTGTCTGGCCCAGGGCTTCAATCTCGAGATTGACGTACTGGCCCGCCTGAAACGCCATGGGCCGATCCAGCTGCAGCCAGATGCCGCGAATGCTGGGCGTCAGGCGTTCCACACGGATCACATGACCCACAAAATCCGCCACCGGCAGGTTGCGGGCGTCGGGGTCCTGGTCGATTTCGGCTTCGATCACCACGTCGGATTCCAGCCGGCAACAGCACGCCAGCGCCTTGCCTTCTTCGCGTTCAAAGTCCATCAGCGCAAAAGTTGAGGCTTCGCCATGGTCAATCTCGCCGTCGAGCACCTGCACCTTGCAGGTGGCACACAGGCCGTGGCAGCAGGCGTGCGGCAGATAAATGCCGGCGCGCAGCGCGGCATCCAGAATGGTCTGGCCGTCCTCAATGTCGAGGGTGTGGCCAAGCGGCTCAATGGTCAGTTGGTAACTCATAAGGGGCTCTAGGGTCGGTCATCAGCCAGGGGCGGCGGCCATGCCGCCGCCGGGGTAAAGGGCAGCGCTCGGGTTCAGGAGCCACTGCCGGCAATGCCGGTCAGACCGGGGGTTTGCAGGCGCAGGATGTCCTTGTGGCGCAGGCCCTGCTCGGCCAGGGTTTTATCCATATCGGGCACAAACGGCTGGCCAGATTTCAGCCAGGTGGCCTGGCTGAAATCCACCTTGGCCCAGTCCGGGTGGTAGCCGAAGGAATGGGCCAGAAATGTCTGGCACAGCTCGGCAAAGCGGGTGCTGGGCGGCAGACAGTATGCAAACGGCGCACAAAACATCAGGTGGTTATCCCAGCCAACGTACAGCAGCTGACCGCCGTGGAAGGCGTCCTGCGCATCGGCAGGGGGAAAGGCATAATCCTTGAGGGCTTGAACAGCCATGGGTATCTCCTTGTCGGGTGGCGCGGGAAGGGCAGCGCCTTCCCGCCAGCCAGCGGCATTGCCGGGTTCAGGTGTTTTGGGTGGCCAGGCCACGCCAGGTGTTGAAGTTTTGCTGGTCGCGCGAGCCCTCGTAGTCGAGGTTGTCGTGGCCCTGGTCGAAGTGATAGAAATCCAGCACGGCAGACAGCGGGTCAAAGCCTGCCGCTGTCGGGTCGGTGCCCTCGGGGAAGCAGTTGCCCTGATAAATCTGGTGTACCGGCAGCCAGGCCTGAATGTACTTCTCCGGCTCGTTGTCGAAGATGTGCTGACAGCCATCCGAGCAGGTGTGGTACTTCTCGCCCTGGTATTCGGATTCGCGGTAGCAGATCTGGGTCGGGTCGCCCGGCTCGGTGAACAGCATCGGGATCTGGCACACCTGACACAGCATCGGCAGGGTGTTGCTGTAGAAACGGTTGCCCTTCTCGGCCTCGTCGCGCCAGTGGGTGAAGCGGGCGCGGTAGTACTTGTCGAAGGTGTTCGGGTACTTGGCCGACAGCCAGTCCATTTCCTCGTCGTTCGGCATCCAGGTGTGGAAGGCGGCGGCACCGCCGTACTGGTAGAAAGTCGCCCAGGCCTGATGCGACACGTGCTCCTTGTCTTCGCTGCACTGGGTCAGACATTCCGGTACCTTGATGCCGTACTTGGCCAGGTCGTTGAACAGCGCGCCGCCGTTCTGTTCGAAGTAGATTTCCCAGGCTTCCTTCCAGCTCATCACCCGCTTGGGCAGCATGTAATCCATCATCATGCCGACCAGGGTCAGCACACGGATGCCGCGCCAGGCCCACTTGTCGATCCACTTCTGCACGATGGGCAGGTTGTCCGGGTCCTGCTCCAGCATGAACTTGATGCACTCCAGGCCCAGCGTCATGTGGCGGGCTTCGTCGGACTGCGCCGAGAAGCCAAAGGTGACGGTGGCCATGTCGCCGTTGTAGGCGGCACCAGACATAAACGGTACGAACAGCAGATTGGTCAGCACGTATTCGAAGCTGAAACCAATGGCGATCATAAATTCGAAAGGACCGGCACTGAAGGCATCGTCGAAGAAGGACTTGGGCACCGAGAGATACCAGACCCGCTCATGCATGTGCTTGAAATCGTGGAAGCCGTCGTAATACTTGTTGTAGTTCGACAGGGCATGAATCTGGGTCTGGGCGTGACGCATTTCATCGACCGCCTGCATCAGGCAGGCCACACGCGGGCCCACGCCGGGGAAATTACGCCCGGCGGCAGCAAAGCCGCGATGCGCCATGTACTCAAGTGGCGAAACACCAGTCAGAAACAGCTTAACCGCATTCAGATAACGCGCATCGGTGATGCCCAGGTGGCCGTTGTTCTGGGCAAAGGCATCCAGCACCGCGTACAGCTTGCGCTCTTTTTCCGCCTGGTACTTCCAGTAGGCGTCCATGGTCAGGCGGAACGGGTCTTCCCATTTGTCCCAGTCGTGAATCTTGATGCCTTCGAAGGTGGCCTGCGGAAACACCTTGTCCATCGGCTGGTAGGTGGTTTCCCAGTCCAGGCCACGGGTCATGTGCGCGTACTTTTCTTTCAGGCCCAGTTTCTTGACGTGCATATCCATGTTCTGTTCCTTCCTCAGTTCTTCCAGGCGAGCGTGAACGCGTCGTCGTCTTCGTCCAGATGGCCAGACAGGGTAATCAGGTTGACCTGCAGTTCCCGCAGATCAAAGTCACGGCCAATCAGCGCTTCAATCGAGGCGCGCTTGACGGTCAGGCTGCCTTCGGCGTTGATCTTGACCATGGCCGGTTGCTGTTCGAGCACAGCGTGCGGGTTGTCGGCCAGGATGGCCTCGATGATCGGGCGGGTGTCTTCGTTGGTCTGGAATGCGATGAATACCTTGGACATGGCTTATTCCTGCACGGTTAGCCCGGCCTTGCGGCAGCGGGCGGTGAATTCAGCCAGCACCTCGGCCAGCACCAGGTCGGCATCGCCGGCAAACGCGCGCACCGCCAGCGGCTGGAGCGCGTCCAGCGCGGCAGCGCGGTACTGGGTCACCCACGCGCTCAGTTGTGCCTGGTTTTCCGGCGACTCTGCTGCTGCCACCTTGATCTGGGCGTCGATCCATCTGGCGGTTTCGCTGGCCCATTCGGCCATGAAGCGCGTCATCATCGACACGGCGGTGGCACCGCCGGCAGAGAACTTGGCGTCCAGCTGGTCGTAAATCAGCGGATAGCACAGGCCTTCGAGGACAAAGTTCTGGGCAACAAAAATTTCGAACCAGTCGTCCAGCACCAGCAGGTTTTCCACCTGGCGGCGCATCGGCTGCCAGCTGGGGTGATGCATCCAGGCATCCTTGGCGGCGTCCAGCGCCTCAGGGCCGCCCAGTGTCAGGCCGATGCGCGTCAGGTACTGGGCCACGCCCAGGTGGTCCATGGCGTGATACAGGCAGGGCTGGGTCATTGCCGTGCCATAGCCGTAGGCGGTGATGTAGGCGTTGCCCATGTTTCCCGCCCATTCCATGTGGCGCAGCGGGGTGAGCAGTTCCAGCGCCAGCTGGCGCAACCCTTCCGGCATCAGATCGGCCAGGCCGCGCGCTTCGATCATGTCAAAGCTGGATTCGGCGGCTTCCTGCTGGCGTGCCCGGGCGATGGTGTACGCGCCGTAGTAAAACTGGCGCGGGTCTTTCAGCGCGTACCAGTCTTTCATGTGGATCCGGGTGCGGGTTGGGTCGAACAGCCGCTTGTCGGGCTCCCACATTGGTCGGTAATGAAAGATATCGGTCTGCTGAAGGTCGTAGGTGCCTTCCTGATAGCGGCTGGCCGGCTTGTCGCCAAAGCGGCGGGCAATATGGTCGAAGGTGTGTCGCAGCGGCTTGATGGTGACCGTGCGCAGGTCGATTTGCATGCTTGTCTCCTCTTTTATTCTGATGGCCAGGGTCGGGTCAGACAGTGGTGCGCCTGCTGCTCATGCCCTTCTTCGTCTGCCTGACTGGCGCGCAGCCGCGCCGCCCAGTCGCCAGCCTCGGCGTCCAGCGGGGCCAGCAGGGTGGCCTGATTGGCCTGACAAAACGCCTGAAACGCGGCTTCCGGCAACACCAGCTCGACGGACAGCGTTGGGTCGCCGATGGCAAAGGCAAACTCGACAAACGGCGGGTGTTGCTGGCCGGTTACCCGGACAAAGCGGGCCGTGGGGTCAAAATCAGCGGGGCACATCATCCACTCCATCACAACCAGACATCTGGCCCACTGCCTGTTTCAAGACGCGTGCCAGTGTGATAACTGCTTGTTTTTACAGAAAAGCCTGAATTTGCTGCGACGCAACACGTTGAAAATATTGATGTTTTAAGCAAATTTCGATTTTTCTGGCTGCTCAAATGGTAAATTGCTCAATCTGCGCCGGCTGGTTACGCTTGCTGGCTGGCAGCCCCACGATTCCGCCTGCAAGAGCGGAACGCCACACTCACGAGGAGGAGATTGAGATGACGGCCATCAAGTACCCCAAAAACCAGGATTTGCGCGAACTGGTGCGCTTTTCCTGTGAAACCGGGCATATCTGGCTGGCGGAAAGCCGGATGCTGATGCTGCACGCCAGCGCCATGGCACTGCTGCGCCGCGAGCTGATTCAGCAGGTCGGCCCGGAGCTGGCGCGCAATCTGCTCACCCGGGTGGGCTATCAGTCCGGGATGAACGATGCGGAAATTGCCCGCAAGATTCGCGGCAGCGCCAACCCGCAGGATGCGTTTGTGGTGGGCCCGCAATTGCACATGCTGGAAGGCAGCGTGAAGGTGATTCCGGTACGCATGGCGTTTGACCAGGCCGCCGGACAGTTTGACGGCGAGTTTTTGTGGGAGGGCTCGTGGGAAGCCGACGCGCATGTGCGCGACTTTGGCCATACCGACGACCCGATGTGCTGGATGCAGATTGGCTACGCCTCGGGCTATACCTCGGCGTTCATGGGCCAGTTCATCCTGTTCAAGGAGGTGGAATGCGCCGCCGCCGGGCGCAGCCACTGCCGGATAGTCGGCAAGCCGCTGGCCGAATGGGAAGACGCCGAAGACTACCGGCATTTTTTTGCCCAGGACTCGATCCAGACCCAGTTGCAGGCCTTGCAGCATCAGGTGGAGGTGCTGCGCCGCTCGGCCCAGCACCCACCCTGCGACGGTATGATTGGCTCGGCAACCAATTTCCGCCACGCCTGCCATCTGATCCACCGCGCCGCTGCCAGCGCAGTGACCGTGCTGCTGCAAGGCGAAACCGGGGTGGGCAAGGAGCGCTTTGCCCGGCTGCTGCACAAGCAGAGCCCCCGGCGCGAACAACCGTTCATTGCAGTGAACTGTGCGGCGATTCCGGAAAACCTGATCGAATCCGAGCTGTTTGGCGTAGAAAAAGGCGCGTATACCGGCGCGCAGCACACCCGGATGGGCCGCTTTGAACGTGCGGATGGCGGCACGCTGTTTCTGGATGAAATTGGCGAACTGCCGCTGGCGGCGCAGGCCAAGCTGTTGCGGGTGCTGCAAGAGGGCGAGATTGAACGGCTGGGCGACCAGAAAGTGCGCAAGATCAATGTGCGGCTGGTGGCCGCGTCACACGTTGACCTGAAACAGGCGGTGGCCGATGGGCGCTTTCGCGCCGACCTGTACTACCGGATTCATGTCTATCCGGTGGTGATTCCGCCGCTACGCGAGCGGCGCAGTGATATTCCGCTGCTGGCCGAAGCGATTATCGAACGGCTGACCGCGCTGCACGAAAAACCGGTGTGCGGCATCACCGACAAAGCGTTGCGCGCGCTGCAGGCGCAAGCCTGGCCAGGCAATGTGCGCGAGCTGGAAAACACCCTGGAACTGGGGCTGATCCTGGCTGACCCCGGCGGGGCGATTGAGCTGAACCACCTGTTTCCGCTGCACAGCGAGCCAGACCACACCGGCCTGGACCGCCAGGGCAATTTGCAGGCCGACAGCCACACCAGCCGCGCCGCGCTCTACGAGCAGATGCTGGCCAGCGGGCTGAATTTTGATGATATCGAGCGCGGTTTTCTGGATCACGCGGTGCGCAAGGCCGACGGCAACCTGTCGCGGGCGGCCAGAATGCTGGGCATGACCCGGCCCCAACTGGCCTATCGGCTGAAAAAGACCCTCAGCCAGGCCAGCGTCGTGAGCTGAGCCACCAAAACCGTGACAGTCACGCGAATATGTGTTGATCTGGTGATGACACGCAAACAAACTGAATAGGGGGAAGGGGCGTGTGGAGGTGGGCACGATGCTGAAGTATCTATTCATATCATCAGACAAAATCCCGCCAAGCCATTGATATACAATCAAGCCTTACCAAAAAAATCTATTCACGCTCATGCCTGACACTGATCTGTTTGCCCTGTTGCGCCATGGCCCGCTGGACGCGCCCAACCTGTGCCAGCGCCTGGCCATCAGCCAGCCCACCCTGTCGCGGCGCATTGCTCAGGCTGGCGACGCCATTGTGCGCATCGGCCGGGCGCGCGCTACCCGGTATCTGGCGCGCCGCGCCGTGCGCGGGCAACACAGCTTTGTGCTGTATCAGGTAGACGCCAGCGGGCAGGCGACGCCGTGGGGCGAGTTGATCCCGGTGCATCCGGGCTTTGTCTGGCGCGCCAACAACGGCGTCAGCAGCTGGAGTGAAGGGTTGCCATGGTGGCTGCAGGACATGCGCCCGCAAGGTTTTCTGGGCCGCGCCTGGGGCCGTGCGCGCGCCAGCGCGCTAGCCTTGCCCGACGACGCGCAGGACTGGAGTGACGAGCATGTGCTGATTGCCCTGGCCGCTGGCGAAGCCGACGCACCAGGCAATCTTTTGATTGGCCAAGCCAGTCTGGCCGCCTGGCGCGACCATGCGCCGCTGTCACTGCACCGCGAGCAGCGCGCCGAGCACTATCCGCGCCTGGCGGCGCAGGTGATGGCGGGCGAGCCGATTGGCTCCAGCGCTGGCGGCGAACAGCCCAAATTCGCCGTACGGGTGGACGGCCAGGATGTGCTGGTGAAATTCAGCGCCGCCAATGACAACGCCGTCAGCCGGCGCTGGCGCGACCTGCTGCGTGCCGAACATCTGGCTTTGTGCTCACTGGCGGAACACGGCCTGGCTGCCGCCGACAGCGAAATTTTCGAGCACGACGGCCAGTGCTTTTTGCAGCTCACCCGCTTTGACCGCACCCCAGCCGGCGGCCGCCTGGCGCTGACCTCGCTAGCGGCGCTGGACGCCGAATTTCTTGGCCTGGGTGCAACCGTCTGGCCGCAATACACCGCCGCCCTGCTGACGCAACAACGCATCACCCCTCGCGCCCACCACGACGCCTGCCGGCTGTACGCCTTTGGCGTGCTGATTGGCAACACCGACATGCACACCGGCAACCTGTCGTTTCTGCACAACGGCCCATATCCGCTGGAACTCGCCCTCGCCTACGACATGCTGCCCATGGCCCTGGCCCCCAATCGCCAGGGCGATATGCGCGACAGCATCCCGCCCCCCGTGCTGAACAGTTGGGTGACGCCGGCGGTTTGGGCGGAGATGGAGGCGGTGGCGGAGGGGTATTGGGCGCGGGTGGGGTGGGGCCGGAGCGCGAGACTTCCGGATTGATGAATTCGCGCACCACCGCGACCAGGTCATCCAGTGCCAGTAGCGTCAGGCTTCGCAAGGCCATGACAATCGCCTCCTGTGCCGGCGTCAGCGTGGTGCAGCGTGTGTGTGGGCGATGGGATAAATCTTCCTGATGAGCAGCGTGGCAAGCAGGCGGGGTGGCAGGAGGGCTTGCAGAAAGGTCAGCAGCAAGGTCGGCAAGAAGGCGAAGCCCTGCTGCTGCAACGCTTGCTCACCCGCCGCTTTGGCGCACTGTCTGCTGACTGCGTCGCCCGAATCCGCACCGCAAGTTCCGGGCAACTGGAGCAGTGGAGTGATCGGGTACTGGACGCCAGGACACTGGCCGAGGTGTTTGAGCAAGCCTGATCAGGCGGGCGACAACACAGCAAAAATCATCAGCTGAAACGCATGCGTGCAGTGCGCGCTCACCCCAGCTGCAATAACGGCCCGGCCTTGATCACCGCCAGGGTGCGGCTGTGTACCTTGAGTTTGCGCAAAATCGACGACACATGCGCCTTGACTGTGCTTTCGGCAATATCCAGCTCAATTGCCACAAACTTGTTGGATTTGCCGCGAATCAGGTATTCCAGAATACAGCGTTCCTGCTTGGTCAACGTGGCAATGCGTGCCGCCATGTCGGTCATGCCGGGGTCGTAGGCAGGCGGAGCGTCGGTGTTGCGGTCGCTGGTGGCCGGAAAGAAGATGTCGCCTTCCAGCACGGCATTCACCGCAGCGGCCATGTCGGCGCGGGAAAATGACTTCGGAATGAAGCCGGACACCCCGGCGCGCAGCGCGGCATCCACGGTGGCGTGGCGCTCATCGGCAGACACCACGATGATGGGCAGGGTGGGCATGCGTGCACGCAGGCTGGCCAGCCCGGCCAGCCCGTCCATGCCGGGCATGTTCAAATCCATCAGTGCCAGTTCGATGCCGGGATGCAGATCGACTTGTTCTCGGGCTTCGTGCAGGCTGGCGCATTCCAGCGTAATGGCGGCAGGGCCGAGGGCTTCGGCCACCACCAGACGCAAGGCTTCACGAAACAGCGGATGATCATCGGCAATCAGAACAGTTGTTTCCATCACTTTGGTTACCACGGTAAGGGGTTAACGGGTCTGATTGCCGAGTGGGCGCGCATTGGCAGAAAAATGCGCAAAAACGCGCCCACCGTCGGCAGAATCAGGGTTAATGCTTGAGCACCCAGTCAATCATAGCGTGGATGTCGTCATCTTTCAGGGTGGGATGCGGGGGCATGCCCATATTGCCCCATACCCCGCCGCCGCCGTTCTTCACCTTGGTCACCAGCTTGGCCACCATTTCCGGCTGACCGGCGTAACGTTTGGCCACATCGCGGTAGCTGGGGCCAATGATTTTCTGTTCGACGCTATGGCAGGCAAAACAGCCATTTTTTTGCATCATGGCCTCAACCGCCTTTGGGTCGGCGGCCTGAGCCTGAGTCAGCAGCAGCAAGGTGGCGGCAGACAGCATCCAGCGCAGTTTCATTGTATTTTCCTTCTCGGGTCAGGGGGGAATCATGTCCGTGTGCACCGCAGGCCGGGCCTGGCGGTTCCATCTGTCCGGACTGGCAGATGGGATGCAGCACTAAACCAAAGGGCCGGTCTGCCAGCCATTTGGGTTAATTCTGCGGGATGGCCCGACACGGCCAGAGGGGCTGCCGTGTCGGGACAAACCTGGCGCGGCGTGAGGGCCGCGCCGGGTGATCAGTTTTTCGGCAGCTTGAATACCCAGACGCTGGCACCCTGGGTCAGGTGCGCCACCACCTTGGCCACTTCGCCGCCCCACAGCGGCACCGCGCCGCCCCAGCCAGACACCACCGAGACGTATTGCTCGCCGTCCATTTCCCAGGTCACCGGGCTGCCGACCACGCCGGAGCCCGTCTGGAATTTCCACAGTTCCTGGCCGGTCTTGGCGTCAAACGCCTTGAGGAAACCTTCCGGGGTACCGGTGAATACCAGATCGCCGGCGGTGCTCAGCACGCCGCCCCACAGCGGGGCCTTGTTCTTGTACTCCCACTTGATCTTGCCGGTTTTCGGATCCATCGCGCGCAGCACGCCAATGTGGTCTTCGTACAGTGGCTTGATGGTGAAGCCCGCGCCCAGGTAGGCGGCACCCTTCTTGTAGGTGATCGGCTCGTTCCAGATGTCCATGCCCCATTCATTGCTGGGCACATAGAACAGCTCGGTCTTCGGGCTGTAGGCCATCGGCATCCAGTTCTTGCCGCCCAGGAAGGACGGGGCAGAGAACACCGACTTGCCCTTGCCGCCTTCCGCTTGCTGGGCCGGGTCAAACGGATTGCCCGGACGGCCTTCCGGGTTGACGATCGGTTTCTTGGTCTTCAGGTCGAAACCCTTGGCCCAGGTGATCTTGGACACGAACGGGTAGGCGCCGAGCAGGTCGCCATTGGTGCGGTCAGCCACAAAGAAGAAGCCATTGCGGTCAGCCTTGGCCCCGGCCTTGACTACCTTGCCGTCTTTTTTCAGGTCAAACGGGATGAATTCGTTCACGCCGTCAAAGTCCCAGCCGTCGTGCGGCGTGGTTTGCAAGTGCCACTTGATTTCGCCGTTGTCCGGGTTGATAGCCAGGGTGGAGGCGGTGTACAGGTTGTCGCCCTTGCGCGTCCACGAGTTCCACGGCGCCGGGTTGCCGGTGCCCATGAAGATGGTGTCGGTTTCCGGATCGTAGGTGCCGCCCAGCCAGGTTGCGCCGCCGCCCTGCTTCCACTGGTCGCCTTCCCAGGTGGCGTTCAGTGTGCCGGTCATGGTGCTTTCCTTGCCATTGAGCGTGCCCATATGGCCTTCGATCACCGGACGCGACCACACCAGCTCGCCCGTCTTGGCGTCGCGGGCTTCCACCTTGCCAACAATGCCGAACTCACCGCCGGACACGCCGGTGATGACCTTGCCCTTCACGATCATCGGCGCAGCGGTGTACGAGTAACCTGCCTTGTAGTCGCCCAGGGTCTTGGTCCACACCACCTTGCCGGTCTTGCGGTCCAGCGCCACCAGACGGGCGTCCAGGGTGCCGAAGTACACCAGGTCACCGTAGATGGCCATGCCACGGTTGATCACGTCGCAGCACGGCATGATGCCGTCGGGCAGGCGGGCGTTGTATTCCCACAGCTTTTGCCCGGTGCGTGCGTCCACGGCGTAAGCGCGCGAATACGAGGCGGTGACGTACATCACACCGTCATGAATGATCGGCTGGGCTTCCTGGCCGCGCTGTTTTTCGCCACCAAAGGAAAAACTCCACGCCGGTACCAGTTTTTTCACCGTATTGGTATTGAGCTTGGTCAGCGTGCTGAAGCGCTGGCCTTGCGGGCCCATGCCATACGACACCACGTCGCCTGTGGTTTTGGCATCGTTCAGAATGTCCTGGTCGCTGACGGCAGCGCCGGCCAGCGGGGCAGCCAGGGCGGCGGAAACCATCAGGGTGCAGGTGGCGACACGCCAGCCGTTACGCGCAAAAAATGTGTTCATCTCTCCGGTTCTCCACTTGTCAATAGGGCTTCATTGGCTCGGGAAAAAATCCCGGCCCTCTGATTGTGGAGAGCGCGCCGCACCCCGCCTATTCGACCAAAGTCGGGGGACGGCTAAAAACAAGGGTTTACCAGTCATGTGGACAGCCTTGGCAGCCCTCAAAAAACGCTTCCGGGAAAATCGCGTAGCGGATCACACAGTGTTCCATCCGCGCATTCCAGAAGTTGGCACCGTTAAATTTGGTTTCCTGCAGATTGGCGGCAATCAGTTGGGTATTGTGAAATACCGCATAGGCGGCGCGGGCGGCTTCCAGGCTGGCGGCGGTCAGGTCCGCCCCGGAAAAATCGGCACGCATCAGCCGCGCCAGTTCAAAATCAGCGGCCACCAGCCGGGCATTTTTCAGCGAAGCGCCAGCCAGATACCCCCGGTTCAGTCGGGCTCCGGTCAAATCGGCCCCGTCCAGATTGGCCCCGGTGAGGTTGGCCATGCGCAAGTCGGCACGGCGCAAATCCGCCCCGGCCAGGTTGGCCCCGGCCAGATTGGCTGCCTTCAGGTCAGCATGGCGTAAATTGGCCCCCGGACATTGGGTTTTAGGCGCAATCCGGCAGCCGTTGATCACGGTTTCGGCGGCCAGGCTGCCCGCCGGCGGTTCGTCGGCCAGCGTTGGCCAGGCCAGCACCAGGCCCAGCGTCAGGCACACGGCCCGGGCAAGAGACGCGATCAACATGGGTATTCTCCATGCGGCAAGCGCAGCCACAAGGCATGGCTTGCCGCGTTGGGGGGGATGACTGTTTCAGAGGGCTTTTAACGTACCGGCTTGGCCAGCTTGAATACCCAGAAGCTGCCGCCCTGGTTAACCTGCTTGGTCAGTTGCGCCATATCGCCGCCCCACAGTGGCACTGCACCGCCGTAGCCAGAGGCCAGGCCGAGGTATTGCTCACCGTCCAGCTCCCAGGTCACTGGCGAGGAGACAATCCCGGAGCCGGTCTGGAATTTCCACAGTTCCTTGCCGTTTTTGGCATCGAAGGCCTTCACATAGCCATCCGAGGTGCCGGTGAACAGCAGGCCGCCGGCAGTGGACAAGGTGCCGGCCCAGAACGGGAAGACTTCTTTGTGGTCCCAGACAATCTTGCCGGTGCGTGGGTCGATGGCGCGCAGAGTGCCAACATGGTCGTCAAACAGGCGCTTGATACGGAAGCCCTGGCCCAGGTAGGCCGATCCTGGCTTGTAGGTGACGTTTTCCGTCCAGTAGTCCATGCCCCAGTGGTTGGCGGCCACATAGAACAGGCCGGTGTCCGGGTTGTAGGACATCGGGTTCCAGTTTTTGCCGCCCAGGAAGGGTGGCGAGACGAACACGCTCTTGCCGTGGGCTTCACCGGCTTCTGGCAGCGGCGGACGGTTGCTCGGCGTTGGCTCCACCGGGCGACCGGTTTTCAGGTCGATGTGGGTGGCCCAGGAGATTTTTTCCACAAACGGAAAAGCGTTCAGCAGCGCGGTGGGCTTGTTCGGGTAGCCGGCACCGTTGGCCAACTGGGTACGGTCGGTCACATAGAAAAAGCCATTGCGGTCAGCGTGGGCACCGGCCTTGATGGTCTTGCCGGTTTTCGGGTCTTTGTAGTCGAACAGCACGATTTCGTTATTGCCGGAGAAGTCCCAGGCATCGTTCGGAGTGTGCTGGTAAAAGCCCTTCAGTTCGCCGGTGCTGGCGTCCACATAAGCCTGGCCAGAGGTGAACAGCGAATCCCCCGGCGAGCGCTTGTGGGTGTTCCACGGGGCCGGGTTGCCGGCACCAATCACGATGGTGTTGTTTTCCAGGTCGAAGGTGGCGCTTTGCCACGGGGCACCGCCGCCATGGCTCCAGGCTTCCACCTTGCCCGTGGGCGAATTCGGGTCGTTAGGCCACGATGGTGCGCTGGTGTCGCCGGTCGGGGTGGACGGCTTGCCATCCATCCGGCCCATATGGCCTTCCACCATCGGGCGCGCCCAGATTTCCTTGCCGGTATCCGGATCGCGGGCATACAGCCAGCCCACCACGCCAAACTCATCACCGGACGAACCATGCACCAGCAGCATGCGCCCGGTTTTCTGGTCCTTGACGATGGTTGGCGCACCGGTCATGGTGTAGCCAATCTTGTGGTCGCCGAATTTCTCTTTCCATACCACCTTGCCGGTGTCTTTATTCAGTGCCACGATGCTGGCATCCAGCGTGCCGAAATACACCTTGTCGCCGTATACCGCTGCACCACGATTCACCACATCGCAGCAGGGGCGAATATCTTCCGCCAGCCGATGTTCATACGCCCACAGCTGCTTGCCGGTTTTGGCATCGATGGCGTACAGCCGTGAATACGAGGCGGTGACATAAATCACCCCATCGTGAACAATCGCCTGGGTTTCCTGGCCACGCTGTTTTTCGCCACCAAACGAAAAACTCCAGGCCGGCACCAGATTGGCCACCGTGCGGGTGTTTACCTGCTTGAGCGCGCTGAAGCGCTGGCCTTTCAGGCCCATGCCGTACATCAGCACGTCTTTGGGGGTTTTGTCGTCGTTGACAATATCCTCCCAGCTGACCTTGGCGTTACCCGCCTGCGCGCCAGCCGACAGCGCCAGAAGCACCGACAGGCTCAGAACAGTTTTGCCCAGCCCGGCTCGTGATGTTGCCTTGATTGTATGCTGCATATCTCCACCCTTGGTTTATCTATCTGCGCTGTATGACATTGCGTGCAGTCACAACGTCACCCTGTGATACAGTTTATGGGCTGCAGATATTTCCACCCCGGGGTATTCTCCTGTGGAAATCGGGATTTTATCCCTTGCGTATTTGGCTAAACCTCATGCACAAAATCAGCTGGCCGGATATTCAACCAAGGTAGGGGTTAAATGGATTTACGTAAACGACTCACGGCCTGGCTTGCCGGGTTTTCCGTCTTATTGCTGATATGCGTCAGCGCCTACTGGCTGAATGCCGCCCGTGACGACGCCCGCGAAGAGCTGCGCGCCTCGGAGCAATTGCTGGCGCTGATTGACATCCTGGCCCGCCAAGACGCCAGCCCGGCCACGTCGGCGGCGCAAATTCGGGCGCTGGTGCAAGCAGGTGGCTTTCGCCATCTGTCGCTGCATCTGGGCGAACCGCCAGCCACGAGCGAACAGCACTGGCTACGCCCGCTGGCCAACCAGATCGACTTCAATCGCCAGTCCACCCAGCTGACGCTGGAAGGCCAGCGGGTGTCGATCCAGCTGGAGCCATACAGCGAAATTGAAGAAAAAATCCGCGATGCCAGCGGGATGATCCTGTTTACCGTGCTGATCAGCGCCATTTCCATTGTGGCCTGCTGGATCACCATTGGCCGGGCGCTGGCCCCGGCCCAGCGCATCGAAGCGGCGCTGCATGCGCTGGAAGACGACGCACCGATTCAGCTGCCCCATTTTCCGCTGCGCGAATTTGACCGCATCGCCCACACCCTGAACGCGCTGTCAGCCAAACTGCACACCGCCCGCCAGCGCCAGCGCCAGCTCAGCCGCCGGCTGCTGGCGGTGCGCGAACAGGAGCAGGCCGAGCTGGCGCGCGAACTGCACGACGAACTGGGCCAATCGCTGGAGGCGATTGGCGTTTGCGCCGCCTACCTGGTCCGTCACGGCCCAGCCGATGACAGCCACCCGCTGCAGCAGTGTGCCCGCGACATTCAAGGCGAAACCCGGCGCATTCATGCCCATATCCGCGCACTGCTGGGCGAATTGCGCCCGCATGGACTGGATGGCCTGGCGCTGAAAGACGCGCTGGATGAACTGGCCAGCCAGTGGCAGGCGCGCCTGCCACACATCGACCTGCGCTACGACTGGAGCCAGCTGCCCACCCTGCCCGGCCCGCACGCGCTGCCGGCCTACCGCGCCGTGCAGGAATGCCTGACCAATATTGCCCGTCACAGCCGGGCCAGCCAGGTCAGCCTGCTGGGCGAGCAGGACGGCGACTGGGCGGTGCTGACCCTGCGCGACAATGGCGTGGCCAATACCCCACCAAAGTACGGTTGCGGACTATTGGGCATGCAGGAGAGACTGGCCAGCATCGGGGGAGACATGTCCGCCCGGCCCCATCCCGACGGCGGCCTGCTGGTGGTGGTGCGCGTGCCGGTGCTGGGGCTGAGTTAGCCCCTCGCTGCCTGCCGGAGATGAACAGATGATTGATATCCTGCTGCTGGACGACCACGCCGTGGTGCGCACCGGCTACCGCCGACTGATTGATGCCGAAGCCGACATGCGCGTGGTGGCCGAGGCTGCCTGTGCCGATGAAGCCTGCACCGCACTGCGCCTGAACCGGGTGGATGTGGCGGTGGTGGATTTATCGCTGCAGCAAGGCAGCGGCATGGAAGCCATCAGCCGCCTGCTGGCCCGGCAAACCGACCTGGGCATTCTGGTGTTCACCATGCACCAGCACGCCGGCTACGCCCGCCAGGCCTTTCGCGCCGGCGCACAGGGCTACCTGACCAAACACGCCGACCCCACCGACATGCTGGCGGCGGTGCGCAAGGTGGCACAGGGCAAACGCGTGCTGTCGCCAGACATGGCCGAACTGCTGGCCAACGACAGCCTGGAAGCCGACAGCAGCATCAGCCGCCTCACCCCGCGTGAATTCGACATCCTGCGCCTGGCCGTGGCCGGCGACCCGCCGGCGCGAATTGCCGACCAATTGCACCTGAGCACCAAGACCGTGCTGAACTATCTGTCCACCATCCGCCAGAAGCTGGAAGTTCACAACGACATTGGCCTGATGCAGCTGGCCATTCGCCATGGGCTGGTGTTGCAGCGCTGAACACCCTGGGGAAACGCTGAACAAATCGTCACTCCCGCCAAGGCAGGCATGCAGGGTGTTGATTTTACTGTGTTTTGCTTATGGCAAAAACAGTTTTGCTGAATCAATCAGCGCGGCCCTTGCTGTTTTTGCCCGCTACCCGCTTCTGCTTATCCCATTGCCTCTGTCATTGCGTCCATCACCCCTGTTGCTCACCCAGAAAAAAGCCAGCCGGGGACGCCGGCTGGCCAAACACCCACGAGACACACGTGGCGCGAGTTCCCGCTACACCGGGTTAACCTCGCAAAGCTTCGACAACACCCAGAACCCTGTCTGACTGCTTCAGCCGCCGTGGCGCTGGCGCAGCATCAGTTCGCCCGTTGGCTGGTGCGATTCACGCATGGCCATATTCACCACCTGCACATGCTGCGGCGACAGCTCGCACACCGGGTCCAGCGTGCCGGCGTCGCCGGCCAGCGCCAGCGCCTGGCAGCGACAGCCGCCCCAATCCTGTTCCTTGTGGTCACAGCTGCCGCACGGATCGGGCATCCAGTCAGTGCCGCGATAAGCGGCAAAGCCCGGGTGCTCGTACCAGGCTGCGCTCAGGCTGCTGTCCGGAAAGCGTGGAAACTGCAAATGGCCAATGGTCTGTGCGGCGTGGCAGGGCAGGATGCTTCCATCCGGCATCACATTGATGAAGCGCTGTCCCCAGCCACCCATACAGGCCTTGGGCCGGCGGGCGTAGTAGTCGGGAATCACATAGTCGATCACCATGCGCCCCTTGCAGCGCGCGCGGCGTTCGGCCACCAGGCTGTTCATGTCGTCCAGCTGTTCGCAGGTGGGAATCAGCGCGGCGCGGTTTTTCAGGCCCCAGCCGTAATACTGGGTGTTGGCCACCTCCACCCGACCCACGCCCAGGCTTTCGGCGTAGTCCAGCATCTCGGCCAGCCGCGAGACATTGTGCCGGGTCATGACAAAGTTCAGCGTCAGCGCCAGGCCGCTGGCCAGCACCCGCTCGGCCACTTCGCGTTTTTTTGCCACACCGCCGGCGTAGCCGCTGACCCACTGCGCGCCATCTTCGTCCAGATCCTGAAAACTCAGCTGCACATGCGACAGCCCGGCGTCCACCAGCTCGGCCAGCTTGTGTGCATCCAGCAGCAGGCCAGATGTAATCAGATTACTGTACAGGCCGCGTGCGGTGGCGTGGCGCACCAGTTCTATCAGATCGGCGCGCGCCATCGGCTCGCCGCCAGAGAAATGCACTTGCAGCATGCCCAGCTGGGCGGCCTCGTCCAGTGCGGCTTTCCACGCGGCAGTGGGCAGTTCGGCGTTAGCCGGGGTCAGCGCCAGCGGGTTGGAACAGTAGGCGCAGCGCAACGGGCAGCGATGGGTCAGCTCCATCAGCATGGCCAGTGGCGCGGCAGGTTTCAGGCTAGCCATGACGAAGAAATCCTTTATCCGCCAGCGTGGTCAGCAGGCCCAGCACATCCTGGCCGATGACATCCACTGGCGCGTCAAATTCGGCCGCCAGCGCGGCAATCAGCTCGCCCACCGGCTGGCCGGCCAATCGCGACACCACCAGCTGGGCAATGTCGTCCAGCACCAGCATGCGCTCCGGGCCCAGCAGCACCCAGCCGCCGCGCACCGTGTCTTGCTGCAGGCGGGTGCCCGGTGCCAGACGCACGATGCTGTCGGCGCTGATCATGCCCATTCTCCGGGCCGGAAGGCTCCGGGCGGAATCATCCCCGGTGCCACATAGGCGGCGTACAGCGCGTCCAGCTGTGCCCACAGCACATTGCACTTGAACACCAGCGCGTCGATCACGCCTTGCTGGTCGGCCACGGTCAGCGCGTGGCGCTTGACGTAGTCCAGGGCAAATTCGGCGTCGCGCGGGGCCTGGTCCAGCCGGCGGCGGAAGTAGGCCAGCACGCGGTCGTCGATAAAGTCGTAGTTTTCCAGCATGCCGACGATGCGTTCTTTGTGAATGGCCGGGGCAAACAGCTCGGTCAGGCACGACGACACCGCCACCACCGGCGAATGCTCGGCAACAAAATGCACATAGGCTTCCACGGCAAACACCGTGGCCGGCAGCGCGCCCTGGCGGGAAATCACATAGTCGCGCGGCAGGCCCAGGCCATCGGTCAGCACCAGCCAGCGCTCAATACCGCCTTCTTCCTGCTCGCGGCCATCGTGGTCGATGATGCGCTGCGCCCACACCCGGCGCAGTTCGCGGTCGTGGATTTTGCTAATCAGCGCGGCGTCCTTGCGCGGAATGGCCGCCTGATAACAGTAGCGGTTCAGCGCCCAGGCGCGCACCTGATCCAGCGACAGCTTGCCGCCGTGCAGCAGGTGATGAAACGGGTGCAGATTATGGTAGCGCTCGCGGCCGATGGCACGCAGGGTGTCTTCCAGTTCCTGGGGAGACAGCGGCGCAGTGAGTCGGGTCATCACAGGGTCAACTCCATGCCATCGAAGGCGAGATCCCAGCCCTGGCGGACAATGTCCCGACGCGCATCGCTATCGGGCAGCCATACCGGGTTGGTGTTATTGATATGAATGAACAGCCGGCGCGCCAGCGGCACGTCGGCCAGCCGGGCAATGGTGCCCTGTGGGCCGCTCATCACCAGGTGGCCCATGCGCGAGGCAGATTTTTGCCCAACGCCAGCTTCGGCCATTTCGTGTTCGGTGTAGGTGGTGCCATCAAACAGCACGGTATCGGCAGCGGTAAAGCGCGCTTTCAGGCTGTCGGGCACGTCAGCACAGCCGGGCAGGTAAAACAGCCGGGCATCGCTGCCTTCGGCGCGGATGGCCACGCCGATGGTGTCTTCGGCCACGCTGCCAAAGCGCTCGGCATTCGGGTCTTCCAGCCACAGCGCCACCTTGCCGGGCACGGTGAAGGTTTCGATCCAGATGCCGGTGGGCACGCCAGCGGCGTCCAGAATCGGCATGCTTTCGTCCAGTTGCACCGGACGGCGCGGCACATGCTCGCGGTTGACCACATTGAAGATGGCATTGGCGTCCAGCACGCTGTGTACCCGGCGGGTGGCGTACAGGGCAAACGGCTGCACTTCACGCAGTGACAGCAGGCCGGCGACGTGGTCTACATCGGCATTGGTGACCAGCACCGCTGACAGCGGGCTGTGACGCACCGCACGCGGATGCAGTGCCGGGGTGGCGGCAAATTGCTGGCGAATATCCGGAGAGGCATTGATCAGTACCCAGCGCTCGCCGTCGGCACTGACCACAATCGACGACTGGGTCTGCGGCGCGCCAGCCTGCCCACTGCGCACTGCCGCACACACCGGGCAGGCGCAATTCCATTGGGGCAGGCCGCCGCCGGCAGCGGCACCTAGAACGATGGCGCGCAGCATGGTGGGCACCTTACAGTTCGGCGCACATGTAGCAGTTGATTTCCAGGCCGAGTGCAATTTCGACCACTTGCGGGGTATGCCATTGACGCATGGTGAAGTCCTCCAGAACATGAACAGGAAGCGCCGGCCAGGATGGCTGCGCACCGCACCCGCCAGAGCAAAAACAACGGGGCGGCGAAGTCACTATAAGGAGGCGCGCCAGCCAGGAGAATGCGACTTTAGTGGGGGGCCGCAGACAAAAAAACGCCCGCAGCAGCGGGCGTTTCAGGATCGATCAAAAAGAGGAGGAACAAACACAAGCCTTCCGGCAACCGGAAGTGAGTTCACTATAGGTCAGCAGGTTGCATTGCAACATACGACTTTGGTGGGACATGGGCCGCACTCTGTGGTGTGTGGCTTTCCCCTGTGCCGCACCCGGCAGGTTCAAACACTTAATCTGGCGCGGAACACGCCATCTGTCAGGCTCAGCGTCAGCTGCAAGCCGCACAGGCTGGCGGCGCGCCGGGCAATCGACAGGCCCAGGCCGCTGCCGCTGGCCTGCTGGCCAGCGGGGCGGAAAAAGCGTTCGCCCAGCCGGACCAGCACATCGGCGTCCAGGCCATCCGGGGCGTTGTTGGCCAATATCAGCCAGCCTTCACCTGCGTCCTCCAGCCATACCCGGCCACCGCTGGGGGTATAGCGCACGGCGTTGTCCACCAGATTGCGCAGCAGAATATCCAGCAGGGCTGGATCGACCGGGTGCGGCCAGCGCGGCAGGCTGTCTGGCCAGTCGCAGCGCACATTGCGGGCCGTGGCGGCGTCGCTGGCGTCCAGCAAATGCTGGCGCGCCTGTTCAATCAGTTCGGCATCGCCGGCCAGCGCCTCGCGCGGGTTGTGGTCCAGCCGCGCCAGGGTGAGCAGCTGCGCCACCAGCCGGGTGGCGCGGTCGATGCCCTGCACCACCTGGCCCAGCGCCTTGCGCCGGGCGGTCGGGTCGTCGGCCAGTTGGGCGACTTCGACTTGCACCCGTAGCGCCGCCAGCGGCGTGCGCAGTTCGTGGGCGGCGTCGGCGGTAAACCGGCGCTCGCTGTCCAGCGCCTGATCCAATCGGGCCAGCAGGGTATTCAGCGCGGTGACCAGCGGGGCGATTTCCTGGGGCAAATGCGCATGGTGCAAGGGGGTGAGCCGTGATGGCTCCTGTCGGGCAATGTCGTGAGTCAGGCGGTTGAGCGGTTGCAGCCCCTGGCGAATCCCCCACCAGATCCACAGCAGCACCAGCGGCAGTGACACCAGCCAGGGGGTGAGCTGGGCCAGCATCAGCACCCTGGCCAGGCTGGTGCGCTCCTTGGCCTTTTGCCCGACCGCCACGTACAGGTCGCGGGCCGGGTCGTTCAGGTAGTACACCCGCCAGAGATATTTGCCAATCTGCACATCGGCAAAGCCGGTGTAACCGGTACGCACTGGCAAGGGCGTCATCTTGACGTCGGCCAGACGCAGCACGCCGTGGGCATCGCGTAGCTGAAAGGCAAAATCGTCCACATCCACCTCGCCACCGGCGACATCGTCGTCAAACAGCTCTTTAAAATTGTCACTGTGGTTTGGATGAATTTCCGCCCCGGCCTGACGGGCGCGCAAGTCCACCGACGCCAGCAATTGGGCAAACAGCACCTGCTCGGTGTCGAACAGTTCGTTCACTTCGTAGCGGGCGGTAAAAAACGACAGGCCGGCGCTGCCCAGCCACAGCAGCGGCAGGCCGATGACCAACAGCACCAGCAGCCGACGATGAATCGACCGGTTTAACCAGGCAGAGAAACGAGACAGCATCAGCATGCTCCGCAAAATAAGGGCTGCCACTTGGCAGAAACCGGCTTGCATCCGTAAATATACGCACGATCATAATATGAAAGACTTGATCAATGCCGCTCACCTGATGCCCGGCCCGCCGCTCACTCCGCCGCGTCGGCCCAGCGGCTGGAGCGCAGCGCGGTGGCCACCGCCAGGGCGCGGGCCTCGTGCAGTGCCATAGGGTCGTCCTGCTGTCCGTCGCACCGCACCACGCTCAGGCAGGCCTGGCGGGCGCGTTCGAGCAGGAGGGCTTTGGGGTAGGCGCGTTCGGCATTGCCCGGATAGGCGTGGTAATCGCAGCGGCAGATCAGCAGCAATTGCTGGTAACGCGCCAGCTGGCCAAAGGCATCCACGCGTTCGAGCAAGGCGGTGATCGACGCCGCGCGCATCGGCGCGGCGCGATGCACGCGCTCCAGCTCCCGCAGGGTGAGTACCGCCAGCGTCTGCACGTCCGGGGACAGACCAAAACGGCGAACAATGGCCTCAATGCGCGGCAAGCCGCGCTCGATATGCTGGTAATGCACCGGCAGGTGCTGCGGGGGCGAATCCGCCTTGCCCAGGTTGTACAGCAGGCCGGCCAGGCGCACCGGCAATGGCGCATGCTGGGCGGCCAGCAGGTCGATCACCCGACACTGGTGTTCGCCAATGTCAATATTCTCACCATCGGGCGACGCCTGGCCCTGGCCAAACAAGGCGTCCAACTCCGGCCACAGCCGGGCCAGGGCACCACACTCGCGTAACACGGTCAGCATGCCGGATGGGTGCTCGCCCATCAGCCCTTGCCGTATCAGCGGCCAGCTGTCGGTGGGGGAAAAATCCTCCAGCACGCCAGCGCTAACCTGGCTGGACATCAGCGCCAGCGTGTCGGCATCCAGTTCGCCGCCCACTCGCGCCGCGCCAGCGGCCAGCGTCAGCAGGGTCAGGGCCGGGCTGGCCAGCAACTGCGCCAGCCCGGCAGGGGAAAGATCAAAACTCATGGCCAGGCTTCCTTTTCTGGATTGCCGCTGCGCCTGGCATGGCCCATCGGGCCAAGGTGCGCGCGGATGCGGCAAGGGGAAGCAATTTATTGGCCATTGTTGGCTATTGTCGCCCAGCGCCTGCGCCGTCAAAAAATCCTCACATCACCCTGTCAGACTGCCGGCTTTGGCGCACATTCCATGACTAAAGAGGCGAAACATGCACCCATCCATCCTGCTGGCCAGCGTGCTGGCCGCGCTGGCGCTGCCGGCACTCGCAGCTGACAAACCGGTATTTCCCACCCTGAACGGCCAGCCGCCGCTGGTGATCGCCCATCGCGGTGCGTCTGGCTACCTGCCCGACCACACGCTGGAAGGCTACGCCAAGGCCATTGAGCTGGGCGCAGACTTTATCGAACCGGATCTGGTGATGACCCGTGACGGCGTGCTGATTGCCCGTCACGAACCCAACCTGAAAGACACCACCGACGTGGCCCGCCGCGCCGAATTTGCCAGCCGCAAGCGCAAGATGCCGGTGGACGGCGTGGAAGAAGAAGGCTGGTTCGCCAGTGATTTCACCCTGGCAGAAATCAAGACCCTGCGTGCCATCCAGCCGCGCGCCGACCGTAGCAAGGCGTTTGACGGGCAGTTCCAGATTCCCACCTTTGAAGAAATCCTCGCCCTGCGTGCGCAAAAATCCCAAGAAACCGGCCGCCAGATTGGTGTTTACCCGGAAACCAAACATCCGATCTATCATCAGCAGCTGGGCCTGAGCCTGGAAAAACCGCTGGTGGCGCTGCTGGCCAAATACCAGCTGAACCGCAAGAACGCGCCGGTGTTTATCCAGTCGTTCGAGGCGGCCAACCTCAAGCAACTGCGCAAGCTGACGCCCAACAAGCTGGTGTACCTGCTGGACGCCGATACCGTGCGCCCGGATGGCGTGATTGAGCGCAAGCTGCCCTACGACCATGTGGTCAGCGGTGACACGCGCAGCTACGGCGACATGCTCAGCCCGGCCAACCTCAAGCAGGTGAAAACCTTTGCCGACGGCATTGGCCCGTGGAAGCCGTATCTGGTCAGCTGGCAGGCAATGACTGACCCGAAAACCGGCAAGCCGATCGACGTCAACGGCGACAACGTCATCGACCAGCGCGACATGACCCTGCTGGAGCCCAACGACGTGGTCAAGCGCGCCCACCAGCTGGGCCTGGTGGTGCATCCGTTTACCTTCCGCAACGAAGCCAAGCTGCTGGCAGCCAACTTCCAGGATAACCCGGCGGAAGAATACCGGCTGTTCTTTGCCCTAGGCGTGGACGGGGTCTTCACCGACTATACCGACACCGCCCGGGCTACCCGCACGCTGATGGAACAGCGTTAAGAGTCGCTCACCACACGCAGCGCAGCGGTTCTGGCTAGTCGCCAGTGGGTTGAACACCTCACCTCACGTGTCGTTCCCGCGCAGGCGGGAACCCAGACCGCGCCACCGCGTGCGCCGTGGGCGTGGCGCAGGCGGGACGGTGGTGAGCGCGCAAACCCGCTGCACGCTGTGGATGCCCCTGGATTCCCGCCTGCGCGGGAATGACGGGATAGGCACGAAAGACAGTTCGCTGCGGCAAACTAAGGTTTTGTTTTAAAAGAAATTAAACCGATATTCCCGGCAAGGCTGGCTCGCATGAACCCTTGTGTTTCAAGGTGACTGACGACCAGGCGCACGACCGCAGACAGTACGGGTAGTCGTGCAACCACGCCAGGAGGGGTTTGTTAGCGACGCTCACCCTGCGCGGCCACCGCCTGCAGCGATGCCGGCAGTGGCCCGTCAGCACAGCCGGCCACCGGCTGGGCCGCGCCCCACCCATGCAGGCAGGGCAGCACGCCCGCCCACACCGGCAAGCCTTCGTCGTCGGCCTTGTCTTCCGGCGGGCCGTTGCGCACCTTGCACACCGCCTGCTCCAGCGGCAGGGCCAGCACACTGGTGGCCGCCAGTTCGTTTTCATCGGGCTGGCGCACTTCCTCCCAACGCCCCGGCAGGTAGTGGTCAAAAAACCGCTGCAAGCTCAGCCGCTTGGCGTCCATCCCTTCCAGCGCGACAAACTGGCCGTAAATCAGCGCCGAACGGTAGTTCACCGACGTGGAAAACGCCGAACGCGCCAGCACCAGCCCATCCATCAGCGTCACTGCCACGCACACCGGCGCACCGGCGCGCAGCGCACGGATCATCCGGCTGCCATTGGAGCCATGAATATACAAGTGGCTGCCTTCGCGCCAGCAGGCGGTGGGAATCTGCTGCACCTGGCCATCCAGCACAAACGCCACATGGCAAATCAACGCCTGGTCGAGCAGCGCGTGCAAGGTATCGACGTCGTAGTGGGCGCGTTCCGGGTGGCGATGCACACGGGTCAGGTCGGTGACGGGCAGGCTGGACATGCGGGGCTCCAATCAAGAACAGGAAATAAACAAGGAGCCTGTATCTTGCCGGCAAATTGGTAGCACAATAAGGGCCAATTCTGAGCAAAACAGGGAGCCAAGATGGCCGCAGAATGGGTAGCCGAACTGCTGAGCGGGCGACTGCGCCGCGACGATCCGCTGAGCCTGAGCCGTCAGCTGTGCCAGCTGTTGCGCAGTGCCATGCTGGATGGCCGCATTCCCGCCGGCAGCCGGCTGCCGTCGTCGCGCTGGCTGGCGGCGGAGCTTAAGCTGGCGCGCAATACCGTGCTGGAGGTGTATGACCAACTGCTGGCCGAAGGCTATCTCGACACCCGGCGCGGGGCCGGCAGTTTTGTGCTGGAAAGTCTGCGCCCCAGCCTGGCGCATCAGCCGCTGCCGGCGCAGCTCGGGCTGTCGGCACGCGGTCAGGCGGTGCTGGCTTGCGGGCCGACGCCCGCCGGACTGCATGGCGCGTTTGCACCCGGCGTGCCGGCGCTGGAGGCGTTTCCGCGCCAGGCCTGGCAACGGGCGTTGAACCGGCACAGCCGCCAGGCGCCCGATCACTGGCTGGGCTATCAGGCGCAGGGCGGCCTGCCCGTGCTGCGCGAGGCGCTGGCGGCATATCTGGGCCAGTCGCGCGGGGTGCGTTGCAGCGCCGACCAGGTGCTGATTACCGGTGGTGCCCAGCAGGCGCTGGACTGGCTGGCGCGGCTGCTGGCCGACCCCGGCGACGTGGCCTGGGTGGAAGACCCCGGTTATCTGGGCGCACGCACCGCGCTGACCGCCGCCGGGCTCCAGTTGTGCCCGCTGCCGGTGGACGCCGCCGGGCTCAACCCCGCTGCCGCGCCGGCGCACGCCCCCAGTCCACGGCTGATTTACGTGACGCCATCGCATCAATACCCGTGCGGCGCGGTGATGCCGCTGGCGCGACGCCAGGCCTTGCTGGCCCACGCCGATGCCTGTGGCGCATGGATCATCGAAGACGATTACGACAGTGAATTCCGCTACGCCAGCCAGCCGGTGGCCGCCTTGCAGGGGCTGGCCGTCAGCGCCAGGGTGATGTATGTCGGCACCTTGTCCAAGGTGATGTTTCCGGGCCTGCGCCTGGGCTATCTGGTGGTGCCTGACGCGCTGATCGACGCCTTTCGCCGCGCCAGCTGGCATCTGGCCCGCGAGGGGCATTACCCGGTGCAGGCCGCGCTGGCGGATTTTATCGCCAGCGGCCAGTTGGCCCGGCATATCCGCCGTATGCGCGAGCTGTACCTGAGCCGGCAACACCACTTGCGCCAGGCGGTGCAGCAACGGCTGGGCGATACCTTGCCGCTGTCCGGCGGCGAAGCCGGCATGCACCTGCTCGCCCACCTGCCTAGCGAAGTGGACGATCAGGCGCTGGCGCAGCAGGGCTGGCAGCGCCACCGGCTGATCCTGCGTCCACTGTCGGCCCACAGCCTGGCCGCCCTCCCGCCGCGCGGCTGGCTGCTGGGCTACGCGGGGGTGGCCGAGGCAGAAATCACCCGGGCGGTGGACGCCATGGCGGTGTTGCTGGGCCAGTAGGCTGCGCCCGGTACTGTATCGCCCTCTGGCCTCTCCACGGTCTGGCATCTCACCCTAAGGGGCGATACCTTGCCATGTCTTCCCATTGTTGCCGGATAACACCTGTTCTCCATGCCCATCAGGCAATCCGGAAATGCCCGAGCAGCTTGTTCAGGCTCAGGCTGCTTTGCGACAGCCGGCCCGCCTGGGTTTGCAGATCGACGGCGGTCTGCGCGTTGCGCTCCAGCGAGGCAAACACTTCGCCCAGGTGCTGCACCACATCCTGGGTGGCTGCCGACTGGCGCGAGGTAAACCCCAGCAGCGCGCGCGCCTGCTGGTGCGCGTGTTCGGCGGCGCTGCGGATATTGTTCAAGCTCTGGGCAAAGTGGCTGATGGCATCCTGGCTGTGCTCCACCGTGCTCATGGCGGTTTCGGTTCGGCCAAATGCCTCGAACACATGCTGATGAATCGACTGCAGCGTATCCTGAATGCTCTGGTTGGAGTTCACCGTGCGCTCAGCCAGCTTGCGCACTTCGTCGGCCACCACGGCAAAGCCACGGCCATGTTCGCCAGCGCGGGCGGCTTCGATTGAGGCGTTAAGCGCCAGCAGATTGGTCTGGCCGGCAATGTCGTCAATCAGCGCCGACATTTGCTGGATTTTGGCCACCGTCTGGCGTAGCGCATCCATCGACGAGCAGGAATAGGTCATCGCTTCCAGGGTGTTGCGCGACGAGCTGGAAATATCCTGCATGGTTTCCCCGCCTTCTTCCACCCGTTCGCGGGTGGATTGGGCGTCGTGCGACATGGCGTCGGACACGGCGACGATTTCCTTGACTGAACCACTGACGCTATCAAGCTGGGCAGCCATTTCCGCCAGCATCACGTTCTGGGTGGTAAAGCACTGCACCAGCTGGCTCAGGTTGGCGTCCAGCAGTCTGGCCGACGTGCTATTGGCCTGCGCCTCGGTAATCACGTCGGCCACCACCGCCTTCTGGTAAATGCGCATGGATTCCAGCCGCACCTGCACATCGCCCAGCGCGCAATGCCAGCGTGGGCGCACCGGCACATTCAGCCGGCCTTCGGCCAGGTGAACAAAGCCCTGGGAAATATCCGACAGGGTGCGAGTCAGTTGCGGCAGCAGCCAGACCACCGGCACCACACCCAGCACGCCACCCACCACCCAGCTCAGCCACGACAGGCCAATGTGGTCCAGCCAGACATTGGCCCCACCGGCCAGCACACCGCACAGCGCACCCGCCGCCCACATCCGCCGGGAAAACGACGGCAGCCGCCTGGCCCGGTCCAGGGTGGACGGCATGCGTGCCCGCTTGGCGCGGATGGCGGCATACAGCTGCTCGGCCTCAGCCACCTGCTGCGGCGACGGCGCATTGCGCACCGACATATAGCCAATCGGCTCGCCGTTTTCGGTGACTGGGGTGACATAGGCATCCACCCAGTAAAAACCGCCGTCCTTGGCGCGGTTTTTTACAATGCCCTGCCACGGCGAGCCGGCCTTGAGCGTGGCCCACAAGTCATCAAAGGCTTCGGGCGGCATGTCCGGGTGGCGTACCACATTGTGGCTCTGCCCGATCAGCTCGGCTTCGCTAAAGCCACTGAGGGCAATAAACGCCGGGTTGGCATAGGTGATGCGCCCTTTGAGGTCGGTACGGGTGACGATGGGTTGTTTGGGATCGACCCGGTATTCGGTCTGGTTGACCGGCAAGTTGATTTTCATGCGATACCCTTCCGCTGAAAAAACCGGCAGGCGCATGGTATACGCCTGTCGAAGTGTCGATGCCAGAGATCCCGACATCACGGTGACCACCCGCCACCAAAGCGTGCCAGGTGCTGTCTTACTGTAGAAGAGCACACTCAGGTTTCAATCCGTGGAAATACGTAAAGCGCTGAATTAATTTTATTTTTTCTTTTAAATCAGCATGATGCCGATAGGGTTAATTGGCTGAAGTGGTCAGGGCAGCCCTGTTGTTCAGCTGCGTGGACAAAAAAACCGCCAGTCCACCCGCGCGGACCGGCGGCATCAACACGCAACCACAATACATCACAAGCAATCCATACTTAGCTTACCGGTCGAGCATCGGCTCAGCAGGCTGCCAGCCGCCGCCCAGCGCTTTATACAAGGCCACACTGTGATTCAGCGCCTGCACCCTGGCGGCCACTTCGTCGGTTTGCGCGGCAAACAGTTGGCGCAAAGCCTCCAGCGGTTCGGTGTAGTCGCTCAGGCCGCGCTGGTAGCGCAGGCGAGCCAGATCAAACTGGTGCTGGCGGGTGGCCAGCAGGCGGGCGCGGGCAGCGTGCAGTTGCGTGGCTTCGTGCTGGCGCAGCGCGCCGCTTTCCACTTCCAGCAAGGCTTCGGCGGCGGTTTTTTCCCAGTTCAGCCAGGCTTGATCCTGGCGGGCGCGGGCTGCTTCCAGCCGGGCGGTCAGTGCGCCGCCGTGAAACAGCGGCAGGGTGAGTTGCGGGCCGATCGTGAAGGTGCGGCTGTCGCCATCGCCCAGTTTTCCGGCGGACAGCGACAGCCAGCCAAACGCCGCGCCCAGCGTCAGCCGGGGCAGACGGTCGCCTTCGGCTACGCCCACCTGTGCCTGGGCGGCATGTGCCTGGGCTTCGGCGGCGCGCACATCGGGGCGACGGTCAAGCCAGGCGGCAGGAAAGCGTCGGGGCAGGCTGGGGGCCAGCCGTGGCAGGGGCTGTGGGGCTGTCAGTGTTGCCAGCAGGCTGTCTGCCTGCGCGCCGACCAGTACACCCAGCCGCCGGGCTGCCAGGCCCACTTCGGCCCGTGCGGGCGGCAGGGTGGCGTCGATTTGCGCCTGCTGATCCTGCGCACGCAGGCGGTCGAGTTCCGGGTTCAATCCAGCCCGCACCCGGCTGCCCACCACCGCCACGGCTTCGCTGGCGGTCGCCATTTGTTGCTCGATGATTCCTGCCTGGGTTTGCGCCGCACGCAGCTGGAAATACTGGCTGGCCACTTCGGCGGCCAGGCTGATGGCCATGGCGTCGTGGTGCAACTGGGCGGCATCCAGCGTGGCGCTGGCGGCTTCGCGCTCACGCGCCAGCCGGCCAAACAGGTCAATTTCCCAACTGGCGTCAAAACCGCTGCGGTACTGGCGCACCGGATTGGCGGTGCCTTGCAGTGGCAGCCGGTCATTGCCGGATGCCCGGTTGCGCACCACGCTGCCGGTGGCGTCCAGTTGTGGCAGCGCCGTGGCCTGGGCTTCGCCGCTGAGCGCCCGCGCTTCGGCCACTCTGGCGGCGGCCAGGCGCAGGTCGCGGTTGTGGCGCAGCGCCTGGTCTATCAGCTGGCGCAGCGGCGGGTCGTCCCAGGCCGCCCAGAAATCGGCGTCTGCGCTTGCGCTCTGGCTGGGGCCATCCGGGTTCAGCGCAGGCTGGCTCCAGCGGGGAGGCAGCTCGGCCTCAGGGCGTTGCCAGTTGCTGCCCACCACGCTGCAGGCCGCCAGGCTGGCGCTTAGCGCCACCGCCAGCACACGGCGGCTCACGATGCGGCTCCCGGCAGTGGTGCCGCGTCGATAAACACATCGACTTGCTGGCCAACATAAACAGGCAGCTGCTTGCGTTCAAAGGCAAACAGCAGTTGCAGCACCCGGGTGTCCACCCGCTCCACCGAGTCGCCGGTCAGTGATTTTTTTGGAATCACCAGCGGTTCAGCGCGCACCCAGCGCGCTTCGGTTTTCAGGCTGGCGTTGCCGCGCAGGCTGACCACTGCCCGCGCGCCAGGACGAATGCGCCAGGCGTCGTTCTCGTCCACGTCCACCCGCACATGCAGCACCCGGGTGTCGCCCATCACCAATGCCGGGCGCTGGTTGCCCGCAGTGGACAGATATTCTCCCGGACGGACATTGCTTTGCAGCACTTCGCCCGCCACTGGGGCTCGCACGGTGTGCCGGTCCAGTTCGGTGCGGGCTGCGGCCAGCTCGGCGCGGGCCTGGACCACGGCGGCTTCGCTGCTGGCCACCCTGGCTCGGGCGGTGGCCAGCGCGGTGCTGCGACGGTGGATTTCTTCCCGCGATACCGCACGGTGGTCGTCCAGCCCGTCCACCAGGCTGCGCTGAAAGGCCGCTTCTTCGGCCTGGGCGCGCACTTCTGGCAAACGTTTTTCGGCCACGGCCAGCGCGGCTTCACGGCTGGCCTGTTCGGCGCGAATGCTGCGCTCGTCCAGGGTGAACAGCGGTGCGCCGGCTTCCACCTGCTGGCCCACCTTGACATGCACCATGGCAATGGTGCCTGGCACGGCGCTGCCAATGGCCAGGTTTTCCGTGCTGGCCTCCACCAGCGCCGCCCCCGCCACGGTATGGACAAACGGGCTGCGCGCGGGTGCGCTGAGCGGTGGGGCGGCTGGGTAGTTTTTGTCCCCGGCAATCACGGTATAGGCCATGACGCCCAGGCCAAATACCGCCAGGGCGGGCACCAGCAAACGGGTAAGCGGACGACGGGGAAAGGTCATTGGGCAATCTCCACAGCAGGGGGGCGGGTGACGCTGACCACCTGGCCATCGTCCATTTGCGCCATCCGGTCGGCAAACGGGAAAATCCGCGCGTCGTGGGTCACCACAATCAGCGCCCGTTCCGGACCGGTAGCCATCTTGCGCAGCAGCTGCATGATTTGCTGGCCAGTGTCGTGATCCAGCGCCGAGGTGGGTTCGTCACACACCAGCAGGCGCGGCTGGTGAATCAGCGCCCGGGCAATGGCCACCCGCTGCTGCTGGCCACCAGACAGTTGCGCCGGCAGGGTGTCGCGCCGGTTGCCCAGCCCCACCTGTTCCAGCATGGCAGCGGCAGCGGCGAGCGCCTGGGGGCGCGGGATGCGGCGAATCAGCAGTGGCACCGCCACATTTTCAGTGGCGGTGAGCGCCGGAATCAGGTTGAAGCCCTGAAACACAAAGCCAATATGCTCGCCGCGCCAGCGGGTGCGGGCATTGCCAGACAGGCGGTCCAGATCCTCCCCAAGCACCTGGCAGTGGCCTGTGCTGCGGTCCAGAATGCCGGCCAGCACCGAAATCAGCGTGGTTTTGCCACAGCCGGATGGCCCCACCAGCATCATCAGCTCGCCATAGGCGATTTCCAGATCAATCCCACGTAGCGCATGCACGGCGTTTTCACCTTCGCCATACACCTTGGTCAGCGCCTGGCAGCGCACGGCAACACGGTCAGAGGGCATGCTTGTCATCCTTTGAACACCACTGCCGGCTCCAGGGCAAATACCCGGCGCAGCGATAGCCACGCTGCCAGCGCGCACACCAGCAGCATCGCCACCAGGGTAAACAGCGGGATATACCAGGGCATGCTGAACGCCAGCCCGGATTTGGCCACCAGCAGCCCCATGCCCGCTGCCATGCCCACACCGATGGCATAGCCCTGAATCGCCACCACCCCAGCCTGTAGCAGCACCATGCCGGCCAGGCGCAGGTTGGTCACCCCCATGGCTTTGAGCGCGCCGTAGTGGCGCAGATTGTCCAGAGTAAAGTTGTAGAAGGTTTGCCCGGCCACCAGCGCGCCAATAATGAAGCCCAGCAACACGGCCAGGCCAAAGTTGATCAGCACCCCGGTTTCATTGAGGATGTAATCAGCGGTGAGCTGAATGAATTCTTCATTGGTGCGCACGGTCAGCCCGGTGCGCGCCTGCAGGGCTGCGCGCGTGGCTTCCAGATTGGCCCCAGGTGCCAGCTTCACCATAACAAACGACAGGCCGTTGCGTTCCTGCGGCGAAAACGCCAGTGCGCGGGTGTATGTGGTGTAGATGACCGGTTCCCAGAAGAAACTTTCGCGCCCCTGGTAAGTGCCGACAATCCGCGCTTCGTGGTCCATGATGGAAAAACGGTCGTCGATCTGCATTGGCCGGTCGCCGCCATTTTTCATCAGCAGTTTTTTCGCGGCGGTGCGCCCGTCTATCAGCACCCCCCGGTCGCGGCGCAAGTCTGACAGTTGTCCGGACAGCATCAGCGGGGGCGCGCCAGTCAGGCTGGCATCGTCCAGGCCCACCATAATCAGGGTAAAGCTGGTGCCATCCGGCATCTTGCCGCGCACAAACCCCTGATACAGCGGCACGGCCCAATCCACCCCTGGCGTACCGCGCGCCAACTGCACCATGGTGTCGCGAATCGGCACCCGATCCTGCGAAAAGCGGACTTGCGAATCCATGACCCACAAGTCCGCCTGGGCGGTATCGCGAATAAATGCACCGGTTTGCCGGGTAAACCCAACCAGAATCGACGCTTGCTGGGCAATCAGCATGGCGGCGAAGGCAATGCCGGCAATCAGGCCAAAATACTTCAGCCGGTCGCCCATCAGCATCTTCAGTGCCAGGAAGTGCATACGCCGCTTTCGCCGTTAATGTATTGATCGTTAACTTACGGGGTCTGGACTATCCGTGTCAAGTGGCTTCACACTAAAATGCCCCATTACTCCGCACCTTTACAGAGCGCACACCATGTCTTCCACTGGCTCATCCATTCCGCGCAAACCTGCTGGCCGCTATCACCACGGCGATCTGCGCCGCACCTTGATCGACGCCTCGCTGGAACTGGTGCGCCAGCGCGGCCCTTCCGGCTTTACCCTGGCGGAAATCTGCCGGGCTGCCGGCGTCAGCCAGGCTGCGCCGTATCGGCACTTTGAAGGCAAGGACCATGTGCTGGCGGTGGCAGCCAATGAAGGCTACCAGCTGCTGACCACAGCCATGCACAGCATTCCGGTGGCGGCCAATCAGCTGCCGGAAACACTGGAGCAACTGGCGCGCGCCTATCTGAACTTTGCCACCCAGCACCCGGCGTATCTGGCGGTGATGTTCAGCCACTGCCCCGGCGAGCACTTTGGCGGCTTGCTGAAACATCCTTCCACTGCCGGCCCGGACGGCCTGAAGCAGCTGCCCGCCCCGCAAAACCAAACCGAAGAAGCCATCCTGGCCAGCTGGCAGGCTGGCCAGCTGGGGTTTCAGGGCCTGGCCCAGGCCATTTTGCTGGCCGCCCAGGGCTCGCCAATGGCTGACCGGATT
Organism: Aquaspirillum sp. LM1; assembly: GCF_002002905.1. NCBI lineage: Bacteria > Pseudomonadati > Pseudomonadota > Betaproteobacteria > Neisseriales > Aquaspirillaceae > Aquaspirillum > Aquaspirillum sp. LM1. The sequence continues at coordinate 3,836,807 of NZ_CP019509.1, read as the reverse complement.
ACCGAGCAGACCGCCAGCCATTACGCCGCCGCCATCTGGTCGATGGTGCACGGCCTGGCCGTGCTGCTGCTGGAGCGGATGATTCCGCCGGAGTGGATGCAGGATGATTTCCAGCTGGTGATGGCACTGATTGTGCGGCCCTGGATCAACGGGCTAAGCGAGATGCCCGTGCCGGATATCGGGCAGATGATGGGCTGCCCACGGCTGTATTCGATGGGGATGCAGTTGCCGGAAGGATGAGCCGGCAACGGGAAGAACGCAGCGTGCCAGCGTGGCCTGGCCATCGCCGGTATTCACCGGCTTGCCGACACGCTACAATCTATTCATTTATAGATTGATGGCCCCATGCCGCTCACCCGCCTTACCGCACTGGCCGCCCGCCCCTGGCGGCTGGCCCTGCTCAGCTGCCTGCTGGGCGTGGGCATCACCCTGCTCTGGCACACACTAAGCACTCCCGGCCCGGTGCTGTTTGTCAAACTGCACAACCAGCTGCCGCAGATTGTGCCGCTGGTGGTGTTTGAACACGGCAACGACTTTACCCAGGAACGCATCACCCTCACCCAGCTGCAAGCCGGGGAAACCCGGGTGGTGGCGCTCAATCACCGGCCCGGCATGGGCTATACCGTCACCATCCCCTGGAGCGCCACCCGGCAGACATCGGTGTGCGTGGGCAAGTTTACCGACAGCTGGGTAAACGAACTGAGCATCACCGCTGACGGAATTGTCAGCCACTGAGCCGCCGTGCCGGCTAGTCCGGACGGACAACTAGTAGCCAGTCACGTTGAAACACGAGGGTGCCTGCGAGCAAGCCGACGTCGGATGTCTTGCTTAATTTCTTTCAACACAACATCTTAACTTGACACGGCGAACCATCCGCCGCACCCCACCGCGTCATTCCCGCGCAGGCGGGAATCCAGAGGCATCCACAGCGAGCGGACTATCCGACAACGCTCAACCCCCACGGCGCACGCTGTGGCACGGCCTGGGTTCCCGCCTGCGCGGGAACGACACGTCAGGTGAAACGCATGCCGAAAGCGGTCTAGCTGCCAGCCAGTCATTTGGTTCATATCATCGTGACTGGCTACTAGCCGGGCCTCGACGAATTCTCTACTATGGTTGTTTTACCCGCTGTCTGGACCGCATCATGTTGAGCTGGGAAGAATGGATTTTTGTCGGCATCATGGCCGCCGTGCCGATTGGCGGGGCGATTTTTCACCTGTGGGTGATGTTTCTCGGCCACGGCAAGCAACCCCCTTCCGATGCGAAAGACTAAGCCATGCAACTGACGCTGCTGTACTTTGCCCGCCTGCGCGACCAACTGGGCCAGGATCAGGAAACCCTGACCTTTACCGGCCACAGCGTGGCCGAGCTGCTTGAGCTGCTGCGCCAGCGCGGCGCGGCCTGGGCCGATGCGCTGGCGGTGGAACAGCCATTCCGGGTGGCGGTTAACCACAGTGTGGTGCATGGCCCGCACCCACTGGCCGATGGCGACGAAGTGGCGATTTTTCCGCCGGTAACCGGGGGCTGACCCGCATGGAATCTTGTGCTTTCAGCGTGCAGGTGCAAACCGGGCGGTTTGACGCCGGCGGCGAAATGGCCGCGCTGGCCAGCCGGCCCGACGTGGGTGCCCAAGTGTGTTTTATTGGTCAGGTACGCGACTTTGGCGACCAATCCGGGGTGATGGCCCTGGAGCTGGAACACTATCCCGGCATGACCGAAAAATCCCTGCTGGCGATTCTGGACACCGCCCGCCAGCGCTGGCCGCTCAGTGCGGCGCGGGTGGTCCACCGGGTGGGCTATCTGCCACTGGGCGAGCCGATTGTGCTGGTGCTCACCGCCAGCGCTCACCGCCGCGATGCCTTTGCCGCCTGCGAATTCATCATGGACTACCTCAAGCACGATGCGCCGTTCTGGAAAAAAGAACACACCCAGGCCGGCAGCCATTGGGTGGAAGCTAAATCCAGCGACCAGCAGGCCGTTCAGCGATGGGGCTGAACCCGGTACTGCCTGCCTACACCGCGCTGATTCTGGCCGGCGGCCAGGCCAGCCGGATGGGGGGCGTGGACAAAGGCCTGCAAACCCTGCACGGCGAAGCGCTTACCCAGCATGTGCTGCGCAGCCTGGCCCAACAAACCCGGCCCCCGGCTGGCTATCTGCTCAGCGCCAACCGCCACCTTGACCATTACGCCCGCTGGGGCCACCCGGTACTGCCCGACGCCGAGGCCGGCTACCCTGGCCCGCTGGCCGGCATTCAGGCCGGGCTGGCTGCCTGCCCGCATCCCTGGCTGCTGGTGGTGCCCTGCGATGCCGTGCAACTGCCCGATGACTTTGCCCAGCGTCTGCTCGACGCCGCACATGATCGTCAGGCCAGCAGCGCCGCCGACCCCGCGCACTGGCACCCCACCCTGCTGGCACTGCACCGCAACTGCGCCGCCAGCCTGGATGCCTATCTGGCACGCGGCGGGCGCAGCATTCGCGGCTGGCTGGCCGACCTGGACCACCAGCCAGTCCACTTTGATCAACCGTTTGCCAACGCCAACACCCTGGCCGACCTGGCCCGGCTGGCCGCGCCCTGAGCGGTTTTTCTCCATCCCAACTTGCCCACCTACAACCCCATTACCCGGAGCCCCGCCATGAGCATGCACGTAATCGATTACCAGATCGTCGGCGACGACCTGCAATTTGTCGAAATCGAACTCGACCCCGGCGAAGCCGCCGTCGGCGAAGCCGGTGCCATGATGTATATGGAAGACGGCATCAGCATGGACACCCTGTTTGGCGATGGCTCCGAGCAGCAAAGCGGGCTGATGGGCAAACTGTTTGGTGCCGGCAAGCGTCTGCTGACCGGCGAATCGCTGTTCACCACCGTGTTTGTCAACCAAGGCCACGGCAAAAAGCGCGTGGCCTTTGCCGCCGCCTCGCCGGGCAAGATCGTTCCGATACACCTGCGCGAACTCGGCGGCACCCTGCTGGCGCAAAAAGACGCCTTCCTGTGCGCCGCCAAAGGCGTGTCGCTGGGCATCGCCTTTCAGCGCCGGCTGGGTGCCGGCCTGTTTGGCGGCGAAGGCTTTATCCTGCAAAAGCTGGAAGGCGACGGCTATGTATTCCTGCACGCTGGCGGCACGCTGGTGGAAAAACAGCTGAAAGCCGGCGAAGTGCTGCGCGTGGACACCGGCTGCGTGGTGGCGTTTCAGCCCAGCGTGGACTTTGATATCGAATACGTCGGCAAACTGAAAAGCGCGCTGTTTGGCGGCGAAGGGCTGTTTTTTGCCACCCTGACCGGGCCGGGCCACGTCTGGCTGCAATCGCTGCCGTTCTCGCGGCTGGCAGACCGGATTTTGAGCCAGGCCCCGGCGGCGGTGGGGAGCAAGTCGTCGGATTAAGGCTTTTAGCGGGACGGCGGCCAACATCGCCGCCCCACCAGATAAAACACATTATAATGGTGATTAATCGGAAAAACCGGGCTTAAGTCACAGCAAAATGTCTTTTATCTTGTCTCTCCCCAATGAAATCCTGCGCGAACTGGGTGCCCGCCTGCGGGTGCAACGCCTGGCCCAGTCGCTGTCACAACGCCAACTGGCGCACATGGCCGGACTTTCGCTGGGCGCACTGCGCAAGCTGGAAACCGACGGCCAATGCTCGCTGGACACGCTGATCCGGGCGGTGCAAGCGCTGGGCTTGACGACAGAACTGGATGAGCTGTTTGTGCTGAAACGCCAATCCATCGCCCAGATGGCGCAAGCCGAAGCTGCCCAGCAGCGCCAACGCGCACCACGCCGGAGGTCGTCTCCTCACGGTTTGACATAGTATTCAATAGTCTCCCAGTCGATGCCTTGCCATTCTCGTTCACTGGGCGTAATTTCAAAAGAACTGAAGGCATCGTAAGTAACACGATGCCGCCTCTTATTACAATACCAAAGATTTGCCCATACAAGGGCTTTTCTGGCTGAATCCTTTGGATCTCGCCTAACTACGGCTTCTAGCTCACCACCAAGCAATTGTGGCATTCTCTTCGTAGATGGGGCGGTAATGGATCGGAGAATTGCCTCTTGCATGCCTGGTATGGCTTCGTGATGACTTGAAATGTACTGGCAGTAGCGGCGAATATGCCAAACTAGTTGATCGAGTTGCTGAATGGCATCAGCCATGCTGTATGCAGAAGCGCTGAGGTATCTGTTAACTCCCTGACTAGAAAGGTAGGAAAAAAATTCCTCGCCTTTAGGGCCAAGCTCGATTTCGAAAAGTTGAATGCTTCTTACCTCTAGTAGAAGAGCCGCTAAATTATGGCTAAACTCTTTCTGCTTTGTTCTGCCAGTTGGCGTATAGAACCTTGCGCTCTTGCTGTTGAAGAGAAGTATAGCCTTCAGGTACTTTTCTACAGCCTGATGTGCCGACCAGAGAAATTGTTGCCGGAGGCGCATACGATAGCTCGCTCGGGCTGCAATGTAGTCATAGTCTGCTTGCTTTCGGAAAATATCTGTTGCAATTGTATTTAGGGCGGTTTGGAGTTCCATGGTGTTTTGGTGGCCTCATTTATAATAAAACAAGATGCGTTGCGCGACAAATAAATGCTAATTGGATTTTTAGTGGTTTATTAAATGGCTAGCCCCTTAGGTTTATTCAAGAAAATATTTTGCAAAGATAGTTTTTGTTGATATCGGGTTCCTATGTCCGGGTTGACATGGAGCAACGATTTCTTCGGCACATTTCTAACGTATCCCCCCAAAAAAAACAATGCCCGGTGAGATCATCACCGGGCATGTTGTTTTCTCTTCGGTCAGCCATGTCGGCCAGGCCGGTCAACGCGCGTGTTTTGCCATCGTGCGTGCGAGTGGGGTGCGGACGGGTTTATTCGTCTGCCGAGGCGTCCTGTGGCACGCCCAGCTTGGCGCGGCGGGCTTTTACGCCGTCGGCCAGGGTGGTGAGCAGGGCTTCGGTGTCGGCCCAGCCGATGCAGGCGTCGGTGATGCTCTGGCCGTAGGTGGGGGTGCAGCCGGCTTTCAGGTCCTGACGGCCTTCCACCAGATGGCTTTCCACCATCACGCCAAAGATGTGGCTGTCGCCGGCGGCCATTTGAGCGGCCACGTCGGCGGCCACTTCCATTTGCCGGCGGTAGTCCTTGCGGCTGTTGGCGTGGCTGAAGTCCACCATCACCTTTTGCGGCAGGCCCACGGCGGCCAGTTCGGCGGCGGCGGCGCGCACATGGTCGCTGGCGTAGTTGGGTTCTTTGCCGCCACGCAGGATCACATGACAGTCCGGGTTGCCGCCGGTGCTGACAATGGCGGAGTGGCCGGCTTTGGTGACCGACAGGAAGTGGTGCGGCTGGCTGGCGGCGCGGATGGCGTCCACGGCGATTTTCAGGTTGCCGTCGGTGCCGTTCTTGAAGCCCACCGGGCAGGACAGGCCAGAGGCCAGCTCGCGGTGTACCTGGCTTTCGGTGGTGCGTGCGCCGATGGCACCCCAGCTGATCAGGTCGGCCACGTATTGCGGGGTGATCATGTCGAGGAATTCGGTGGCGGCTGGCATGCCCTGGTTATTCAGGTCCAGCAGCAGTTGGCGGGCAATGCGCAGGCCACGGTTGATGTCGTAGCTGCCATCCAGCTTAGGGTCGTTGATCAGGCCCTTCCAGCCCACCGTGGTGCGCGGTTTTTCAAAGTACACGCGCATCACCACCAGCAGTTCGCCCGCCAGCGCGTCGCGCAGCGGCTGCAGCTTGGCGGCGTATTCCAGGGCGGCCTGGGTGTCGTGGATCGAACACGGGCCGATCACCACCAGCAGGCGGTCGTCTTCGCCGCGCAGCAGGCGGGCAATGTCGCTGCGGGTGGCAAAAATCAGTTCGGAGGCCTTGTCGGTGTTCGGCAGTTCGTAAAGGTGAGCCAGCGGCGGAAGCAGCTCTTTGATTTCCCGGATACGGACGTCGTCAGTTTGGCGTTGCATGGTGCACTCGAAGAAAGCGATGGCAAAACGCCAAGCCTAGCGTGGTTTTATCTGATGTGCAAACCCGTGGCGAGGCCTTCCACCAGAAAAACCGCTGGCCAGGGGGCCGCTGTGCGGTTCAGGTGCTGCCGCTGACGACAACGCCCGCCGGCCCCTCTGAGTTGCGTCAGGGGGCAGGGCGGGCGTTCAGACAGCCGGCAAGGACAGCCGGAATCAGTCGGCGAACTGTTTTTTCATCCGTTCGCGGCGTTCCTGGGCTTCTACCGACAGCGAGGCGGTCGGGCGGGCCAGCAGGCGGCGCAGGCCAATTGGCTCGCCGGTGTCTTCGCAGTAACCGTAGTCGCCTGCTTCGATTTTTTTCAGGGTGGACTGGATCTTCAGCAGCAGCTTGCGCTCACGGTCGCGGGTGCGCAGCTCCAGTGCGTATTCTTCTTCCAGGGTGGCGCGGTCAGCCGGGTCCGGGGTGGCCTCCTGCTCTTGCAGGTGGTTGGTGGTGGCGTCGGCGTTGCTCAGCAATTCTTGCTGCATCTGCAGCAGACGATCCTTGAAAAACTCCAGCTGGTCGGCGTTCATGTAATCGTCGCCGTCGTAGTTCAGGATGTCCTGTTCGGTCAATTTGGCCATGGCGGTTTTCCTGCAAAGAAGAGGGTGGGCAAACGGGCAGGAAGGTTAAAGGAGTTTGCCGGGGAAATGCAAATTTTCCCTGCCATGAGCAGGGCATTTTTGCCGGAATGGCCAAATCGCGCCTGCTGCGGTGCAATAACAGACTGGCGCACGGTGGCCAATGTTGGCTGCCAGTGCCTGCGCGCATTCAGCATGCGCCAGTGCAACGGCCCGAAACGGCCAGCCGCGTGCTAGCGTCGCGGACCATCGTAAAAAACCGACACCTGCCAGGCGCACGGTGCTGGCGTCTGGCAGGGCACGACACTGTGCGCCGGATTACAGCGACAGGATCCACTTCACCAGGGTTTTGGCATCAGCATCGCTGACTTGGGCGTTAGCCGGCATCGGGATCTGGCCCCACACGCCTACGCCGCCCTTTTTCACCTTATCAACCAGCTTGGCTTCAGCGGTCTTGTCGCCCTTGTACTTGGCGGCCACTTCCTTGTAAGCCGGGCCAACCACTTTTTTGTCCACGGTATGACACGACAGGCAGTTGTTCTTTTGGGCCAGGGCTTGGTTGGCAAAGGCCGGAGCGGAGGCCAGCACGGCGAGGGCAGCGGCAGAAACGAGCAGTTTTTTCATGATAGTAAAACTCCTAGAGATGAACAGAAACAACACAACAGAGTGCGTCGGGCAGCTTACCGAATTCGCTGCCACAAGGCACGCATTCAGGTCAAAGTTACACCAGCATTTGCAGCTGACTGAGGAAAAACCATTCCAGCTGCGCCAGCGGAATGGTCACCAGCATTTGCAGCAGCAGCAACAGCACCAGCGGGCCCAGATCCACCTGGCCCAGGCGCAGGCGCTCAAACGGACGCAGATAGGGCCGGGTCAGCGCGTCCAGAATCGGTGCCAGCGGGTTGTACGGGTTCACCCAGCTTAGAATGGCCTGCACCACCAGCGCGCCCATCAGCAGGTAGATCGACAGCACAAACACCTTCAGTGTGGCCAGCACCACCAGCAGCACCCAGCCCTGCGGCGAGGCAAAGTTGTACGGAAACGGCGACAGCCACAGCAGGATCAGCGTGGAGGCCAGCGTCACCAGCCAGGCCAGCAGCAGGGTGGCGGTGTCATAGCTGCGCACGCTGGGCACCAGCCGGCGGGTGGGCAGCACGATGAAGTTGGTCAGCGTCACGGTAAATTGCGCCAGCGGGTGCTTGAATGGCGCACGGGCCAGTTGCAGGTAAAAACGCAGCAACAGGATCAGCGTAAAAAAATGGCTGAGGGTGCCCAACAGAAAACGCAGCATGTCCAGCAGCATGGTGTTCAGTCCTGACTCAGTTGTTCGCCCAGCTCGATCGAACGGGCACGGCAGGCTTTGGCCCCGCGCAGGATGGCGGATTTCAGCCCGGATGCTTCAAAGCTGGCAATCGCCTGCTCGGTGGTGCCGCCCTTGGAAGTGACATTGGCGCGCAGGGTGGCAATGTCCTCGCCGCTGTGACGGGCCAGTGCCACTGCGCCTTCAAAGGTGCTCAGCGCCAGTTCGCGGGCGGTGGCCGGGTCAAAGCCCAGCTGGCGGGCCGATTCAATCAGGCTTTCCAGAAAATAAAACACATAGGCCGGGCCGCTGCCGGAAATGGCGGTGATGTCGTCAATGCCGGATTCCTCGCTCAGCCACACCGTGCTGCCGGCTGCCGACATGATCTGCTCGGCGCTGGCGCGGTCCTGGGCGTCCACCACCGGGCGGGCAAACAGGCCAGAAACACCCTTGCCGATCATCGCCGGGGTGTTGGGCATCACCCGCACAATGCGGTCGTGACCATCCAGCCAGCGCGATAGCGCCGGCACGCCCACCCCGGCGGCAATCGACAGCACCAGCGCGCCATCCAGCCGGCCCGCCAGGCTGTCGCATACTTCACGCAGCTGCTGCGGCTTGACCGCCAGCACCACCACCTGGCCGCCGCCAAAATACACTGGCAGCTGGGCCAGCGCGGTGACCCGAAAACGCTGGGCCAGTTGCTCGCGTTTGTCGGCATCAGGCTCGACCACGCTGATCTGGCACTGACCGGTCTTGACCAGGCCGGCGATGATGGCGGTGGCCATATTGCCGCCGCCAATAAAAGTAATGTGCATCATGTGTCTGGGTTCCGAAAGTTCAGGCAGTTGCAGGGGTGGCCGACGCGCTGCGTCCGCCAAAAATTGCGGTGCCAACCCGCACCAGGGTGGAGCCGCAGGCCACGGCCAGCTCCAGGTCAGCCGACATGCCCATCGACAGGGTGTCCAGCATCAGCCCGTCAGCGGCCAGCGCCGCCTGCAGCGTGGGCAGGCAGGCAAACTGTTCGCGCAGGCGCGGCAGGTCGTCGGTGGCTTCGGGAATGCACATCAGGCCGCGCAGGCGCAGGCCAGGCAAGGCCGCCACCGCTTGCGCCAGCGCCGGCAGCTCGGCTGGCGTCACGCCGCTTTTGCTGGCCTCGCCCGACACATTCACCTGCAGGCACACATTCAGCGCTGGCAAATGTGCCGGGCGCTGCGCTGCCAGCCGTTCGGCAATTTTCAGCCGGTCGATTGAGTGTACCCAGTGCGCGCATTCGGCCACCAGCCGGGTTTTATTGCTCTGCAATGGGCCGATGAAGTGCCATTCCAGCGCCAGATCCGCCAGTTCGGCGGCTTTTCCGTGCAGTTCCTGCACATAGTTTTCGCCAAAGCAGTGCTGACCCGCCGCCGCCGCTTCGCGGATGGCGCTGGCCGGAAAGGTCTTGCTGACCGCCAGCAGTTGCACCGTGTCCGGTGGACGGCCAGCGGCGTGCTCCGCCTGGGCCAAACGCTGGCGGGTTGCCCGCAGCGCTGATTCTATTGTCATGATACAGTCCCCTTTGCCACGCCGTCATCCACCCATTGGCAGCGGCGGCCAATCCAGTCCATTCAGGGAAGCAGTATAAATGGAAATTGCCGACCTTCTCGCATTTGCCATGGAACAGCAGGCGTCCGACCTGCATGTTTCTGCCGATTTGCCGCCCTTGCTGCGCATTCACGGCGATATCCGCCCAATAGCCGTGGCCCCGCTGGCCCACGCCGATGTGCGCGCCATGCTCTATGCGGTGATGAGCGATCCGCAGCGCCGCCAGTATGCCGACACCCAGGACTGCGACTTTGCCTTTGCCCTGCCCGAGCTGGGCCGGTTTCGGGTCAACGCCTTTGTGCACAGCCGGGGGGCTGGCGCGGTGTTCCGGCTGATTCCCACCCAGCTGCCCAGCCTGGCCGAGCTGGGTGGGCCGCCGGTGCTGGCCGAGCTGGCGCGCCGGCCACGCGGGCTGATTCTGGTGACCGGGCCTACCGGGTCGGGCAAATCCACCACGCTGGCGGCCATGCTGCAGCAGATCAACCATGAACGCCACGCCCATATTCTGACGATTGAAGACCCGATCGAGTTCATCCACCCCAGTGGCCGCAGCCTGATTCACCAGCGCGAGGTGCACACCCACACCCAGGGTTTCAGCCAGGCGCTGCGCAGCGCGCTGCGCGAAGATCCCGATGTGATTCTGGTGGGCGAAATGCGCGATGTGGACACCATGCGGCTGGCGCTGACCGCCGCTGAAACCGGCCATCTGGTGCTGGCCAGCCTGCACACCCAGTCGGCAGTGCAAACAGTGGACCGGGTGGTAGACAGTTTTCCGGCTGCCGAACGGGCGATGGTGCGCAGTGTGCTGGCAGAAAGCCTGCAGGCCGTGGTGGCGCAAACCCTGCTGAAAACCGCCAGTGGGCATGGCCGGGTGGCGGCGTTTGAAGTGATGCTGGCCAGCCCGGCCATTCGCCATCAGATTCGCGACGACAAGGTGGCGCAGATGTACTCCACCCTGCAAACCAGCCAGGCGCTGGGCATGCAAACGCTGGATCAGGCGCTGCAGCAGCTGGTGCAGCGCCAGCAGATCAGCCCGGCCAGCGCCCGCCAGCATGCGCTGGACAAAACCCTGTTTCCCGGCTGATGCCGGGCTTACATCCGGGTGTTCCAGTTGTGGATGGCTTCTTTTTTATTGTCGGCCTGCGCGGCGAGGGTGCTGCAGGTGCCTTGCTTGGGGTAGCGCGAACATTGCACCCAAAAGCGCCGTGACCCGGCTTTGATCAGTTCGGCAGGCTGGCCGCAGCGCGGGCAGGGTTTCAGGCTGACGGGGGCGTCACTCATGGGCATCTCGCTGACAATCAATAAACCGGGAATGATACCGTGGGGCGACGGAGGGCGGGAGGGGATGCGCGCAGTGCCATCCCTCAGGCGGCGGGCAGCGTGTGCGCCAGCTCGCGCAACGCCGTCACCAGCTCTGCCACGTCGGCCTCCTGATGCGCCGCCGACAAGGCAATGCGCAAACGGGCGCTGCCTGCCGGCACGGTGGGCGGACGGATCGCCGGCACCCAGATGCCGCGCTCGCGCAGCGCCGCCGACAGCGCCAGCGTATCGGCATTGCTGCCCACCTGCAGCGGCTGAATCGGTGTTTCCGACGCCAGCAAGGGCCAGCGCAGGCCGGCCAGGCCATGCTTGAGCTGGGCAATCCGCGCCTGCAGCGCCTGGCGGCGTTGCGGTTCGCCGGCGATCAGCGTCAGGCTGGTGGACAACACCGCCGCCAGCAGCGGCGAAGTGCTGGTGGTGAAGATAAATGGCCGGGCGCAGTTGATCAGCCAGTCAATCAGCGTGGCATGTCCGGCCACTGCCGCACCGGCCACGCCAGCGGCCTTGCCCAGGGTGGCCATGTAAATCAGCCGGTCGCTGCGCAGGCCCGCCTCGGCCAGGCTGCCGCGTCCATCGCCCAGCACGCCAAACCCATGGGCGTCGTCCACATACAGCCAGGCGTCAAATTGCTCGGCCAGCGCCAGCAGCGCGGCCAGCGGCGCACAGTCGCCGTCCATGCTATAGACCGCATCCACCGCAATCAGCTTGGTGGGGGCGGTGCTGGCGGCCAGCAGGCGCGCCAGCTGGGCCAGGTCATGGTGGGCAAAGCGTTTGAAATCGGCGCGCGACAGCAGGCAGGCATCGTTGAGCGAGGCGTGATTGAGCCGGTCGGCAAATACCGCATCGCCCCGGCCCAGCAGGGCGGTCATCACCGCCAGATTGGCCTGATAGCCGCTGGAAAACAGCAGTGCCGCCGGCAATTGCAGCCAGGCGGCCAGTTGCTGTTCCAGCTCGGCATGGGCACCAAAGTGCCCGGCCACCAGATGCGATGCACCACCGCCCACCCCCCAGCGCACGGCGGCATCGCCGGCGGCGGCAATCAGCGCCGGGTGATTGGCCAGGCCCAGGTAGTCGTTGCTGGCAAACGCCAGGTAGTCGCGGCCATCTATCCGTACGCGTGGGCCTTGCGGGGTGTCCAGCACCGGACAGCGCCGCCGCTGGTGCCGGGCGGATAGCGCGTCGAGCTTGTGTTGCAGAGTGTCGAGCAGGCGCATGGCCACAACCTCACGGGCAGCATTACAGCGGCAGCAGGTCCAATTTGGCCATCAGTTCCCGGTCGCGGTCCACGTCGGGGTTGCCGGTGGTCAGCAGTTTCTCACCATAAAAAATCGAGTTGGCCCCGGCCATGAAGCACAGCGCCTGCATGGCTTCCGGCATCTCGCGCCGGCCTGCCGACAGGCGGATGTAGCTGCGCGGCAGCACCAGCCGCGCCACGGCCACGGTGCGGACAAATTCGGTCCAGTCCAGCGCGTCGGCGTGGTCCAGCGGGGTGCCTTCCACCTTGACCAGGCTGTTCATCGGCACGGATTCTGGCTGCGGGCTGAGATTGGCCAGCTGGGCAATCAGCCCGGCGCGGTCATGGCGGGTTTCGTTCATGCCGACAATCCCGCCACAGCACACATTCAGCCCGGCGGCGCGCACCTTGCCCAGGGTGTCCAGGCGGTCTTCGTAGTCGCGGGTGGAAATGATGTCGGCGTATTTGTCTGGCGCAGTGTCCAGATTATGGTTGTAGTAATCCAGCCCGGCATCCTTGAGTTTTTCCGCCTGGCCGTTTTGCAGCAGGCCAAAGGTGGCACAGGTTTCCAGCCCCAGGGCTTTCACCTCGCGGATCATGCCCAGCGTGGCATTCAGGTCGGCGTTTTTCGGGCCGCGCCAGGCGGCCCCCATACAGAAGCGACCCGCGCCATTTTCCTTGGCGCTGCGTGCGGCGGCAATCACCTCGTCCACCGTCATCATCGGCTGGTTTTCCACCGGGGTATCGTGATGCACCGACTGCGGGCAGTAGCCGCAATCTTCCGGACAGCCGCCGGTCTTGATTGAAATCAGGGTGGACAGCTGGATGCGTTGCGGGTCGAAGTGTTCGCGGTGCAGTGCGGCGGCGCGAAATACCAGGTCGAGAAATGGCAGGCTGTACAGCGCTTCGATTTCAGCCACGCTCCAGGTGGCGGATTCCGCGTGCGGAGTGGGGCGGGCAGCAAAGGCAATCGGGGCAGAGGCATTCATGGGCGGCTCGTGGCAAGATGACGGCAGCGCACATGGTCGGAGCTTTGCACGATGCTGTCAAATTTATGGCGTGGTTTTTTGAACAGCGCAGCCCGGCTGACGCAAAGCTGCGTGTTGTGCGGCGTGGGCGGCCAGGGCTGGCTGTGTCCGGGCTGCCAGGCCGACTTGCCGCGCTTGCCTGCCGAGCGCTGCCCACAGTGTGGTCGGCCCAGTCGCGCGGGTTTGGTGTGCGGTGCCTGCCGCCAGCAGCCGCCGGCCTGGGATGCGCTGGTGGCGGCGCATCCGTATGCCTGGCCGCTGGACGAGGTGTTGCATGCATTCAAGTACCGCCGTCAGCTGACGCTGGCCCGTCCGCTGGCCGGTTTGTTGCAGGCGGCGGTGGCCGGGCGGACGCGGCCAGATTGTCTGGTGCCGATCCCCTTGTCCACTGCCCGCTGGCAGACGCGCGGCTTTAACCAAAGTGAGGAACTGGCGCGTCGGCTGGCGTATGATCTGGCGCTGCCCTGTGTCAGCGGCATGCTGCAGCGGGTGCGCGACACCCCGGCGCAGGCCGGCCTGAACCGGGCCGACCGGCTGGAAAATTTACGCGGGGCATTTACCGTTCATCGTCCGGTAACGGGGCAATTTATTGCACTGATTGATGATGTCAGCACCACCGGCGCCACACTGGCCGAAGCCGCGCAAACCCTTAAACAGCAAGGCGCGGCGCGGGTTGAGGGCTGGGTGCTGCTACGCACGCCGGACAACAGGGCTTGACTAACTTGTTGATCCCGCGAAATAATCCATCGCTGTTTGAGTATTTGACCAATGTTTACAGTCGTTTTGTTTCAGCCGGAGATTCCGCCCAACACGGGTAATGTGATTCGTTTATGTGCCAACACCGGCTGCGAGCTGCACTTGGTCAAGCCGCTTGGTTTTCCGCTTGACGACGCCAGAATGCGTCGCGCAGGGCTCGATTATCACGAGTTCGCCACCTTGGTGGTGCATGAAAACTGGGCGGATTGTGTGGCGGCGCTTGCCGGAAGGCGAATCTTCGCCGCCACCACCCGGGGCACCACCCGCCCCGATCAGGTAGCGTTCCAACCGGACGATGTCTTGCTGTTCGGTCCGGAAACCCGAGGCCTGCCCGCCGACGTGCTGGCGGGCATCCCACCGGAACGCTATCTGCGCCTGCCCATGCGACCGGACAACCGCAGTATGAATCTGTCCAACGCCGTCGCCGTTACCGTCTTCGAGGCGTGGCGGCAGCATGGCTTCGCCGGCGGCGCCTGAGCGCGAAATGGCCGGCAGCCCACTCCCCGGAGGAGAGGAATCTGCCAAAAGATTGCCGTTTCGCACCCCTTAAGACGTGTTGGCACACAACAGCAAAAGGGAGTAGCAATGCAATCTGTTCTCCGCTGGCTGTGGCTCGTGACCTTGAGCGCCTTGCTTGTTGCCTGTTCCACTCCGAACCAGACAACGGCCAGTCACAAATCCACCCCTGGGTATAAATCTGCCCGCACCACGGTCCCGGTGACCAAGGGCGGCGGCTACTACAAGGATGACGGTCCTGGCGACCGCCGTCTGCCTGCCGATCCGGATGCGATTCCGGATGCTGTCCCGGTGGATGAGCCCCTGCTCACCTCAGCCAATCGCCCGTACACCATTCAGGGCCAGACCTACGTGCCAGAAAGCAATCAGTCCCGCTATCAGGCACGCGGCAAGGCCTCGTGGTACGGCAAGAAGTTCCATGGTCGGCGCACCGCGTCGGGCGAAGCGTACGATATGTACGAAATGACCGCCGCCCACCCGACCCTGCCCATCCCCAGCTATGCCAAGGTGACCAATGTCAGCAATGGCAAGTCGGTGGTGGTGCGGATCAACGACCGTGGCCCGTTCCAGCGCACCCGGCTGATTGATCTATCGTATGCCGCTGCCTACAAGCTCGGTTACGCCAATGTCGGCCATGCCGAAGTGGTGGTGGAGCGGGTGCGCCCTGGCGATGTGGATGTAGACAGCAGCCCGGTGCGGCTGGCCAATATCACCCCACGCGATGACGCCGTGCGGGTGATGAACGCCAGCCTGACCGCGCCGATGTCCGGCATTGCCGATGTGGCCCGCGTGCCGCAACCGGCCAGTGCCGACGGCAGCGGCGTGTGGCTGCAGCTGGGCGCGTTTGGCACACCGGGCAATGCCGAGGCGTTCCGCCAACGCATGCAGTCGCTGGCCAGCAGCAACGACGTGGAAGGCCGGCTGGAGCTGGTTAACCGCGACGGGCTGTACAAGGTGCGTATCGGCCCGTTTGTCACCGTGTCCCGCGCGCGTGAAGTGGCAGAACGCCTGAACGTGCAAACGGTGGTGATGCGCTAAGTTGCTCCGGCGCTGGCCCACCCACAAAAAACCCCCGTCCGGATCACCGGCGGGGGTTTTTTGTGGGGGCCTGGGCCTTGCTGGGTGTTACGGCAGTTTGCGCACCGGTGGCTTGGCAATCAGCGCTTCCAGCGCCGCCACCATGTCTGGCGCGCCTTCAATCGGCTCATGACGCTGGCCCTGGGTGACCATCATGCTCAGCACCGCCACCGTATCGGTGGCCAGCTCCAGCACTGCCTGAGGCGACAGCGGACGGGTCAGCGCCGAGGCCAGTGCTGCGGCCAGATTGGCCATGTCCGGCACGCCGGCGTCTCTGGCGTTCCGGCCCAGCTCATCCGCCGCCGACACAAAACCGGGGCCAATGCCCTGGCTGCGGGCGTTGCGGCATTCCTGCACCATGCGCTGCACCAGCCCCTGCGCCACCACCAGGAAGGCGGCCAGGTCAATCGCCGGAATCGGTGCCGCCGGGGCGTCGGCTTCCATCGAGGCAAAAAACGCTGCCAGTTGGGTTGGGCCAAGCGGCACCACATCCGGCGTGGGCGGCGCTGGGGTTTCTGCCGGCACTTCTTCTACCGGTTCAATCTTTTCCAGCAGGGCTTCCAGCGTACCGGCGCGCAGCAGCGGAATATCGCTGACTGCAATGCTGTTGCTGAAGGTTGGCGCGGGTGCGGCGGCAGGGCTTTCTGCCGGGGCAGCGGGCGCGGTGTCTGGCATTTCCGGTTCGGCCAGGGCTTCGGCCACGGTGGGGAAGCTGCCACTGCTGCTGTTGCCGCCCAGCATCTGGCGCAGATGCGGAATGTCTTCCAGGGTAATGCTGCGCAATGGCGTGCGTTCGCTGGCCGGGATGGCATCAGCGGCCACCTCGGAAGTCGCTTCTGATGCGGCTGCTTCCGAGGCGGCTGCTTCGGCAGCCAGCGCTTCGGCCACGGTTTCCAGCGGCACACTCAGGACGTCGGCCTGGCTGTCTGTTGCCTCATCGGCCCCGTCATCGTCGGCAGCCTGCGTGGCTGGCTCGGGCGCGGGTTCCTGCTCGGGGGCGCAGCCCAGTTCCGGCAGTTCGGCAAAGCCGGGCAGCGCGGCTGTTTCTTCATCGGCAGGCCAGTGGGTCAGCACTTCGGCTGCCGCTTCCGGTTCGGCTTCCAGGTCGGTTGCTGGTGTCGGGCTGGCCAGCGGCGCTTCCTTGGCCAGACGCGACAGCTCGGCCAGCGGCGGCTGGGTCCAGTCGTCGTCGTCCTCGGTCACGGTCTGCGCCACAGCGGGCGACGGCGGGTCAATCACCTGCACCGAATCCAGTTCGGCCAGTGCGGCAGCATCGTCGCTGGCGTCGAGTACGGCGGGAAGGGGAGAGTCTTCTTCTGCCTCCGCATCCGCATCGGTGGCCAGGGGGGCGGGCACATCGGTTTCGACCGGCGCTTCAGCGGTGTCCAGCAGTGCCGGGTCAAGCGGCACGCTGCCATCGGCCAGCGCCAGGGCTTCTGGCACGGGCGATTCATCCCGTGTGCTGACCTGCTCGGTGGCGGGCGGCGTGTCTTCTACTGGCGGGAGGTCTTCTTCCGGCCAGACGGGTGCATCTTCCAGCACATCGCTCAGGCTCAGTGCCGGGATATCCAGCGGAGCCACTTCGGCCTCCACGCCCAGTTCCAGCATCAGTTCGGCCTGTGGCTGGTCAAGGCTGGCGGGCTCGCCAGGCAGATCGTCGGCATCGGCAGCCAGCGTGGGCAGCTCCAGCGTCAGCGCCACGTCAGTGGCGTCCGGGTCAGCGATTTCAGGGGCTTCAAGCGTCTCGGTGTCATCCGGTTCGGCCTGTGGCGCAGTGTCCTGTTCGAGCTCGCTCAGTTCAGGCACGGTGTCTGCCTGCACCACCGTGTTGGTGTCTTCTGCTTCGGCTTCTTCGGTCAGCATCAGCGGCGGTGCATCCGCGTGCTGATCGGCCTGCGTGGTGTCGACAGGCGCAGCCTCTTCCATGCTGATGGGCGCGGGGGGCGGGCCGGCCAGTAGCTCACGGGTGCGGGCCTGCACGGCGGCGCGCTGGGTGGTGCTGGGCGTGGGCAGGCTGAGCAGCGCATCTCCCAGGGTTTCCAGCGCCTGGCTGACCGCCTCTGCCGCCCAGGCCGATGGCCCGGAAATTGGCAGGCTGTCGGCCTGGGCAATCAGCGCCTCCACCAGGGCGGGCAGGCCAGTGGCCGGCAGGTCGGCCAGACGCTGGGCCAGACGGCCCAGGCCACGGCGGAACATGCTGTAGTGCGCCGGGCTGCCTTGCACCATCGACCACCAGTTGCCTTCCAGTGACTGGGCCAGCATGGCCAGAATATCACTGTCGTGGCTGGCCGGGGGCGATGCGGCAGCCATCGGCGCGCGGTGTTCTTCTTCCAGCAGCGGCAAGGGCAGCTCAGCCGGTTCTGCCACGCTGAGGCTGGCGGCGGGCAAGGCTTGCGTGGGGGATGTCTGTGCTGGCGGGGCGTTTTCGGTGCTGGCCGCCGGCTCAATCGTGGTGGGGGTCTGAGGCTCGTCGTGCAGTGCGTCCAGCAGCGGCGGTGCGGCCAGATCCAGGTCCAGATCCAGCAGGGCGGCGGCGGGTGCCGCCACCGGCTCCTCGCCGGTGTCGGCCTGGGCTTGAGCGGCCTGAGCGGGCTGTTCTGTCGCGTTGTCGTGGAGGGACGGTTCTTCCAGCGCATCCAGCACCGGCAGCGGGTCGAGCAAGTCATCGTCAGCCTGGGCGTGCCCAGCCGCTGCGGCGTCGTGTTCATCCAGCGCTGAGGGGACGTCGGCCAGTGCGGCGGCGCTGGTGCTGAAGGCAAAGTCCAGTGCGTCGTCGGTCTGGTCTGCGGCGTCCAGCGCCAATTCGGCCATCAGGGCGTCGTCAAAATCGACGGCGTGTGTGTCAGCCAGGCTTTCTGGTGCGGTCACGGTCAGATCGTGGGCGGATTCGGTCTCCGTCAGCGGGTCGTCCAAATCTTGTGATGGCTCCGCACTGGCGTCAGTGGCCAGCGCCTCGGCAACCGGTGGCGGCTCAGCGGCCATGTCCTGCAGTGCCTCGGCCAGAATGTCGTCGTGGTCGAGGGTCAGCACTTCCCGTTCAACCGGGGCGGCGGGCTCGGCGCTTGGCGGGTCGAGCATCAGCATGTCGTCAAGGTCAAACGCCAGCGTGGCCGGGGCGTCATCTGCCGCCTTGGCCGGTACGTCATTGGCCGCAGAGGGGTCAACCGTCAGCCATTCATCCAGCGTCAGTGCCTGCGCATGATCGTCAGCCGCCGTCACGGCGGATTCGCTGGCTGGTGCCGCCAGGGCGTCACTCATTTGGCGCTCAGTGTCCGACGCGTCCAGCATCAGCATGTCGTCGAGGTCAAACGCCAGTGTTGCCGGTGCGTCAGCCGGTGACGCAAGCGTGTCGATCACTGGCGCATCCCGCATCGGCAATTCAGCGGTAAGCGAGGGCAGCAGATCATCCAGCGCCAGGGCGCTGTCATCGGCAAGCGGGGGCACGCTGGTGGCTGGGGCTGGCTGGCTGGCTTGTGCGGGTGTTTCCGTCGGGGCGACAGCTGGCTCAGCCAGCATCAGCATCTCGTCAAGGTCAAATTCCAGCGCCGCTTGCATTTCTGCTGCCGGGTGGTCCGCGTGATCGTGATCGTTGGGCGTGGCATCTACCAGCGGGGCATCCAGCACCGGCAATTCAGGTGCCGATTCAGCGCTCAACCATGCTTCTGGTGCCGGTTCCTGTTCTTCAGCACGGTCGGCGGCGTCGGCTTGTTCGGACGCCGCAGCTGGCTGATCCAGCATCAACATATCGTCAAGGTCAAATGCCTGCGGGACGGTGGGGCTGGCCGGTTCAGACGCGGGGGCGTCTTCCAGCAGGGGCGGCAGGGCCAGGACGTCCTCAAGCAGGCGCTGCATTGGCGTGGCATGGTCGGCGGTGGGTTCACTCTCTGCCAGTGCCACTGGCGTGGCGGCGGGGGCTTCATCGGCCAGTGCAACTGGCGGGTCGAGCATCAACAGCTCGTCCAGGTCAAATGCCAGTGCAGCCTCAGCATCGGCTGGGGCGCTGTCTGGTGTGGGGGGCTCCGCTGCAGCGGCCAGCATGTCGTTGAATGCCTGGGCCAGTTCGTCATCGTCGGCCACGGCGGTCAGCGCCGGCGCATCGGGAAGGGCGGTCAGCACGGGAGCGTCGCTGGCGTCCAGCATCGGTGCCAAGGCCGGCTGCGCGCTTTCCTGCTGGCGATTGTCCGCGTCATCTGTGTCCAGCGGCTGGGCCAGGGTGGGCGGCAGGCTGGCGGGGGCACTGGCGTTGTTGTCCAGTTCGGCAATCAGCAGGTCGTCAAAGGCAAAGTCCAGCGGTTCGTCGCCATCCACGGCAGGCAAGCTGTTCTCGATCCCGGCATCCAGCGGAAGGTCGTCTGCCATCGGCTCCAGCATGGGCACGGTATCCACCGGCATGGCGCGGTCGCGTTCGGCGCTGGCCAGCAGGGCGTGGACAAAGGCGTCGAGGTCGGCGTTTTCCAGGGCCACCTCGGGCAGGCTGGTGTCAGCGGCGGCCTGTGGGATGGCGGCGGTTTCCAGCAGGGCGGGCGGCTCGGCCAGGGCTGGCGCAAAGGCGTCAACCGCCGGTTCCGGCGCGGCGTTGTCCCACTGCTGTTCGGCAGGGGTGGGCGCGGCGGACAGAATCGGCGGCGTGTCTGGCGCGGCAGGCGCGGGCGCAGCAGTGACCGGCGTTTCCGTCACTGGGGGCGGGGCCGTCGGGCGCGGTTTGGCCCCCTTGCGGCGGAAAATCCGGGCAAAGGCGTCCTCTTCGCGCTGCTGCAGCGCAAGAAGATCCACCTCGGGCGGATTCACCGGCGAGTGGGCCGGCAAACCCGCTGGCGGGGTCAGTTCGGTCAGTTCAATATCCACATCCAGGGTCACTGGTTGCGAGCGGGCAGCAGAAGGCAGGGAAGAGGTCGTCATGACGGGGCGCGGCGCTTCGGGATGACATGGCAAAAGCCGATGCGCCATGATACTGAATTGCGCCCGGTTACGGTAGCGGCAATGCTTGGCGCATGCTGCGCTGCGGGCAAACCGGAGCCAGTTTGCCCGTCATTGGCAGGGCCGGATGGCGGAATTTACGCTGGGGCGGATGTGCTGCCGTCGGCGTCGTCGTCGGCATCCGCGTCGGCGGCGGCCATCAGGGCGGCCAGATGGGCGTCTTCGGCGTCAAACCAGGTTTTGACGATGTCTTCCACTGTGTCCATGCCTTGTTTTTTCAGGCTGGAGAACAGCTGGACGCTGACATTGCTCCACTGGGCCAGCTCGGCCTTGACGTTGCGCAGGGTCTGGGTTTGCTCCTGGCGCGACAGCTTGTCGGCCTTGGACAGCAGGATATGCACCGGGCGACCGGTTGGCGCAATGTAGTTGAGCATGCGCAGGTCGAGGTCTTTCAGCGGATGGCGGGCATCCATGATCAACAACAGGCCAATCAGCGACTGGCGTTCGCCCAGGTAGCGGCCCAGCAGTTCCACCCAATGGGCGCGCACCGCTTCGGGCACATTGGCAAACCCATAACCGGGCAAGTCCACCAGAAAACGTTCCTGGCCCAGGTCAAAAAAGTTGATGTGCTGGGTGCGGCCAGGGGTTTTCGACACATAGGCCAGCCGGGTGCGGTTGGCCAGGGTGTTGATGGCGCTGGACTTGCCTGCGTTGGAACGCCCCACAAAGGCCACCTCGGCACGGGTGTCCGGGAGGTCTTTCAGGTGGTTGACGGTGGTGAAAAAAGCAGCATTCTGAAACAACGACATAAGCGCGATCCGTGCCGGCCCACTGGGCCGAGTGGCAAATAAAGGCTATTGTCCGGGTGCGCCGGGCGGGAAGCCAGCGGTTTTTTTGCACCGGCGTGGTGCAGTGCACGATTTCTGCGGGCGACAGACTGCGTATTTCCCCGCAAAACCCTGCTCGGGCCAGTGGTAACAGCAAATCCCTTTGGTATAGAATAGTAAGGTTAAAAATTCTACTCATCTGACCGCAATTTTAGGGTTGCTGGCACAGTCCGTCATTTCGTGGTTCCGGCGGGCCATGCTGGTGGCGCTGAGCAAAATCTCAAGGAGTTCTCATGAAGGTTACCAAGCTGCTGGCTGTGGCCGGCCTCGCGACGGCAGGGTTTGCATTTGCCAATTCGCCGGCTGCTCCGACTGCCAAGGCCGACCCGGTTAAAGGCAAGGCCCTGGCCGAGCAAGTGTGCGCCGCCTGTCACGGCGCGGATGGCAACAGCGTTGCCGCCGCCAATCCGTCGCTGGCCGGCCAGCACGCCGACTACATCGTCAAGCAACTGACCGAATTCAAGTCCGGCACCCGTAAAAACCCGATCATGATGGGCATGGCCGCACCGCTGTCGCCGGAAGACATGAAAAACGTCGGGGCGTATTTCTCCGAGCAAAAGATCAAGCCGCGCGATGCCGCCGACAAGACCCTGCTGGTTGAAGGCAAGAAAATCTACAAGGGTGGCGTGGCCAACACCAAGATTCCGGCATGTATGGCCTGCCACGGCCCCAACGGTGCCGGCCTGCCGGTGCAGTATCCGCGTCTGGGTGGCCAGCACGCGGGCTATATCAGCGCCCAGATGAACGCTTTCCGCAGCGGCGAACGTGCCAACAACACGGTGATGCGCGACATCGCCCTGAAAATGAACGACGCCCAGATCAAGGCCGTGTCGGAATACATTTCCGGTCTGCGTTGATCGACGCAACTTCTGTCCCCCGCTCTGGTCATAGCCGCGCTGGCTGAGCCGGGGACACGGGAAGCTTCCCGTCAACGGCCCGCAGGCACTTCTGGTGCAGGCGGGCCGTTTGACTGTCTGCCCCCCCGGCAGACAGCGGCTGTGCGATACTGCCAGCCCCTTGCCACCGGGCCTTGCTGGCCGGATGGCGCACCAAACCCTTTCGCCGCGCCGTGGCGAACCTTACTGTGATCTGAATTGTTTATGCGCACGCCTTCCCGCCAGGGCAGCCTGGCTGCCAGCCTGTTCGAGCTGTTCAGCTCGATGCGTTTTGCCATCAGCCTGCTGACCCTGCTGTCGATTGCCTCAGTGGTGGGCACGGTGCTGCGGCAAAACGAGCCCTACCCCAATTATGTGGTCGAATTTGGCCAGTTCTGGTTTACCGCGTTTGAGTGGCTGGGGCTGTTTGATGTGTACCATTCCGCCTGGTTTCTGACCATTCTGGCTTTTCTGGTGCTGTCCACCAGCCTGTGCATCTGGCGCAATACGCCGGGCTTTATCAAGGACATGAAAGGCTTTCGGGAAAAAGCCAGCGACAGCTCGCTGGCGGCCATGTCGCACAGCGAGCTGCTGGACGCGGCGACGCTGCCTGCCGAACAGGCCGGGGCCTATCTGCGCCAGCAGGGGTTTCAGGTGCGTCAGGTGCCGCGCGAAGATGGCGTGCTGGTGGCCGCCAAAAAAGGCGCGGCCAACAAGCTGGGCTATTTTCTGGCGCACATCGCCATGGTGGTGATCTGCCTGGGTGGCCTGCTGGATGGCAACCTGCCGCTGAAAGTGGGGGAACTGCTGGGTAAGGTGGTGCCGGAAACCCGGGATATCCCGCAAAGCCAGATTCCGCCGCAAAGCCGTTTGTCCACCGACAACCTGTCGTTTCGCGGCAATGTCACCATTCCGGAAAACAGCAGCGCCGATGTGGTGTTCCTCAACGCCGGCAAGGGCTATCTGGTGCAGGATTTGCCGTTTGCCGTCACCCTGAAAAAATTCCACGTTGATTACTACAGTACCGGCATGCCCAAGCTGTTTGCCAGCGATCTGGTGGTGACCGACAAGCAGACCGGCAAGGAAACTGTGGCCACGGTCAAGGTGAATCACCCGCTGATTGTCGATGGCGTGGCGATTTATCAGGCCAGCTTTGGCGACGGTGGCTCACCGCTGCGCTTCAAGGCGTGGAACTGGGAGCAGCCGCAAGCCGACCCCTTGCCGCTGGACGGCAAATCCATGGGCAGCCAGCCCTTACTGGTCAACGGCAAGCGCTACCAGCTGGAGTTTGGCGAACTGCGCGTGTTCAATATCGAGAATCTGGGCAAGAACGCGGTAATGGGGGTCAATCAGACCTTCCAGGAAGTGATGCAGAACGCCAGTCAGGTGAAGCACGACAAACAGCTGAAAAACCTCGGCCCGTCGATCACCTACAAGCTGCGCGACAGCCAGGGCCAGGCGCGTGAGTTCCATTCGTACATGGCCCCCATGCTGCAGGATGGCCAGTCCTATCTGGTGACCGGGGTACGCAGTGAAGTGGCCGAGCCCTTTGCCTACCTGCGCCTGCCGCTGGACGAACAGGGCAGCATCCACAGCTTCATGCGCTTGCGCACCGCGCTGCTGGACAGTGGCATCCAGCGCGAAGTGGCGCGGCGGGTAGCCGAGCAGGCGCTGGCCGGCCAGGCCATTGGCCGCGACATGCGCGAGCCGTTTGAACAGAGCGTGCGCTGGGTGCTCGACCGCTTTGGCCAGGGGGGCTTTGCCGCGCTGGAAAAATTCATGGACGAACGGGTACCCAAGGACAAGCGTCAGGAAGTGGCGCAAACCTATGTGAAAATT
Organism: Aquaspirillum sp. LM1; assembly: GCF_002002905.1. Taxonomy (NCBI): domain Bacteria; kingdom Pseudomonadati; phylum Pseudomonadota; class Betaproteobacteria; order Neisseriales; family Aquaspirillaceae; genus Aquaspirillum; species Aquaspirillum sp. LM1. The sequence continues at coordinate 3,812,919 of NZ_CP019509.1, read as the reverse complement.
GTCCAGGGTGCCGTGGTGGAAGTGGACGCACTGGCCCGCGCCAAAGCGGGTTTGCCACGCCAGGCCATGACCGAACGCCATTACCGCTTTCTGCTGGATAGCCTGGTGGCCACCAGCGCCACGTTTGACTATGGCTCGCCGCTGTTCCTGCAACTGGACGGTTTTGACGAGGTCAAAGCCAGCGGGCTGCAGATCACCCGCTCGCCAGGTAAGACTATTGTCTATCTTGGCTCAATGCTGTTGGTTCTGGGTATCATCTGCATGTTTTATATTCGTGAGCTGCGAATCTGGGTGCTGATCAAACCCGATCAGGTTCGGGTGGCCATGGCGTCCAACCGCAAAACCAGCGATCTGGACCGGGACTTTACCCACCACCGCAACGCGCTCCAACAACTGGCAAGAGGTGAATGATGGAACTGGTTCAGATGCAGGCACCGGGGTTTTCCCTGCGTCAGCTTGACTGGCGGGATTGGGGCTACGCGCTGCTGATTCTGGTGGCTGCCGGGGTGGCCTACTCGCGTTATGGTCATGCCATGGATGGCTACGAACAGGCGATTCTGGCCGGCTCGGTGGTCGGCCTGACCGCGCTGGGCTGGTTCTGGAAAAGCTGGCAATGGTACTTCCCCGCCGCTGGCCTGCTGGCCCTGGCTGGCATCAACCTGTACGACGGCGACCTGGCACGCGGCCAGACCAGCTTTGGCCTGAAGTTTCTGCTCAGCAGCCAGTCGGCCATCATGTGGATGTGCTTCCTGTTTTTTCTGGCCACGGTGGTGTACTGGCTGGGCCTGCTGCGTCGTTCCGGCTTTTTGACCAGGGTGGGCAGCGGCCTGACCTGGGCTGCCGCGCTCTTGGGGCTGGCCGGGCTGTGCGTGCGCTGGTTTGAAAGCTATCTGATTGGCCCGGACGTTGGCCATATTCCGGTGTCCAATCTGTACGAAGTATTTGTGCTGTTCTGTCTGATCACCGCGCTGATGTATCTGTACTACGAAGGCCGCTACGCCACCCGGCAAATGGGCGCGTTTGTGCTGCTGGTGATCTCGGCGGCGGTGGTTTTCATCCTGTGGTACACCTTCGACCGTCAGGCGCATGAAATCCAGCCGCTGATTCCGGCGCTGCAGTCGTGGTGGATGAAAATCCACGTGCCGGCCAACTTTGTCGGCTATGGTGCCTTTGCCCTGTCGGCCATGCTGGGGGTGGCTCAGTTGCTGTCGATGCGTGGCATCCTTACCAGCAAGCTGCCCAAGCCGGAAGTGATTGAAGAAGTGATGTACAAGGCCATTGCCATTGGCTTTCTGTTTTTCACCATCGCCACCGTACTGGGTGCGATGTGGGCGGCAGATGCCTGGGGGGGCTACTGGAGCTGGGATCCAAAAGAAACCTGGGCGCTGATTGTCTGGCTGAATTACGCCGCCTGGTTGCATGTGCGCCTGGTCAAGGGTTGGCGCGGTGCGGTGCTGGCCTGGTGGGCGATTATTGGCCTGTTTGTCACCGCCTTTGCCTTTGTCGGGGTGAATATGTTCCTCACCGGGCTGCACTCCTACGGCACGCTGTAAGCACACGAATCAGGCTGGTGAAAAAAAATTGTAAAAATTTCTTGTGTTTTGGCGCAAACAGCGCTTTACTGGTAACAGGGTGGTAGCAAATCACTGCCCTGCGACTCAGGTGCTGAAATCGCCTGCCTCGCGTGTGTATTGCCGGTGGTCTGATCGGCGGGTTTCAATCGGGCAACTGCCCTCCCCGCCTCACCTGCGCCCTCCAGGCGCGTAGACCGAATACCGGCCGGAGCTGCGTCATTGTGCAGCGCGTCGCCAACCCGGTACCTGCCTGTATGTGTACGGTACTTCTTCAGTTGTGTATCACTTGAAGTTCACGAGTTGTTTTTACGTCATGCTCCGCCCCGAGGCCGCCCTGTGCGGCCTCGTTCCATTTCTGGCTTTTCCCGGCTTCTCCTGCGCACCCAACAGTTTATAATTTGGCTAACCTTTCTCCAGGAGCCCGCCATGACCGACCCTCGACCCATTCGCCGCAACCCCGACGTGCTGACCGACACCCTGGCGGTAGCCGGCAAGCAGGTGATTGATGTCGGCTGCGGCAATGGCCATCTGGTGCGCCACCTGGCCCGCCATGGCGCACAGGTGCTGGGTGTGGAGTGCAGCCCGCAACAACTGGCCAGCGCCTGGGCCGCCAGCCCGGTAGCAGCAGAAAAAATTGTTGAAGGCGTGGGTCAGGCGCTGCCGGCAGACGACGCCAGCGCCGATATCGTGGTGTTTTTCAACTCCCTGCACCATATTCCCGGCGAGCTGATGCACGCCGCGCTGGATGAAGCCTGCCGGGTGTTGCGTCCGGATGGGCAGGTTTATGTGGCCGAACCGCTGGCCGAGGGCGAGTTTTTTGCCTTGTGCCGCGCGGTGGACGACGAAACCCACGTCCGCGCCGCTGCCCAGGCCGCCGTGCTGGGCCATTCCGGCCTGGTGTTGCAGCGCAGTTTTGACTACCGCCACCCGGTATTGCTGGCCGACTTTGCCGCGTTTCGCGCCAAGCTGGTGTCAGCCAACCAGGAACGCGCTACCCGCTTTGCCGCCCATGAAGACGCCCTGAGCGCCCTGTTTGCCCAATCGGGCCAGGCCAGCGCCGAAGGTCGGGCGTTTTTGCAGCCCATGCGTGTGCATGTGCTCGGACGGCGCTGAGCCACCAGCGGGCCCTGCGCGTCTTCGCCGGGCGGTCGCGCCTCTGGCGCATTCCGCCCGCCCCCGGCAGGACGATCTGGCATTATTGTCGCCAAAACCCCCGCTCACGGCGCATAAGCAATTGCCCGTTGCCCCGGTTTGGGGGATGATTACTGTTCATTGTCGATTCACTGCACTGTCATGGTGCGGCAATGCGTTCCATGCCCCGGCGGCGGCAACCCGTGTCGTCGCCTACACCCTCTACAGGATGCTGTTTTGCCATGTTTGAACATGTAGATGCCTACGCCGGCGACCCGATTCTGACCCTGGTCGAAACCTTCAACAAAGACGCCCGTGAAACCAAGGTGAACCTGGGCATCGGCCTCTACTACGACGAAGCTGGCCGGATTCCGCTGCTGGAATCGGTGCGTCAGGCCGAAGCGGCCCGCGCCGCCCAGCCGACCGCCCGTCCGTACCAGCCGATGGAAGGTGCCGCCAACTATCGTCAGGCCGTGCAACACCTGCTGTTTGGTGCCGAACATCCGGCAGTGACCGAAGGCCGTATTGCCACCATCCAGACCATCGGTGGCTCTGGTGCGATCAAGATCGGTGCCGACCTGCTCAAGCGCTACTTCCCGGCCAGCGAAGTGTGGGTCAGCAGCCCCACCTGGGATAACCACCGCTCGATGTTCGAAGGCGCTGGCTTCAAGGTGCATGACTACCCGTACTACGACGCCAGCACCGGCGGCGTGAACTTTGCCGCCATGCTCGACACGCTGCAGTCGCTGCCGGCGCAAAGCATCGTGCTGCTGCACCCGTGCTGCCACAACCCCACCGGTGTAGACCTGACCCAGGCACAATGGCTGGAAGTCATCGCCGTGGCCAAGGCCAAGCAACTGATTCCGTTCATGGATATCGCCTACCAGGGCTTTGGCGATGGCCTGAACGAAGATGCATTTGCCATTCGCGCCATGACCGAAGCCGGCGTGAGCTTCCTGCTGAGCAACTCGTTCTCCAAGAACCTGTCGCTGTACGGCGAGCGCTGTGGCGGCCTGTCGATCATCTGCCAGAACGCTGAAGAAGCCAGCCGCGTGCTGGGCCAGATGAAGTTCACCGTGCGCCGCAACTACTCCAGCCCGCCCACCCATGGCGGCCAGGTGACCGCTGCGGTGATGAACACGCCGGAACTGCGCGCCACCTGGGAAGGCGAAGTGGCCGAAATGCGCGAGCGCATCAAGGCCATGCGCCAGAAGCTGTTTGAAGTGCTGACCGCCAAGGTGCCGGGCCGCGACTTCAGCTACTTCGTCAAGCAACGTGGCATGTTCAGCTACACCGGCCTGTCCCCGGAACAAGTGGACCGCCTGCGTGAAGAGTTTGCCGTGTATCTGGTGCGCTCCGGCCGCATGTGCGTGGCCGGCCTGAACACCCGCAACGTGGAATACGTGGCCGACGCCATGGCTGCGGTGCTCAAGGGCTGATTTTTCTCGCCTTACCCGCTGCAACACAAAAGCCCGCCGGTTTAACCTGGCGGGCTTTTTTTTGATGGGGTAATGCGCTGGCGGCGTTAGGGAAACGCTGAAAAAACCGTCGTTCCCGCGAAGGCGGGGATCCAGAATGTTGATTTTACTGGGTTTTTCTTTTGGCAAAAACGATTTTTCTGAATCAATCAGCGCGTCTTTAGCTGGCCCTGGCAGCACCAAATGCCAGAATCTCGGCCACATAGTCGGCAAATCCGGCAAAGGTATGCCCGCCGGTTGGCGTGACCGTCTGCCGGCATCCGGCGTAGTGCGCCACCATCTCGTTGCAGTCCAGCACCTCGTCGTCCTGCGCCGCCAGCAGCCAGAAGCGCGCCGGATCAGGCGCGCTGACCCGATAGCGTTCCAACTGGCGAAAATATTCCGGCCGCACTAGCACCCGCTCGCCGGTCACATAGTGGGTTTGCCAGCCCGCGTAATGTTGCAAGGACTGATCGGGCCGCACTGCCGGGTTGATCACCACGGCGGGCGCGTTCCATTTTTCTGCCAGCCAGGTGGCGTAAAACCCGCCCAGCGAACTGCCAATCAGCAGCACCGGCTCGTCGATGCACTCCATCAACGCCGACTCTGCCGCATGGATGGCCGCATCGGGTTCCACCGGCAGCAGCGGCGCATGAAACAGCCCAAGCTGTCCCTGGGCGGTTAACGCATCGGCCAGCGCCTGTGCCTTAGTGGTGGCCGGGCTGGACAGAAAGCCATGGAGATAGACAATGTGGGGAAGGTTCATGATTGCGTCGTGCTCCCGTAAAGATGAAGACCAAGCGGTGAGCGCATCGTAGCATGATTGCCTCAAACAACCGCCACCACCCAAGTCGCAGGTCCGCACAAATCAGGTAGAATGACTGATTGTCCATTTCTGCCCGAGTCTTGCGATGATTCAAGTTGGCATCGTGATGGGGAGCAATAGCGACTGGGAAGTCATGCAGAACGCCGCGCGCGTGCTGAAAGACTTCGGCGTTGCTTTTGAAACCCGCGTTGTTTCTGCCCACCGTACCCCGGATTTGCTGTTCGAATACGCTGAAACCGCCGAAGCGCGCGGGCTGCAGGCGATTATCGCCGGCGCTGGCGGTGCGGCGCACCTGCCGGGCATGCTGGCCGCCAAAACGCACATTCCGGTGCTGGGCGTGCCGGTGCCGTCCAAATACCTGCGTGGCGAAGACTCGCTGCTGTCCATCGTGCAAATGCCCAAAGGCATTCCGGTGGCCACCTTTGCCATTGGCGAAGCCGGGGCGGCCAACGCCGCGCTGTTTGCCGTGGCCATGCTGGCCAACCAGCAGCCCGCGCTGGTTGCTGCGCTGAAGGCTTTCCGCCAGAAACAAGCCGATACCGTCCTGGCAATGACCTTGCCGGAGGTGGAATGATGAAGGCGATTCTGCCGCCAGCCATGCTCGGCATTCTCGGCGGCGGCCAGCTGGGCCGCATGTTCGTCACCGCCGCCAAGCGCATGGGCTACCGGGTGACCGTGCTCGACCCCGACGCGCAGGCACCGGCGGCAGAATTTGCCGACGTGCATCTGTGCGCCGCCTACAACGACGCCGACGCGCTGCACACCCTGGCAGCCAGTTGCGCCGCCATCACCACCGAATTCGAGAACGTCAACGCTGACGCCATGCGCAGCCTGGCTAAAACCACCCGCGTGTCGCCATCCGGCGATTGCGTGGCGATTGCCCAAGACCGCATTGCCGAAAAAGCCTGGGTGAACAAGGCCGGCCTGCCTACGGCACCGTATCTGGTGATCGAAAGCGTGGAAGACATTCAGGTTGAACTGGCAGCCTACCTGCCCGGCATCCTGAAAACCGCCCGGCTGGGCTACGATGGCAAGGGCCAGGTGCGGGTGAACAGCGCCGACGAAGCCCGCGCCGCCTACGCCAATCTGGGTGGCCAGGCCTGCGTGCTGGAAAAGCTGCTCGACCTGAAACTGGAAGTCTCGGCCATTGTCACCCGGGTATCGCCCGAGCAGATCAGCGTGTTCCCGGTAGCGGAAAACATCCACAAAAACGGCATTCTCGACGAATCCATCGTGCCGGCGCGCATCGCACCGGCGCTGGCCGCGCAAGCGCAGCAGATGGCCTGCCAGCTGGCCGAGGCGTTGAACTATGTGGGCGTGCTGGCGGTGGAATTCTTTGTGCTGGGCGACGACAGCCTGGTGATCAACGAAATCGCCCCGCGTCCGCACAACTCCGGCCACTACACCCTCGACGCCTGCGTGACCGACCAGTACCAGCAGCAAGTGCGCGCCATGTGCGGCCTGCTGCCGGGGCGCACCGAGCTGCTGTCGCCGGTGGTGATGGTCAACCTGCTGGGCGACGTGTGGCAGCCCAACGGCGGCGAACCCAACTGGGACGTGCTGATGGAAGCCCCCAACGCCCACTTGCACTTGTACGGCAAGAAACAGGCGCGCACCGGGCGCAAAATGGGGCATTACACCGTGCTGGCCAGCGAGGTGGACGCTGCGCTGGAACAGGCGCGGGCGTTGAAGGAAACGTTGTAAACCCGGAGCAGCACTTATACAATTACAGTATCCAGCCCTTGGCAGTACGCCTGCTTAACTTATCCAAGCAGCGCCGACCCCAGGGGCTTTTTGCTCGCGGGGTTGCCATGCCGACAGCCATTCTGATTGATGGATCGTTTTTCTTGAAACGCTATCGCCGGCTGGTGGAGCTTGGTAGCCAGGATGCACCGGCCACCGTGGCAGAGCAACTGATGAGCTGGGCGCTGGCGCATCTGAACTACCACGGCGACAAGCGCAATCTGTATCGCATCTTTTTTTACGATGCGCCTCCCTTGCAAAAACGTGTGCATCGGCCAATTTCACAGAAAAGCCTGGATTTTTCCAAAACGCCAGAAGCGCTGTTCCGGCTTACTCTGTTTGACGAACTGCGCAAACGGCGCAAATTGGCACTCCGCCTGGGTGAACTGGCTGACCATGGCGGCTGGATGCTCAAGCAGGACATCCAAAAACAGCTCTTGCACGGAGAAATTTCCCGCGATCAACTGCTTGATGAACACTTTTCCTATCACGTCACGCAAAAAGGTGTGGATATGAGAATTGGCCTGGATATTGCCGCTTTGGCATACAAGCAGCAGGCGGACCAGATCATCTTGATTGCAGGCGATTCCGACTTCGTTCCCGCCGCCAAACTTGCTCGGCGGGAAGGCATTGATTTTATTCTTGACCCCATGTGGCAACCGATTCCCGCAGCCTTGCACGAACATATAGACGGGCTGCGGAGCACTTGCCCAAAACGTGTACCGAGGCCCTCATGACCGGCATCACCACCACCCAACTGACCAGCCTGAAAAAAATCTATTCGGGCAAAGTGCGCGACCTGTACGAAATTGACGACCAGCGCATGCTGATGATCGCCACCGACCGCCTATCGGCGTTCGACGTGATTCTGGACGAACCCATCCCGGAAAAAGGCAAGATTCTCACCGCCATTTCCAATTTCTGGTTCGACAAGCTCAAGGACGTGGTGCCCAACCACCTGACCGGCGAGCGCGCCGAAGATCTGGTGTCGGCAGCGGATTTGCCGCAAGTGGCAGGCCGTGGTGTGGTGGCCAAGCGGCTGAAACCGGTGGCGGTGGAAGCCATTGTGCGCGGCTACCTGGCCGGTTCGGGCTGGAAGGAATACCAGCAATCCGGCACGGTGTGCGGCATTACCCTGCCCGCCGGGCTGCAAGAAGCCAGCCAGCTGCCCGAGCCGATTTTCACCCCGTCCACCAAGGCGGCGGTGGGCGACCACGATGAAAACATCAGCTTTGCCCAGTGCGAAGCCATTGTCGGCAAGGAATTGGCCGCCCAGGTACGCGATACCGCCATTGCCTTGTACAAGGCCGCTGCGGAATACGCCGCCAGCCGTGGCATTATTATCTGCGATACCAAGTTTGAATTTGGCCTGGACACCGATGGTACGCTGACGCTGATGGACGAAGCGCTGACCCCGGACTCCAGCCGCTTCTGGCCGGCAGACAGCTACGTGGCCGGCAGCAACCCGCCGTCGTTTGACAAGCAGTTTGTGCGCGATTGGCTGGAAGCCTCCGGCTGGAACAAAACTCCGCCGGCCCCCGCCGTGCCGCTGGACGTGCGGGAAAAAACCGCCGCCAAGTACCGCGAAGCGCTGGATCGGCTGACGGCCTGAGCCTGAGACGTCGCCAGAAGAAAAGCCGCCCAGGTGGGTTACCGGGGCGGCTTTTTTGTGGGGCATTTCATCGAGGGGAAACGTTGAAAAAATCGTCATTCCCGCGAAGGCAGGAATACAGTATGTTGATTTGGTTTTTTTGGCAAAAATGATTTTTCTGAGTCAATCAGCGTAGTTCTAGGCAAAGCGAACCTCTGGGAGAGCATCGGTTTTGGCTTCTTCCATCATGCTGATTAACCCATTATATTCTGAGGTGCCATTGTTAATGATTTCTCTTGCCAATTCAATGCATCCCGCTCTTATAAGAGACGCACCAATAGATTCCTGACTAAGATTTGAGTGTTTAGCATAATGTAGGTTGTCAAATAGCATGGGGAGCATATCGGAAAGTGAGTTGATATGACTATCGGATAGGGCTCCATGTTTTTTTAACTGACACATGACCCATAGTAAAGTAACCATGCCATTTGTCTGGCCAGCGGTTACCTGATATACCAGTCGCGAAATTAACTCATTTGTGTTGGCAGATTCTTGCATTATCCGCCACTGTAAAATTGCATGAGCGGCATAAGCAATATCAAGCTCACCTCTTCCTCGCAAAGCTTTCTTGATGGATGTCTCTACATATTGGACAAACTGGTCGGCATTCGCTGCAAAATACGGCAGTGCGATTATAGCTTCGGTAGCGTGTGTTTCTGTATAAAAAGTATAAAGCTTCTGAAAGTTCTCCTCATTTAATGCTGAGGTAGAAAGTGCAGGAACAATCGAGTATGACAGAGCTTTTCCAATAAATTCAGCTATTTCTTGCTCTGTATGCCTGGAATATCCAAATATATCTTGCTCGTCCACGTTAGGCCGCCAGGCTGTCAGCTTATCAAAGTAAACCAATGCCTGCTCGTTGGAAGGAAATTCACTAATATTGTTATCTTTGGCTGCTTTTGTAATTGTTGCATCCCGTGTGATCATATTCCAATTCGTAGCAGGCCACTCTTCTGGGCAAGAGACATGATGCGTGGTCTAATTGAGACCTTGAAAGCAGAGCAATCAACATGAGTGAAGTCCACGCCCAGGCTCGAACCACCCCTCGTACGCGAGCGGAGATCAAGAATTCAGCCGCATCGTTGCTTGAGTTGGCAAAACGCTACAACATCAGCGTGGCAACCGCACGCAAGTGGAAACAGCGCGACAGCCCGGAGGATTTATCCCATCGCCCGCACAAGCTCTGCACCACGCTGACTCCGGCACAAGAGGCGATTGCCGTGGCCTTGCGAAGCCTGACGCTACTGGGATTGGATGACCTGGTCGCTGTGGTGCGCGAATTCATCAATCCAGACGTCTCTCGCTCTGGGCTGGATCGCTGTCTGCGCCGCCATGGCGTGGCCAATTTGCGTCAACTGCAAGCCCAGGCGCTGGCTGATGCCGGCCAGGTTGAGCCACAGGTCAAAACCTTCAAGGATTACGAACCTGGCTTCCTGCACATGGATATCAAGTACTTGCCGCGGATGCCTGACGAGAAAGAGCGACGTTACCTGTTTGTAGCCATCGACCGCGCCACACGCTGGGTGTTCATGCATATCTATGCCGACCAAAGTGAGCAAAGCAGCGTGGACTTTTTAAACCGGCTGGAACGCGCGGCACCGATGAAGATCGTCAAATTGCTCACTGACAACGGCAGTCAGTTCACCGACCGCTTCACCAGCAAAAAGCGTGAGCCAACCGGACGCCACGCCTTTGATGTCCGTTGCATGACGCTGAATATTGAGCACCGCCTGTGCCCGCCGCGCCACCCGCAGACAAACGGGATGGTTGAGCGCTTCAATGGCCGAATCAGTGAGGTGGTGAACCAGACCCGATTTGCTTCAGCGGCTGAGTTGGAGACAACGCTTAAGCGCTATGTGAACACTTACAACCAGCAGATTCCGCAGCGTGCGCTCAACCATCTTTCGCCCATTCAGGCGCTGAAAGAATGGCAGAAGAAAAAACCTGAATTGTTCAAGAAGCGCATTTATAACCAGGCGGGACTTGACAAAGCAGTGTATCCCAATTGGTTGTTAGCACCTCTTTCCATGGCAGATTCAACAAAGATACATGCAGTTTTCCTGGTACCCATGCCAAATCGTTGATAGCATTTTTTACCAAGTCATGTAGCGCTGGCTTGCCAAAATAAGCAGAGTATTCTTCTGCCAGACGCAAAGGGTCACTACTGGTCGTGCTTAGCTTTGCTGCAAGCATGGCAGACAGATCATTCCAAAGGGGTAATTGACGGCTAACATCCCCAGTTGAGGCGGCGCTGCGGCTAAAACCTGCGCCGACCATAATTGCTGCGCCATGATAATTGTTTTCCTGTTGCCACAATGCCGAGGCAAGCTTTTCGAGCGCAGGATAATCAGGCAACTTGACTATCTCTTTGCATGTGAGATCTTTCTGGCACATAGTCATATCATGCTCTCAATCTTGTTCCACCATTGGCCAAAAGGCAGAGCGCTTTATCCAGACTGCCTTGCGAAAATTGGCCTATGCGCACAGTTATGATTCATCGGATCACCGTGGCCAATATTTACTGCTTTGGCTGGATGAGTACAACTATCGCCATCCCCATGCCAGCCTGGGCTATCAGCCCAGGGCCTCCGCACTCGGACATCATATTGGTTCGAGCCCAAGTACCCGGACGCGTTCTTCGTCCGACCATGCGGTGGCCTTGCGCTTCATGCGCAAGCTCATCTTGCCGTTTTTTCCCATCGGGACCGGTCGCACCAAATTCAGCACCATCTTTTTCAATAACGACAGGTTCTGCGGCGCGTAATCCTTGCGCACCGTACTGGCATCCTCGCCAAATCCCACATCCAGCACCCAGTGCAGCCGGTTTTCGATGCCCCAGTGTGCGCGTACCGCACGCCCCAGCGCTTCACCATCCAGATCGCGCGAACTGATGTAATAACGCCGCTCCCATTGTGCTGGCTTGTCGCCCTCCTTCCGCCACGAATCGATCACGCCAATACTTTTGCAAGCTGGCCAGGCCGTCGTGTCGATATGCCCTGCAGCCGGAATCACCCGCGCCGTCTGTACCACTTTCCGGCCATGGCGGTCCTCGACCATCGGCCACGGCACGGCGGCTTCACCCAGTTCGATCACCGCCGCCTCAACCGCCTTTTGCAGCGAGGGTTGGTTACCTTTGACCGCCAGCAGGTAATCACCTTCCTGTCGGTGAATTTGTGCCGCAATGTCGCGCTGGCAACCCATGGCATCGATGCTGACCAGCAAGCCCTTGAGGTATAGGCTTTCCAGCAGGATGGGGATCGCCGTGATCTCATTGCTTTTGTCGTGTACTTTCTCCTGCCCGAGCACCAGTCCGGCCTGGGTGGCAAAGGCACTCACCATATGGATGGCGCGTTCGCCACCGCTGCCAGAGCCGCGTAAGGTTTTGCCATCAATGGCCAGCGTTTCGTGACTCAGTGCCGGCAGAATGTCGCCGGCCCAGTCACGGAATGCCTGCTCGAACTGCCTGGGGTCGAGCATGCGGAATACGCGGATGAAGGTGTCTTCTGAGGGGATGCCATTCGCCAGTTTGAGGAAACCTCGCAGCCAGTCCTGCTTGTAACGTGCCCACGCCACCATTTCTTCGAAGGTGTCGTTGTCCGACAGCATCGCGCAGATGGCCACCACCAGGAGTTCACGGAAGTCATGACGCGTTCCGTTACTGGGGCTGCGTGGATCGTCAATATGTTCAAGGGCTTGCATCAGGCTGACTCCGGCAGTGCTCATGTTGGGATTGGGCAAAGCCTGATAGTGGACAACAAGTTCGCAGCCGGTGCAAACCTCAGCTCATGGCGCTTGTTAGCTATGCATTCCGAGTGCGGAGGCCCTGGCTATCAGCCTCCTATGTCTCATATTCCTGCTCTGAATAACGCATAGAGTTTACACAACTAGGCGCACTGAGCAGGGGGTATGCATGTTTACCTGGATACCCCCGCGCTTTACGCCGGCTTGCGCCGCAATGCCTGCCAATCCAGCGTGCCCGCCAGCGCGCCGCCAACAATCAGCGCAATGGCGGCACCCGTGGCTGGGCCAAGCTGGCCGCGTCCGCTGGCCACCAGCAGCAAGGTGGACAAAAGCGGCGTGAGGTAGCTTAGCGCGCCAATCTGGCGGGGGTCGCCCAGTTTCAGCGCCTTGTCCCACAAAAAGAACGCCAGCCCCATCGGCCCGGCACCGAGCAGCAGCAGGGTGAGCCACTGGCTGGCGCTGGGGCTGACAGGTGCTTCCATCAGGGTGTGACACAGCAACGACAGCACACCAGACAGCAGGCAGAAGCCACCGATGGCGGCGGTGGGGAAGGGGCGTACCCGCTTGGTCAGCAGGGAATAGCTGGCCCACAGCAGCGCAGCCAGCACGGCGCTGCCGTAGCCGGGCAGGGCGGTCAGGTTAATGCTGAGCTGGCCGCCAGTGACCACCAGTGCCGCGCCGACAAAGCCCGCCAGTGCGCCCAGAATATGCCGGGCGCTGAGGTGATAGCCGGACAACAGCACGGGCGAGAGCAGCACAATCAGCAGTGGCCACAGGTAGTTGAGCAGATTGGCTTCCACGGCGGGGGCCAGGCGAAAGGCCAGAAACAGAAAGAAATGGTAGCCAAACAGGCCCGTCACCCCCAGCAGCAGGGTGGCCGGTGGCACCCGCCATTCGCGCCAGTGTTTCAGCGCGCACAGGCTGCCAATCATCAGGCTGACGCCCACGGTAAAAAAGGGCGGCAGGCTGGCAACGGCTGCGCCCAGCGTGGCCAGCGAGGCCCACAGCACAATGGCGGCCAGGGCGTACAGCAGGGGGTGTCGGGTCATGGGTGTCCATCCGGAAACAAATCGCGCAGACAAGACAACGCGCCCGGTCTGGTCGGGCGCGCTGCCAAAGGTCATGACCGTACCATACTCGGCGAGGGTTTCAAGTCTGGACAAAATGGCGTGGCGCAGGCATGTCCGGCAATGTCGCTTCGCCCAGCATTTCGCGCAGGGTGCGCTCGATCATCCGTGACATGGCATCCAGCGGCAGGTCGTTGGCGGCGTGGCCAAATGGGTCTTCGATGTCGCTGAGCAGCGCTTCCTGGGCAAAAAAGGTATACGACAAGAACGCGGTGACCAGCGGGGTCATCCAGCCCAGGCTATCCACCAGGCCAAAGGGCAGCAGCAGGCAGTACAGTGCCACGGTGCGATACAGAATCACCGAATAGGCAAACGGAATCGGCGTGCTGGCAATTCGCTCGCAGCCGCCCAGCACCTGAGTCAGCCCGGACAGCGCGTCTTCCATTTTGGCGGCCAGAATGGGCTGCAGATGGCCGTGCTGGCGCTGCTGCTGCAGCCATTGCCCCAGCCAGAGCAGAATCAGCGCGGGTGGATAGTGTGCCTGCTGCAGCCGCGCCAGCAGGTCAGCCGGCAGCAAGGCGCGTAGCGGGTCGTCCACCGACTGCTGGCGCAACTGGCCGCGCAGGGCGTGGATAAAGCCTATCAGACCATAGACAAATGGCTGCGGATTGGCGGGCGCGTCCAGCAGGGTCAGCGCCTGGCGCGCCAGCGTGCGGCAATCGTTCAGCCCCTGCCCCCACAGCTTGCGCGCTTCCCAGTAGCGGTCGTAACTGGCGGTATTGCGAAACCCCAGGAAAATCGCCAGGGCAATGCCCACCAGGGTGAACGGCATCGGCGTCAGGGTGACTTTCCAGCCCAGCAGCACGCCATGGCTGAGCGTCACTGCCAGCGCCAGCAGGGTGATCAGCCCCAGCTGCGGCACAATGCGCGGCAACACCGAGCCATGCCAGGCAAACAGAATGCCCAGCCAATGCGGGCGAGGGCGCACAATCATGCCGGATGTCCAGCGGGTGGCCAGCCGAGCAGGGCAAAGTCGGCGGCGGTTAGCGTGCGCCACTGGCCCGGTGGCAGCTCGCCCAGGGTCAGTTCGGCCATGGCTTCACGGTGCAGCGCTTCCACCCGGTTGCCCGCTGCCGCCACCATGCGTTTCACCTGGTGGTATTTGCCTTCGCCAATGGTCAGCAGCAGGGTGTGCTCGTCGCGCCGGGCGCAGGCCAGCGCCGCCAGCGGCGCGGGTTCATCGTGCAATTGCACCCCGTTGCACAAGGCGGTGAGCTGGGCGTCGTCCAGCGGGTGACGCACAGTCACGGCGTAGGTTTTGGCCACATGCCGGCGTGGCGAAGTGAAATGGTGGATAAAGCGGCCATCGTCAGACAATAACAGCAGGCCGGTGGTGTCGGCGTCCAGCCGGCCCACTGGCTGCACACCGCGTTCGCGGTAGGGCGCGGGCAGCAGATTCAGCACCGGCACATGGTGTTGCGGGGCGCGTGAGCATTCGTAGCCGGCGGGTTTGTGCAGCAGCAGATACAGCTGGGCGCACACCGGCCAGGCCTGGCCGTCCACCCAGACCGTCAGCCCTTCAGGCTGGGCAATCGGGGTTTTCGGGTTCAGGCACACCCCATCGGCCAGTGCCACCCGCCCGGCTTCAATCAGCGCCCGGCAGCCCTTGCGGCTGCCAAACCCCTGGCTATGCAGTAGTCGTTCCAGTTCCATGGCCGGGAGGATAGCGCAGATGCGCGCGCGGGTCAGCAGGGCGCGCTGCGCGCGGCCAGTGTGTGACCGGGGGGCCGGGCGGGGAAGTTCAGGCCGGTGTCAGCCAGTGGGCCAGGGCGCTGAGCCCTTCCGGCCATGGGCCAAAGCCGGCGTCGGTGTTGATGTGCCCGGCTTGCGGCAGCACCCGGCAGGCACTGCCCCAGTCTGCCGCCAGCTGTTGCGCCCGCGCTGCGCTGCAGTAGGGGTCGTTGTCGCTGGCGATGATCTGGCTGGCAAACGGCAGCGGCTGGCGTGGCAGTGGCGCAAAGCTGGCCACCGCATCCGGGGCATCGGCCCGTTCGGTATCTGCCGGGGCCACCAGCCAGGCCGCCGCCACCTTGCCGGTGTGGCCGGGCTGCGCTTGTGCCCAGTGCGCCACAGTGGCACAGCCCAGGCTATGCGCTACCAGCAGCACCGGCTGTTTGGCTGCCACAATCGCCGCATCCAGGGTGGCCACCCAGTCGGCCAGTTGCGGTGTCAGCCAGTCGCGCTGCATCACCCGCTGCCAATCCGGCTGCTGCGCCTGCCACTGGCTTTGCCAGTGCTCAGGGCCAGAGTTTTGCCACCCCGGCACCACCAGGACGGTATACGGAGCAAACACAGTGGAGGGCATGAGGGATCTCCCGACAAACAAAGCCGTCAGCATGCCAGAACTGCGCCAGCGCCGGCGGAACTGTTGGCGCTATGCATAGTTGAATGTGTTTGCCGCAGACAGCACAACGGCCAGGCAAGCCTGGCCGGCGCGGGGGAGGGGCAGTACAGTGGCTTATTTCTTGCAGGTATTGATGCCCAGCATCGCATACGGCGGGCACCAGCCAATCACGCCGGTCAGCAGCGGCACCAGGCCGAGGAAAGCCCATGGGCTTTCCGGGCCAACAAACGCCAGGCTGGTGATGATCAGGCCAACGATGATGCGCAGAATACGTTCGGTTTTGCCAATATTGCAGGTCATGGTCAAGCTCCTTGGGCGGGGTTCAGCTAACAATTCATATAAACATATAATAAATCGTGCTAAAAGGGAAGCCCGCTGACCATGCGTGCCCGACGCTTCAGTCGCCCATCGCCGCCAGCAGCTCGGCCTGATGCTCGGCGCTTAGCGCCTCGGTCAGCTCAAACAGGTCGCCGTCCATCACCTGATCCAGCTTGTAGAGCGTCAGGTTGATGCGATGGTCGGTGACCCGGCCTTGCGGAAAGTTATACGTGCGAATGCGCTCGGAGCGGTCGCCCGAGCCCACCAGGCTTTTGCGGGTGGCGGCCTCTTTGGCCTGGCGCTCGCGCAGCTGCACGTCCATGATCCGCGACGCCAGTACCGCCAGCGCGCGCGCCTTGTTCTTGTGCTGGCTGCGGTCATCCTGGCATTCCACCACAATGCCCGATGGCAGGTGGGTGATGCGCACCGCGCTGTCGGTTTTATTGATGTGCTGGCCGCCCGCGCCAGAGGCACGGAAGGTGTCGATGCGCAAGTCTGCCGGATTGATGTTCACCGCTTCCACCTCGTCGGCTTCCGGCATCACCGCCACGGTACACGCTGACGTATGGATGCGGCCCTGGGTTTCGGTGGCTGGCACCCGCTGCACGCGGTGGCCGCCGGACTCAAACTTCAGTTTGGAATAGGCCCCAAACCCCACCAGCCGGGCGATGATTTCCTTATAGCCGCCCAGGTCGGATTCGCTGGCCGAGACAATTTCCACCTGCCAGCGGTTGCGTTCAGCAAAGCGCGAGTACATGCGGAACAAATCGGCGGCAAACAATGCCGATTCGTCGCCGCCCGTACCGGCACGCACTTCCAGAAAGATATTGCGCTCGTCGTTGGGGTCGCGCGGCAGCAAGAGCTTTTGCAGCCCCAGCTCCAGCACAACCAGCCGCTGCTTGCCGTCTTCCAGCTCGGCCTGCGCCAGTTCGCGCATGTCTGGGTCGGCCAGCAGTTCTTCGGCGCTGCGCATGTCGGCCTCGCACTGGCGGAAAGCCTGGTATTCCTCCACCACCGGGGTCAGTTCGGCGTGTTCGCGGGTGAGCTTGCGAAACGACTCCATGTCGCGGGTGGCTTCTTCGGTGGACAGCAGGCGCGTCACTTCGTCGAGCCGGTCAACCAGCTGATCCAGTTTGCTGGCAATCGAGGCTTTCATCGTAGCGGTATTCTTTCACGGTAGCGCAGGCAGCCCGCGCGGGCAAACACAAGGCGGCGGATTCCGCTGGGCGGAAGTCAGCCGGTAATTTTAATACGTTATAAAAGCACCGGGGATGATTTCGTCTGCGTCGGCCAGCGCGCCTCAATCCGGATGCAGGTTGTACAGCCGCGCCAGCGCGTCGGTCAGCTCGGCCTTGGCCTGGCCGTGGTGGCTGTTCAGCGCCTGCAGCGGCGGGTGCAGCAGTTTGTTGGTCAGCTGGCGGGACAAAAATTCCAGCACATCCTGCGGCGATTCACCTTTTTGCAGGCGTTTGGCGGCGGCTTCCAGCGCGTGGCGGCGAATCCGTTCGGCTTCAACTTGCAGCGCGCGGATCACCGGCACGGTGTCGCGGCCAGCCAGCCACTGAACAAATTCGCGGGTTTTTTCCTGAATGATGCCTTCGGCGGTTTCAGCAGCAGCGCGGCGTTCTTCGCGGCCAGCGTCCACAATCGCGGCAATATCGTCCACCGTATACAAGAACACATCGGCCAGTTCGGCCACTTCGGCTTCGATATCGCGCGGCACGGCCAGGTCGAGCATGAAAATCGGCTTGTGGCGGCGGATTTTCAGCGCTTTTTCCACCGTGCCCTTGCCCAGAATCGGCACGGGCGACGCGGTGGAGGTGACCACCACATCGTGCAGCGGCAGCTGGCTGGCCAGGTCCTGCAGCACAATCGCCCGACCGCCAAACTGGCTGGCCAGCCGCTCGCCGCGCTCCAGCGTGCGGTTGGCCACGGTGATGCCGGCGGGTTGATGGGCGGCAAAGTGGGTGGCCACCAGTTCAATCATCTCGCCCGCGCCAATCAGCAGCACATTCAGCTCACGAATGCTGGGAAAAATCTGCTCCGCCAGCTTGACCCCAGCCGCCGCCATCGATACCGAATTGGCCCCGATGGCCGTCTGGCTGCGCACCGCCTTGGCAGTAGAAAACGTTTTCTGGAACAAGGTATTGAGCAAGGTGCCCAGCGTGCCACAGGTTTCCGCCACCCGCACGGCGTCCTTGATCTGGCCGACAATCTGGGTTTCGCCCAGCACCATCGAATCCAGCCCGGACGCCACGCGAAACGCATGGCGGGCGGTGGCTTCGGCATCCAGCGCGTACAGATAAGGGCGCAGCGCCTCGACGTCCAGCCCGCGATTGCGCGCCAGCCAGGCCAGCACGCTGTCGATATCGCGGGCGCTGGCGTAGATTTCGGTGCGATTACAGGTAGACAGAATTGCCGCCTCGTGCGCGGTTTGCGAGCCGGTCAGATCGCGCAGGGCATCGGCCAACTGCTCAGCCGGAAAGGCCAGCTGTTCGCGGATGGCGAGCGGGGCGGTGTGGTGATTGAGACCGAGGGCGACCAGTTGCATGCGGGCGGAGAGACAAAGCAGTCAGGAAGGGGGCCATTTTACCCGAACACGGCGCGCTGACCATGATTGGATTGGCCCCGGCCACGGGGCGTTCACCGGCCTGAAGCCATGCACAGCCAAGACAGGGGGCCTGGCTGTTTGCCTTCTTGCGCGTGCTTCACCGCCAGACGCCCCCGCGATTACCTTGGCAAACCCGTCTGGCATGGGCTATATCAGCCAATGACAAATAACTGATTGATGCTGCCCTGCACGAAAGACTGCCCCAATGAACCTGACTGGACTGGATGCCTGGTTGCACTGCCTGCTCACGCCCGGCCTGGGGGCAGCGCACTGGTTGCGTGTGCTGCAAGGCTGGGGCGAGCCGGAACATGCGCTGGCGGCCTCGCATGCTGCGCTAAGCGACGTGCTGGGTGCCGCGCTGGCGCGGCGCTTGCTGAGTCACGACAGCCAGGCCGGACGGCAGGCGGTGCACGACTGGCTGGCGCTGGGCGATCACCGCCAGCTGTTGCGGCTGGATGACAGGGATTACCCCGTTCCCCTGCTGCATAGCCCTACCCCGCCGCCCTTGCTGTTTTTGCATGGCCGGCGCGAGCTGCTCAACCGGCCCATGATTGCCGTGGTGGGCAGCCGGCATGCCACCGTTCAGGGTGCAGCCACCGCGCAGGCGTGGGCCAAGGGACTGGGGCAGGCCGGGTTTACCGTGGTCAGCGGTATGGCTGCCGGCATTGACGCCGCTGCGCATGCCGGCGCACTGGAAACACCCGCCTCCAGCGTGGCGGTGATTGGCACCGGCATCGACCGGATTTATCCGGCCAGCAATCAGGCGCTGGCGCGCCAGCTGGCCGGGCAGGGCCTGATTGTGTCCGAGTTTCCGCTGGAGGCCAAACCGCTGGCGATGCATTTTCCCCGGCGCAACCGGATCATTGCCGGCCTGAGCCTGGGGTGTCTGGTGGTGGAAGCCAGCCTGAAAAGCGGTTCACTGATTACGGGCCGGCTGGCCGCCGACTATGGTCGCGAAGTATTTGCCGTGCCGGGGTCGATTCATTCCACCCACGCCAAGGGCTGCCACCGGCTGATTCGTGACGGTGCCACGCTGGTGGAATGTCTGGACGACATCCTGCAGCCGTTGGGCGCGCCTGCCGGCCTGCCACCCGTCAGCACGCCGATTGCGCCTTCTGCGCCGCCAGCGCCGGCGCAGGGCGAAGACGCCGCGCTGCTGGCGGCCATGGGTTTTGATCCGGTGGACAGCGACACCCTGTGTGGCCGGCTGGGCTTGACGGCGGATGCACTCTCCGCCATGCTTTTGCGCCTTGAAATGGCTGGCCGGCTGGAGACTTTGCCCGGTGGCCGCTACCAGCGCATGGCGTAGGGCCGCTGGCCTGCCCGCCACCACTGTGCGCGTGCCGCCAAGCCAGTGTGAACACCACACCCCGCCCTGGCTGCGCGCTGCCCAACGCCCGTCCACACGATTGTGCATATACCCGTCTTGACAGCCGTGGTAACGTGTTGATGATGTATTACCTGTTATTCTGCCCGCTGCGTGACCCTGCGCCAGGGCGGCCCGCCCATTGTTTAAGGTCTTTCATGTTCGACGTTTTCGCCTATCTTGTTCAGGAGTACCCGGACTTCAGCGCCTGTCCGGACGTCGAGCAACTGGCCCGCCGCCTGTTTGCCGCCGGCTTTGAAGATGAAGACATCGAAGACGCGCTAAGCTGGCTGGACTCGCTGGACAGCGCTGCCGCGCCAGAAGTGCTGGCCTTGCCGGTGGATGGCATGCGTTGCTTCAATGATGAAGAAATCGAGCAGCTCTCCACCGAAACCCGAGGGTTCTTGCAGTTTCTGGAAACCCATCAGGTGCTGGACATGACCCAGCGCGAGCTGGTGATTGAACGCCTGCTGGAGCTGCCCGATGGCGAAGCCGACCCGGACACCGCCCGTCTGGTGGTGCTGATGGTGCTGTGGCGGCAGTGCATTACCCCGGATGCCTTGATGGCCGACGAATTATTAAGTGCAATCGGCTGGTCCTCTACCTTGCAATAGCAAGCCGGACCGCCGTCGTGGGCCGCGCCAGTAGCGCGGCCTTATCATGTTTAGGAATGGCCGCCGGCCTTGCCGTTGCGCGGCCTGGGATTGCCCACGGATCTGCCATGCCTGCCAATCTGCTGATTGTCGAATCGCCCTCGAAGGCGAAGACCCTGAAAAAATATCTGGGCAGCGATTTTGAAATTCTCGCTTCCTATGGCCACATCCGCGACCTGGTGCCGAAAAACGGCGCGGTGGACCCGGACAAAAACTTTGCGATGAAATACCAGATCATCGCCAAAAACAGCAAGCACGTTGACGCGATTGCCGCCGCCGTGCGCGAAGCCCAGCACATCTACCTGGCCACTGACCCGGACCGCGAAGGTGAGGCGATTTCCTGGCATTTGCTGGAAATCCTGAAAAGCAAGAAGCTGCTGAAAGACAAAACCGCCCAGCGCGTGGTGTTTCATGAAATCACCCGCCAGGCGGTGCTGGATGCCGTGGCCAACCCGCGCGACATCGCCCAGGACCTGGTCAACGCCCAGCAGGCGCGCCGCGCGCTGGATTATCTGGTGGGCTTCAATCTGTCGCCGCTGCTGTGGAAAAAAATCCGCCGTGGCCTGTCCGCTGGCCGGGTACAAAGCCCGGCGCTGCGGCTGATTTGCGAACGCGAGGCCGAAATTCGGGCTTTTGTGTCGCAGGAATACTGGTCGATTCACCTGGACAGCCACAAGGGCCGCACCAAGTTTGCCGCCCGGCTGACCCACTACCAGGGCAACAAGCTCGAACAGTTCGACATCCCCAACGAAGCCACCCAGGCCACCATCCTGGCTGCGCTGGCTGGCCAGCCAGCGGCTGTCAGCGCGGTGGAAAAGAAAAAGAAATCGCGCAGCCCGGCCGCGCCGTTCACCACCTCCACCCTGCAGCAGGAAGCCGTGCGCAAGCTGGGCATGACCACCGACCGCACCATGCGCACCGCCCAGCAGCTGTACGAAGGCGTGGACGTGGGCAGCGGCACGGTGGGTCTGATCACCTATATGCGTACCGACTCGGTGGCACTGGCCAACGAAGCACTGACCGAAATCCGTCATTACATCGACAAGAATTTTGACCCGGATTACCTGCCCAAAGCGCCGGTGGTGTTCAAGAACAAGGCCAAAAACGCCCAGGAAGCGCACGAAGCGGTGCGCCCAACCTCGATCTACCGCACCCCGGAAGCCGTCAAGCCCTTCCTGACCGCCGAGCAGTTCAAGCTGTACGACATGATCTGGAAGCGCACGCTGGCCTGTCAGATGACGCCGGCCAAGTTCGACACCACCAGCGTGGACATCACCGTGGGCGGCGAACTCAGCACCTTCCGCGCCAGCGGCCAGATTCTGGTGTTTCCTGGCTTTATCGCCGTGTATCAGGAAGGCGAAGACGACGTGGCCGACGAAGGCGAGGCCAAGCTGCCGGCGCTGGAAGTGGGCGATGTGCTGCCGGTGGACAAACTCTCCGGCGAACAGCACTTCACCCAGGCCCCGCCGCGTTTTTCTGAAGCCAGCCTGGTAAAGGCGCTGGAAGAATTCGGCATTGGCCGGCCTTCCACCTACGCCTCGATCATCAAGACGCTGAAAGACCGCGAATACGTCACCCTGGATAAAAAGCGCTTTATCCCCACCGACACCGGCGACATCGTCAATAAATTCCTCACCGAGCATTTCCAGCAGTACGTGGATTACAACTTCACCGCCAAGCTGGAAGACCAGTTGGACGACATTTCCACCGGCAAGCGCGAATGGGTGCCGGTGCTGGATGGCTTCTGGAAGGGCTTTCACAAGCAGCTGGTGGAAAAAGAAGGCATCAGCCGTGCCGAAGTCACCACCGAAGCGCTGGACGAAGCCTGCCCCAAGTGCAGCAAGCCGCTGAACATCCGCTTTGGCAAGCGTGGCCGCTTCATCGGCTGCACCGGCTACCCGGAATGTGACTACACCCGTAACCTGAACGACGACCCCAACGCCCCGCCGGAAGTCCCGGTGGTGATCGAAGACCGCGTCTGCCCCGAGGACGGCGGTCAGCTGGTGGTGAAAAACGGCCCGTATGGCAAGTTCATCGGCTGCGCCAACTACCCGAAGTGCAAGCATATCGAGCCGCTGGAAAAGCCCAAGGACACCGGCGTGGCCTGCCCGGAATGCAAAACCGGCCATCTGATCGAGCGCAAGAGCCGCTACGGCAAGCTGTTTTACAGCTGCAACACCTACCCCAAGTGCAAGTACGCCACCTGGAACCCGCCGGTGGCCGAGTCCTGCCCGAAATGCGGCTGGCCGATCCTGACGCTGAAAGTGACCAAACGACGCGGTACCGAGAAAGTTTGCCCGCAAAAAGAATGCGGCTACAGCGAAGTGGTGATTCCGCCGGAACCGAAACCGGGCAAGGAAGACGCGTAAGCGCCCGAGCCGACCCCGGCTGGCCGGTACGGCCAGCACAACCCATCGCCCCTGGCGTCGAGTCCTGACGCCAGGGGCGATGTGCATTGTAAGGGCGATGGTGTGCCTTGCTGCCCAACGCCAGCGCGCCGACCCACAGCCCCCGCATCCCGGACTGCTATAATGTCCGGCTAACCACTCTCCCGCACGGGAACCCTCACATGAACGTGTTTTACGAAGAAGACGGCGCTTTCAAGGTTGGCGCGGTAATGTCCACCACCGATGCCAGCCTGCAGGTGGAAGCCCCGCACGGCAAGCGCAGCAAAATCAAGGCGGCGGCCGTGCTGCTGAAATTTACCTCGCCGCTGGCGGATTTTTTGCCTGCGGCAGAAACCGCTGCCAACGACATCGACGTGGATTTCCTGTGGGAATGCTGCGGCAGTGATGAATTTGGCTTTGAAGCGCTGGCTGCTGACTACTGGGGCCATGCACCGTCGGCAGTGGAAGCCGCCGCGATTGCCCTGCGCCTGCATGGCGCGCCGATGTACTTCTATCGCAAAGGCCGTGGCCACTACAAGGCCGCGCCGGAAGACACCCTCAAGGCCGCGCTGGCCGGTCAGGAAAAGCGTCGCCAGCAGCAGCTGCAAATCGACGAATGGGCCGCCACCCTGTGCGCCGGTACCATCCCCGACGTGCTGCGCAGCCAGCTGATGACCCTGCTGCACCGCCCGGACAAGAACACCCTGGAATGGAAAGCCCTGGACGCCGCCAGCCGCGACGCCAACCAGCCGCCGCTGCGCCTGATTGCTGCCGCTGGCGGCATTCCGTCGGTGCCAGACTATCTGCTGGCCGGCTTCCTGATGGAACATTTTCCCAAGGGACGCGGCTTCCCGGCCTGCGCCCCGGCCACCCCGGCCCCCGACGCGCTGGAAGACGCTGGCGTTCAGGCGTTTTCAATTGACGACGCCGCCACCACCGAAATCGACGACGCCTTCTCGCTGTCCCGGCTGGATAACGGCAACTGGCGCGTGGGCGTGCATATTGCCGCGCCAACGCTGGGCATTGACGTGGACAGCGACCTGGAAAAACTGGTGTACAACCGCCTGTCCACCGTGTACTTCCCCGGCGACAAGATCACCATGCTGCCCGACGACGTGGTCAGCCAGTTCACCCTGAAAGAAGGCGAAACCTGCCCGGCGGTGAGCATGTACCTTGAAGTGAGCCCCGACTTTACCGTGCTGAGTCACCACAGCCGGGTAGACCGGGTGTTTGTCGCCGCCAACCTGCGCCACGACACACTGGAGCCGCTGTTCAACGAAGACACCCTGGCCAACGACCCCGGCGTGGACTACCCGTACAAGGCCGAGCTGCGCTGGCTGTGGGAGTTTGCCAATGCACTGGAAGTGCGGCGCGGCAAGGCCGACCCCACCCGCCCGCCGCAGCTGGACTACAACTTTGCCATTGAAGACGGCAAGGTGATCATCACCCGGCGCAAACGCGGTTCGCCAATGGACAAGCTGGTGTCCGAGCTGATGATTCTGGTCAACTGCGAATGGGGCGGCGCGCTCGACCGCGCCGGCTTCCCGGCCATTTACCGTGCGCAGACCCAGGGCAAGGTGAAGATGGTCACCACCGCCCAGCCGCATGTGGGTCTGGGCGTGGCGCAATACGCCTGGTCCAGCTCGCCGCTGCGCCGCGCGGTGGACTTTGTCAATCAGCGCCAGATTGTGGCGATGATCCGTGAACAGCCGCCGGTGTTTGCACCGGGCGACGCCAAGCTGTTTGGCATCCTGCGCGACTTCGACGCCGCTTACAGTGCCTACAACCAGTTCCAGGACCAGATGGAGCGCTTCTGGTGCCTGCGCTGGTTTACCCAGGAAGGCATCGACACCCTGCAGGCCAGCTGGATCAAGGAAGATCTGATCCGCATTGACGGCCTGCCGATGGTCACCCGCCTGGCTGGCCTGCCCGACGGCCTGCAAGCTGGCGACAAGGTGCGCCTGGCGATTGTGCGCATCGACGAACTGACCCTGGATGTGGAATTCCGCGTGCTGGGACGGGTGGGCGATGTGCCGGCTGCGCAGGAGGCTGACGCGCCGGCAACCGCCGATGGCGGCCAGGCCGACGCCACGCCAGCAGGCTGAGGCCACGCAGTACCAAGGCGTCTGCCCAGTTAGCCAGGTTACGCGGCCAGCGGCAAATCTGGCTGGGGTGCCGCGCCGGCCAGCAGACCGGCCATCAGCGCAAATACCGCATCAATTGCCTCGGTGGCCACGGCAAAGCAGTCGCTGCCATTGGCTGACGGGTTGCCGCTCATCTGGCAGCGCAGGCAGGTGAGCATATGCTGGGTAGCGGCGTCGATGCGGCTCAGGCCCTCGCGCATGGCTGGGTGATGACCGTGGCGGTCGGCGCTCAGCGCCTGGCGGCAGGTGTGCGCCAGCCCCTCTATCCGGCTGATCAGATACGCCAGCCGCACCCGTGCCACTGCCGAACACTGGCCGCGCACGGCAATGCCGGCGCTGATGGCGCGTGCCTGGCCCAGCGCTTCGGACAAGGCGGGCAGTTGGTCCACCAGCACGCCTACCCAAGCATGGTCGGCGCTGGAGCGGCTCAGGCTGGCTTCGCCAATGGCACGCAGCCAGTTCAGCACCAGGGTAATCAGCTCGGTGTGCTGGTGAATGCTGTCGGCGGCGTCCAGGCCCTCCAGCGTGCTGCACAGCTGCTGCCAGTCGTGGCAAAACTGCTGCCATTGCGCCTTGGGCAGCACGTCGGCTGCGCTCAGATGGCTATCGGGCAGCTGGGCCAGGGTGTGAATCAGCCGGTTGGCGTCTTCACGTTCGCGCGCCAGCCGGGTGGCGGCGCGTGTATCACCGTTCAGGCACATGCTGGACAAGCCGCGATGGCGTTGCAGGTGCATCACCAGCTGCTGCAGCGACTGGCACCATTGCACGCCTTCATGGCGGCGCTGACGCTGCCAGCGCTGGCCGTGCCAACGGCTGCGCAATGCGGTGACGGCACCCAGCAGGGTCATGCTGGCAATCGGTAACAATTCCAGGGCTTCCATGGTCTTTCCTCCGGGGGCGGGTGGCAGGCCGCAGCCAGCGCAGACAGCGGGTTACAGGGTGTGGGTGCTGACCAGTTTTTCCAGCTTGATGGCCAGTTGTTCCAGATAGCGCGACACATCAGCGGTTTCGTGGACATGGCGGGCATTGTCCTGGGCCAGCACATCGCGCGCGGCCACATTGCAGGTCAGCGCGTGGCTGGCGTCACGCTGTTCGCTGACCGCGCTGGCCATCTGTTCGCTGAGCTGGCGGGTGTCGGCGGTGGCCAGACAGATCTGCTCCAGCCGGGTGGCGGCGTTGCTGGCCTGGTGCTGGCTGTGCTCGGCCTTGCTTTCGCACACGCCGATGCGGGTGACCGCATGGCTGACATCATGCTGGATGGCGCTGACCACCTGGGTGATGTCTTCGGTGGCAAGCTGGGTGCGCTGGGCCAGATTGCGCACTTCATCGGCCACCACGGCAAAACCGCGCCCCTGCTCGCCGGCGCGGGCGGCTTCAATCGAGGCGTTCAGCGCCAGCAAATTGGTTTGCGTTGCCACCTCACGAATCAGTGCCACCACCTGGGTGATTTCGCCTGACCGTTGGCTCAGCCCGTCCAGGGTGTGGCGCAGCGCGCGGGTTTCGGCAGCCAGATCGGCCATGGCGCTGGCCACCTGCTGGGCTTCTGTCGCGCCCACGGTGGCGGCCTGATGGCCGGCATCGGCACTGCGGGCGGTGTCGCGCATGGTGTCGGTCATCGCATCCAGGCTGGCGCTGAGCTGCTCCAGGGTGGCGGTGGAGGCCAGGGTCAGGTCGCGTTGCTGGTCCATGCTGTGACTGAGCGTATCGGCAGCGTGGCTGACTTCGCTGGCGGCATGGCGCAGCTCGGTGCCGGTGCGGTGCAGGTCAACAAAAATATCCGCCAGCCGACGCGTGCCCAGATTCAGCCAGTCGGCCACCGCACCCACAGCGTCGGTGCGGTACAGGTGGACCCGCTGGGTGAGGTTGCGTTCGGCCAGTGCGGCCAGCGCATCGCGCAGCGAGCGCCAGTCCTGATGGGCGATGCGCACGGTAAACAAG
The DNA here is from genome assembly GCF_002002905.1 of Aquaspirillum sp. LM1. Lineage (NCBI taxonomy): Bacteria > Pseudomonadati > Pseudomonadota > Betaproteobacteria > Neisseriales > Aquaspirillaceae > Aquaspirillum > Aquaspirillum sp. LM1. The sequence goes on along the minus strand of NZ_CP019509.1, from coordinate 3,785,908 downwards.
CCGGCCAGCAAGGCCACCAGCCAGCCCACGCCAGCCAGTGTCCACGCTGACCATTGCCTGTCCTGCTCAACCGCCAGCACCAGCGGCAGGGTGGCCAGCATCAGCAGGGCAAAGGTCAGGCGGGCACGGCCAGCCAGCGACAACGGTAGCCAGCCCTTGACCGGCAAAGGGGGAGAACGATGGATGGTCATGGTGATTCCCTCGGTTTTTTATCCGGCATGGGGCCGGTTGCGCCATCTGAACGGGCGTTCTGTTCTGGACGTTTACGCAAATTTCGTGCCGATGAAAACCAGGGGAAAATCCTTGTCATTCAGCCACTTTATGCTGCATTGCAGCGAGCGTCTGGCTCAGCATGCACCATGGCGATGCCCACTGGCACGGGACACATGCACCAGCATGGCGCTGCCCGCGCGCAGTGCTGGCCTGGGCAAGCCAATAGCTTCGTCGCCAGTCACCCTGATATGAACCGACCATTGGCACAGAGATCCAGGGTCAGCGCGCTCGCCTGCGTGCGGGTATTTCAACGAGACGGCGACTCGACCGCTGTCGGTTGAATCTCACCCGGCTTGTCGTTCCTGCGCAGGCGGGAACCCAGACCACGCCACCGCGTGCGCCGTGGGTGTGGAGCAGGCGGACAGTCGTGAACACACATCCCCGATGCACGCTGTGGATGCTCCTGGATTCCCGCCTGCGCGGGAATGACGGGGTGGGGTGCGGTGGGTGGTTCGCTGTTGCCATGTAAAGGTAAAGCTTTGTTTTAACAGAAACTAAACCGGATGCCTCATCGGGGGCCAGCCCTCTTCGGGCAATGAGTTTCACCCACTTGTCGTTTCCGCGCAGGCGGGAACCCAGACCACGCCACTGCGTGCGCCGTGGGTGTGGGGCGGAGCGGTGGTGAGCGCGCACACCCGATGCACGCTGTGGATGCTCCTGGATTCCCGCCTGCGCGGGAATGACGCGGTAGGGCGTGGAAGACAGTTCACTGTGGCAAAATCAGGTTTTGTTTTAACAAAAATTAAGCCGGGACACCCGGCAGAAACTGGCTTGTATGAACCCTTGTGTTTCAACGTGACTGGCGACTGGCGCGCCCAATCCGGCGGGCCAAACCAGCCAAGCTTCACGTCGATGCACCCTCCACCGGCCACGGTGGCACACGGCCAGTAAACGGGCTGGACAAGATAATCGCCGTTTTGGTCCCGCCCAGCTCGGTGAGGCGCTCAATCAGCGCCTGCAAATGCGCCATTGAACTCACCGCCGCCTTGAGCACCATGCAGGCGTCGCCGGTCACCCGGTGGCAGTCGATCAACTCGGGAAACCCCGCCAGCGTGGCCTGTGCATGCGGATAGTCGGCCCGGTACAAAGTCAGCTCAATCAGGCATTGAATCGGGTAACCCAGCTGCGCCGGGTCGAGCACTGCCTGATAGCCGCGAATCACCCCGTTGCGCTCCAGCTTGGCCATCCGCTCGGCCACCGCAGGGGCCGACAGATTGACCCGCCGCGCCAGCTCCGCACCAGACAAGCGGGCGTTGTGCTGCAGCGCCTCAAGAATCAGCCGGTCAAATCGGTCCAGTTCTGCCATTTTTATAATCCAAGGGATAATTACATAAAAATCATATTTTATAAGTTTTTTATGGCAAATAACCATGGTTTTGCTGTGCATTTTGCCGGTTTGGCCTTATACAATCAAAGGCTGTCCGATGACCTGCCAGGAGCCCGACTGATGTCCGCCCCCACCCCTGTTGCCTCACGCTGGCACCTGCTGGCGGCCTTTGCTGCCTTGTACCTGATCTGGGGGTCCACCTATCTGGCCATCCGTATTGGTGTGGCCAGCTGGCCGCCGCTGCTGATGGCCGCCGCCCGGTTTTTGCTGGCAGGCGGTGCCTTGTACGCCTGGCTGCGCTGGCGTGGCGCGCCCGCCCCCAGCGCCCGCCAGTGGCGGCATGCGGCGCTGATTGGCACGCTCTTGCTGTCGATGGGCAATGGCGGCGTCACCCTGGCCGAACAATGGGTGGCGTCGGGCGTGGCCGCGCTGGCGGTGGCCACGGTGCCGCTGTTTACCCTGGCGTTTGCCCAGCTGGGCGGCCAGCGCGGTTCGGCGCGGGAATGGTGGGGCATCGCCCTGGGCCTGGGCGGCATCGTGCTGCTGAATTTGGGGGCCAATCTGCAGGCCAGCCCACTGGGAGCGGCGCTGTTGTTGCTGGCGTCGGCCAGCTGGGCATTGGGCTCGGTGTGGGGCAAACGTCTGGACCTGCCTGCCGGTGCCATGGCCCCGGCGGCAGAAATGCTGGCCGGCGGCACAGTGCTGGCGCTGGGCAGCCTGCTCAGCGGTGAGCGCCTGCAGCACTGGCCTACGCAGGAAGGCTGGTTGGCGCTGCTGTATCTGGTGGTGTTTGGCTCGCTGGTGGCGTTTTCCGCCTATCTGTACCTGCTGAAAACCGTGCGCCCGGCGGTGGCCACCAGCTACGCCTACGTCAATCCGGTGGTGGCGGTGGGGCTGGGCGTGGCGTTTGCCGGGGAACAGATTGGCACAGCAGAAATGGCGGCCATGGCGGTGATCATTGCCGCCGTGGTATGGATCAGCCTGCCGCAGTGGCGGGCGCGCTAAGCGCCGCTAACAAAACCCCCTGGCGTCGTTGTGCGGCCTTGCCGTACTGCTTGTACTGTCTGCGGCCGCACGCCTAGCCAGGGCCGCTGCGCTGAGTTTTGTTAGCGGCTCTAAGAGCGTGTTCAAAGCGCCGCCCACACCGGATGGCCCGCCTGAATCGCGGTATCGCTCATCCCGCCGGCTTCGCCCTTCGTGTGGTCAGCCGGCGGCGAATCAACTGCAAATTCCGCCCGTACACCGCCAGCCCAGACGCCTGGCCCAGGGCAAACACCACGTCCTGGCGGTAAATCGCATAGGCAGTCAGAATCAACCCGCCAGACAGCGAGAGATACCAGAACGCCACCGGCACCACACTGCGCCCGCGTTTTTCGCTGGCCCACCACTGCCAGATAAAACGCCCGGCAAACAATAATTGGCCCAACAGGCCAATCGCCAGCCACACACGGTCAATCAGGGTATCCGGTAACATGTGATCCTGTGCCAGCAAGGAAACAGCCCCCAGTCTGCCCGTGTGGTTTGACCGGGACATGACAGCTTTTGCCCCCTGGCCAACAATTAGCTGGCGACTTGTCATGTTTCCGTAACAGCAAGTTTCTATCCTTGCCATAATTTCTTCAAACGGAACATCGCCATGCCCGCCAATATTCTGCTGGTCGAAGACGAGCCGGCCATTCAGGAACTGATTGCCTTCAACCTGACCCAGGCCGGCCATCACGTGCTGCGCGCCGCCTCGGCGGAAAACGCCATGACGCTGGTGAAAAACGCCCTGCCCGACCTGATTTTGCTGGACTGGATGCTGCCGGGAGCCTCCGGGGTGGAGTTTGCCAAAAAGCTGCGCGCCGACGAGCGCACCCGTGGCGTGCCGATCATCATGCTCACCGCCCGTTCTGACGAGCAGGACAAGATTACCGGGCTGGAAACCGGCGCAGACGACTACATCACCAAGCCGTTTTCCCCGCGTGAACTGCAGGCCCGCATCAAGGCGGTGCTGCGCCGGCGCGCGCCGCAAATGACCGACGACGCTGTGGACACCAACGGCCTGCGGCTTGACCCGGTGACCCACCGGGTGCACGGCCATGGCGAGCCGATTGACCTGGGGCCGACCGAATTCCGCCTGCTGCACTTTTTCATGACCCATCCGGAGCGGGTACACTCGCGGGCCCAGCTGCTGGATCAGGTGTGGGGTGACCATGTGTTTGTGGAAGAACGCACGGTGGATGTGCATATCCGCCGTCTGCGCAGCGCGCTGGAGCCTTCCCGCCATGACAGCCTGATTCAGACCGTGCGCGGCACCGGCTACCGGTTTTCTGCCCAACCCTGACCCTGCGGGCCGTCTGCGCCGTTTTTCCACCCCCTGTCTGTAAGGATGCGCATGCGCCCTTTTCTGCAACGTTGTGCATTTTGGCTGCTTGGCCTCACCCTGGCTTCCCTGCTGGTGGGCGGCCTGCTGGGCAGCGCGTATGGTCTGGCGCTGGCAGTCGGGGGGCTGCTGGCCTGGCTGGGCTTTCAGCTTTACTACCTGAACAAACTGCTGCGCTGGCTGGAAAGCCCCGCGCCTGACCGGGTGCCGGAAGGCATGGGCAGCTGGCAGGACGTGTTTTCCTCGCTCTACCGGCAAAGCCGCCAGCAAAGCCTGTCGCAAAAAAAGCTGACCAATGCACTGGAGCGCTTCATCAACGCAGGTGAAGCCATGCCCGACGCCGTGGTGGTGCTCGACGAGCACGACCGCATCGAGTGGCTCAACCCGATGGCGGTGGAGCACTTTCAGCTCGACCGCAAGCGCGACGTGGGCAATATGGTGGCCAATCTGGTGCGCCAGCCGGGGTTTCACGACTACCTCACCGCGCAGAACTACAGCCAGCCACTGCTGCTGCGCCTGAGCCAGCCGGTGGAACAGGTGCTGTCGGTGCAGCTGGTGCCGTTTGACTCCACCCGCAAGCTGCTGATTTCTCGCGATATCACCCAGCTGGATCGGGTGCAGACCGTCCACCGCGATTTTGTGGCCAACGTGTCGCACGAACTGCGCACCCCGCTGACAGTGATTGGCGGCTTTCTGGAAACCCTGGCCGACATGCCCGAGCCCACCCCGGACGTCACCCGCCAGTTTCTGCCGATGATGATGGAACAGGCCAAGCGCATGCAAAGCCTGGTGGAAGACCTGCTCACCCTGTCGCGGCTGGAAAACGGCAGCAAAACCACCACCCTGGAAAAAGTGGACATGGCCGCGCTGCTCAACACCCTGCGCGTGGAAGCCGAAGGCCTGTCGCAGGGCCGCCACCAGATCGTACTGGATGCCTGCGACAGCGCCAGCCTGTGGGGCAACGCCAGCGAACTGCACAGCGCGTTTGGCAACCTGGTGTCCAACGCCGTGCGCTACACCCCGGAAGACGGCGTCATCCGCCTGGCCTGGCGCATGGAGCGTGGACGCGGCGTGTTCAGCGTCAGCGACACCGGCATCGGCATTGCCCCGCAACACATCCCCCGGCTGACCGAACGCTTTTACCGCATCGACCGTGGCCGCTCACGCGGCACCGGCGGCACCGGCCTGGGCCTGGCCATCGTCAAACATGTGCTCGCCCGCCACCACGCCCGGCTGGAAGTGCGCAGCGAGCTGGAGCGCGGCAGCACGTTTTCAGTGTGGTTCAACGCCGACCATCTGGCACCGGGCGCGTAAGGCTTGAACTACCGCCTGTATGACCGCTACCGCCAGCCGGTGGCCAGTTTGGCGGTGTTAGCCGACACCACCGCCAATTGGCGGCCAAACCGGTTTGGATTTGCGGTTTTGGGCTGCGAACACGAACTGCGCTTTCCGGCGGTGAAGCTGCTGGACTACGCAGCCGATCAAGACCAGCTCTATCACAACCCCAACCCATTCGCCCTGGTCACCCTGGCCCATTTACTCACCCAAGCCACCCGGCAAGACATGCACGCCCGCTTCGCCGCCAAGTGGAAGCTGGTGCAGTTGTTATACCAGCGCGGCTGGGACAAACAGCGGGTGATTGATCTGTTCAGCGTGATGGACTGGATGATGCGCTTGCCAGAGCACCTGAAACGGTCGCTGTGGCACAATATCGAAGTGCTTGAGGAGCAAGAAAAAATGCGTTACGTGACTTCTGTGGAGCAGATCGGGATTGAGAAGGGGATGCAGCAAGGAATGTTGCAGGGCTTGATGCAGGGCCGTCTGGAAGGCGAGCAAAGCGGCGAGGCAAAAGCACTGCGCCGTCTGCTGGAAAAACGCTTCGGTCCGCTGTCGGAAGACGTGCCCACTCGCCTGCAAGCCGCCAGCATTGATGAGTTGGAGTTATGGCTGGATCGGGCGCTGGATGCGGACAACCTGGCCGGGGTGTTTAGCCAGTAATGCTGTTGTGCGCGGGCGGTGGTTCAGCCGCCCGATTGCGTATTTCTCCGAATAGCTTATGCCCGTATCCTGTCCTATGCTGAGCGCGTCACCACTGCCCGAAAGCCCCGCATGGACACCCCCGACGACTACGACAGCCCGTGGAAAGACGCCGTTGAGCATTACTTTCCCGAGTTCATCACCTTTTACTTTCACCACGCCAGCCAGCAAATAAACTGGGCGCGTGGTCATGAATTTCTCGATCAGGAACTGCGCGCCGTGGTGCAGGATGCTGAACTGGGCAAGCGCTTTGTCGATAAACTGGCCAAGGTGGCCCTGCAAGACGGCAGCGAGCGCTGGGTGTATGTGCACCTGGAAGTGCAAGGCAGCGCCCAGGCAGAATTTGCCGAGCGGATGTTTGTCTATCACTACCGGCTGTTTGATCGTTACCGGCAGCCGATTGCCAGCCTGGCCTTGTTAGCCGACACCACCGCCAACTGGCGACCCAGCCAGTTTAGCTATCAGGCGCTGGGCTGTTCGATTGTGCTGAATTTCCCCACGGCCAAGCTGCTGGATTACGGGCAAGATCAGGACGCGCTGTACAGCAACCCCAACCCCTTTGCCCTGGTCACCCTGGCCCACCTGCTGACCCAGGCCACCCGGCAAGACATGCACGCCCGCTTTGCCGCCAAGTGGAAGCTGGTGCAGTTGTTATACCAGCGTGGCTGGGACAAACAGCGGGTGATTGATCTGTTCAGCGTGATGGACTGGATGATGCGGCTGCCAGAGCAGTTGAAACGGTCGCTGTGGCACAATATCGAAGTGCTTGAGGAGCAAGAAAAAATGCGTTACGTGACTTCTGTGGAGCAGATTGGGATTGAGAAGGGCTTGCTGCAGGGCCGTCTGGAGGGCGAGCAAAGCGGCATCGCCAAGGGCGAAGCCTACGCCCTGCGCCGCCTACTGCAAAAACGCTTCGGTCCGCTGTCGGAAGACGTGCTCGCCCGCCTGCAAGCCGCCAGCATTGATGAGTTGGAGTTATGGCTGGATCGGGCGCTGGATGCGGACAGTCTGGCCGGGGTGTTTGCCCAGTAAACCACGTCAGGCGCACCAGCCAGCGGATGGCGCGCCGTCCCCTGTCCTCAACCAGCCAGCGGCACCCGCCAGCAACGGCGCATCTGCACCATGCCCGCATACAAGCGCTGCGCTGCGCTGCGGGTTTCCGGGTTGATCGTCAGCAAATGATCCTCCCCATCCAGCAGGGCAATCACCGCGTGATACAAAGGCGCATAGCGCTCGTCATACTTATCGGCCAGCATCTGCACACGCATCTCGGCGCCATGCCCCTGCTCCACCAGCCAGACCAACAGGCGCTGCAACTCGTTTTGATAAGAACCGAATAACTCAGGGTCTTCGCTGGCCAAGGCCTGCTGCACCGCTGACCACACCGAAGCCGGGCCGGCGGATGCCTGCGCCAGCGCATGCAACAAACGCTGCCCAGCGGTAGATAGCCATACCGAGTTCAGCGCTTTTTCCAGATAAGGCTGTGCCACCCGAGGCTGCTGCAAACGCAAACTGAGCAAATACGCCAGATTGGTGTTCAGGAAACCATTATCAGGCTCCAGCGCCAAACCAGCCAGATACGCCTCTTGGGCGGCATCTAGCCAACCGAGACGATCCTGCCGGAGATTGCCCAGACGATTCCAGAGATCACTGAGCGCTGAATCCAATTCAATCGCCCGCCGATATGCGGCCTCAGCTTCTTCGTAGCGCACCAAATGATATTGCAGCAGATTGCCCAGGCCATTCCACGGATAGGCATACTTGGCATCTAACTCAATGGCTTGCCGGTAGGCCGCCTCCGCTTCGTCGTAGCGCGCCAAATGCTCTTGCAGCAGATTGCCCAGGTTAGTCCATGGACGGGCATTCTTAGCATCTAACTCAATCGCCTGCCGGTAAGCCGCCTCCGCCTCGTCGTAGCGCTCCAAATGCTCTTGCAGCAGGTTACCTAAGCCATTCCACGAATAAGCAAACTTGGCATCCAGCGCAATGGCTTGCCGATAGGACGCTTCTGCTTCCTCGTAGCGCGCCATGTGAATTTGCAGCAGGTCACCCAAGCAAGCCCACAGAACAACATTCTTGGCATCCAGTACAATTGCCTGCCGATACGCCGCCTCCGCCTCGTCGGGGCGCGCCAAATGATATTGCAGCAGGTAACCCAAGCAAGCCCACGGAAAGACATCCTCAGCATCCAGCACAATCGCCTGCTGGTAGGCTACCTCTGCCTCGTCGTAGCGCGCAAAATAAGCTTGCAGCAAATTGCCCAGATTAGCCCACGGAGTGGCATCCTTGGCATCTAACGCAATCGCTTGCCGGTAGGCCACCTCTGCCTCGTCGTAGCGCCCCAAATGATTTTTCAGCAGATTGCCCAAGCCATTCCACGGATAGGCATCCTTGGCATCTAACTCAATGGCTTGCCGGTAGGCTGCCTCTGCCTCGTCGTAGCGCGCCAAATGATCTTGCAGCAGATTGCCCAGGTTAGTCCACGGAGTGGCGTCCTTGGCATCTAACTCAATGGCTTGCCGGTAGGCTGCCTCTGCCTCGTCATGGCGCGCCAAATGATCTTGCAGCAGATGGCCCAGACCATTCCACGGAGCGGCATCCTTGGCATCTAACGCAATGGCTTGCTGGTAGGTCGCCTCTGCCTCATCGTAACGCGCCAAACGATAGTGCAGCAGATTGCCCAGGTTAGCCCATGGAGTGGCGTCCTTGGCATCTAATGCAATGGCTTGCCGGTAGGCCGCCTCCGCCTCGTCGTAGCGCGCCAAATGATCTTGCAGCAGATCGCCCAGGCCAGCCCACGGAGTGGCATCCTTGGCATTTAACTCAATCGCTTGTCGGTAGGCCGCCTCTGCCTCGTCGTAGCGCGCCAAACGATAGTGCAACAAATTGCCTAGGCCATTCCACGGAGTAGCATACTTGGCATCTAACTCAATCGCCTGTCGGTAGGCTGCCTCTGCCTCGTCGTAGCGCGCCAAACGATAGTGCAGCAGATTGCCCAGGTTATTCCACGGATAGGCATACTTGGCATCTAACTCAATCGCCTGCCGGTAGGCCGTCTCTGCCTCGTCGTAGCGCGCCAAACGATGTTGCAGCAGATTGCCCAGACCATTCCACGGATTGGCGTACTTGGCATCTAACTTAATGGCCTGCCGGTAGGCCGTCTCTGCCTCATCGTAGCGCGCCAAACGACGTTGCAGCAGATGGCCCAGGCCATTCCACGGATAGGCATCCTTAGCATCTAACTCAATGGCTTGCCGGTAGGCCATCTCTGCCTCGTCGTAGCGCGCCAAGCGATATTGCAGCAGATTGCCCAGACCATTCCACGGATTGGCATACTTGGCATCTAACTTAATAGCCTGCAGGTAGGCCGCCTCTGCCTCGTCGTAGCGCGCCAAGCGATATTGCAGCAGATTGCCCAGACCATTCCACGGATTGGCATACTTGGCATCTAACTTAATCGCCTGCAGGTAGGCCGCCTCTGCCTCCTCGTAGTGCGCCAAACGATATTGCAGCAGATGGCCCAGGCCATTCCACGGAGTGGCATCCTTGGCATCTAACTCAATGGCTTGCCGGTAGGCCGCTTCCGCCTCCTCGTAGCGCCCTAGATGCTTGTGCAGCAACCGGCCCAGGTGAAACCACAGCGAAGCATCGTCTGGGGTGTGCGCTAAGGCCTGACGCAGCACCACTTCGGCTTGTGTATAACGCTCTTGCTCTATCAGCGTCGCCACCGACTCCGGCCATGGGGGGATGCGCGAGGATGAGCTGGCGGCCTGGTCTTGCTCAGCCAGAATGCGCCGCACTTTGTGGTATTCCTGCGCCAGGCTGGCGTCATCGTCCAACTGCGCTTCCACGGCGTTCAGCAGGCGTTGGCGCATCTCACTGGCCGGCAGGTTATGCGCCAGCGCCAGCGCGGTGGCAGGTTCAACGCGGGGGCGTTGCAGCAGGCGCTCACCCAGTTGCTGGCATTCGTCCGGGGTGTACAGGCTTTGCAAAAAGGCGGTGAGAAAGCGGATGCGCCGCTCCAGGCGGCGTGAGCCGTGACGCATCAGATACCAGATATTGTAAAAGCGCTCGCTGACTTGGTAGGCGTTGCGGCCTTTGCCGCTGTGGGATAGTTTGACGGCTTCGATATAGCCTTGTTTGTCCAGCCGCGACAGCTGGCTGTTGACGACGGTGACCTCCAGGCCGGTGACGCTGGCCAGCTGGGCGGCGGTGATCGGGTCCCAGTGCAGGGCGACGGCGTCGAATACGGCGCGCGCCTGCATGGGCAACTCTTCGGTGCGCGCCTGATACCAGCCGGTGAATTGATCCAGCATGGCGCTGAGGTTGTCCAGCACGTCTTCGTTCATATGCGCTTCCAGCACGCTGTACAGCACGCTGAGGGTGCGCGGGTTGCCGCCGGCCAGGGTGTTGAGCGTGGCGATTTTGCCGGGCTGGCGCTGAAGCTGATTAAGCACCGCCACGCCTTTGTCGCCGCGCTGGCGGGCGATGTGGCTTAAGCATTGCATCACTTCGGCGTCGCTCAACCGCTCCAGCGGGTGGAGGCGGAAAAAATCATAAAACGCCGCGTCGTGGTCGCGCAGGGCATCTGGGTAGCGCGCGGCGGCGGCCAGCAGCACAGGGCCGTTTGCCGCTTGCAGGCTGGCGCGCCAGGCCCATTGGTGTTCGGTGCTCAGCCCGGCCAGCAGGGCGTCCAGATTGTCGATCAGCAGCAGCGGGCGGCGGCCATGGCGGCGGCAGTAGTCCATTAAATAGGCTTCTGCCGGGCGGCCGTCTTGTGCTTCGCGCTTGAGCTGGCTGCGCGGGGCGTGCTGGTCGATCACGTCGTCCAGCGCGTCCAGCATGGCGTCGTCGGCGCCTTCGCTGTCCAGGGCTTCTTGCAGTGATTGCAGGCAGTTCTGCCAGAGCACGTCCAGACTGATGACGTTGTGCTGTTCCTCGCGAAAGCTCAGCGGCAGCCAGTGCGCGCGCAGGCTGTCGTCCTGGCGGATGGCGATGGCGATGCGCCGCAGCAGCGAGGTTTTGCCATAGCCGCGCGGGGCGACAATCAAATGGTGCTGTGCCGACACCGGACGGCCCGCCAGGCGACGCAATTGGCGCAGAAAAAATTCCAGGGTGTTTTGCCGTGCGCAAAATGCGGCCAGAAAGTCGGCTTCTTTTTGTGCGCGCGGGTTAAAAAAGGTCAGGTCCATGGCGGTTTACGCGGCGGTGGGTTGATAGCGTGCCCACCAGCGCCGCAGCAGAGGGTTGCGAAACATCAAGGTGGGCGAGTCGGCATTGTCCCAGTCGACGCTGACAAAGCCTTCGCCATCCAGGCGCAACAACAGCGCGCGCAATGATGGCTCGCTGACGGTGGCGTCGGCCAGCCCGGCCAGCAGGGTGTTCAGGGTGTGCGGGCCGGGGCGAAGCGCCAGTTCGGCCAGCAGGGCAAAGACCTGGCCGCGTTGCGGGTCGGGATAATGTTTGCGCAGGTGTTCTTCCCAGGTGGAAAACGTATTGCTATTGGCGTCACCCAGCAGCTTAGCGGCGGCGTTTTCTACTTGTTGCGCCGCCTGTGCGGCATCCTCACAGGGCGCGCCGCGCAAGCACCCGGCCAGCTCCAGCAGATAGAACGCCGACAGCCAGCCGGTTTGCTCAATCAGCGCCTGCGCTTCGGCGTCGGTGATGCGCTGACGGTGGATCAACTGGCCATCCGTTGCACTGTCTTGCAGTAAGTCCTTGGCTTGCCCGGCCATCAACGGTGCCAGACGGTACAAGGTGTATTTGGCCAGCGCGCCCTGATACTGACCAAAACGCGCCAGAGGGTCAATGCCAATCGAGCCAGTGATCAGCCAGCGCACATGGCGCGCCTTGTCGCGCATGCGGCTGAGGGTGTTCATGAACTCGCGCGCCTGAGCCACGCCATCCGGGCCTTTGTGGTGCAGAGCGCTGAGAAAAATCGGCAGCTCATCCAGCAAAATGGCCAAGGGCTGCGGTTCGTCGGCCAGGCTGACCAACAGGCGCTCCAGATGGCCCTCACTGTCATGGGTCAGCAGGTGCTGAGGCAGGCTGCTGCCGGCGGGCTTGCTGCTGCTGAACACCTGATGCGCGTGCTGCGCCAGCCAGACTTTGATCTTGTGCATGGCGGGCAGGCTAGCCCCGATGGCTTCACTGAGCCGCGCATAACAGCTTGCAGCATCGCTGACGCCGGCCAGCTCTATCTTGATGGTGCGCCAGCCGTGCTCGGGGCCAGCGTCCACCAGACGATCCAGCAAAAACGATTTGCCCAGCCGGCGCGGGCCGGGCATGTGCAGGTCTTGGCCAGCGGAAAAATGACGATAAATTTCAGTGGCTTCGGTGTTGCGGCCATAGGATTTTTGGCGGTAGAACATGAAAAAATCTCCGTGAGGCAGTGTTTAAGCGCCGCTAAGCGGGGAATGGCAGCGCCAACAGAAGCTCACGGCCTGTGTTCAGGGTGGGCTAGGGTGGCATAGGGAATTTAAACGAATTCGTTTTAAAACACAATCGTTTTAAAACGAATTCGTTTAAATTCCGCACATGCGCCACCACCCCGTGACGTGACAGCCAAATGAATTCTGCGCCATGTGGCGCATTTCCTGCTTCCCCTGCGCCGTGCTGCTGGCATAATGGGGTTTTGCCGCTGCGCGGCATGTGCTCCGCCCTCTTCGCACCGCCAGAAAGATCCGTATGAATCGATTGCAAGCCATCCGTCCGTTCGGCCAGCGCATCTGGCTGGACAACCTCTCCCGCGACCTGCTGCACAGCGGTGAATTGTCCCGCTGGATCAACGAGGACGGGATTGCCGGGGTGACCTCCAACCCGGCGATTTTCCACAAGGCCATCCGCGACGATGCCCGCTACGCCACCGCGCTGCTGGCGCTGAAAGCACTGCCCGACCTCGACGCCGAGCAGCGTTACGAGCAGTTGGTGATTCCCGATATTCAGGCCGCCTGCGATTTGCTGCTGGACCAATACCGTGCCAGCGGCGGCGATGACGGCTATGTCAGCCTGGAGGTGTCGCCCGAGCTGGCTCACGACGAGGCTGGCACGCTGAACGCCGCCCGCCGTTTGTGGCAGGAAATTGACCGGCCCAACGCCATGATCAAGGTGCCGGCCACCGCAGCGGGTGTGGCTGCGCTTGCCACGCTGATTCACGAAGGAATCAACGTCAATATCACCCTGCTGTTTTCGCTGGCGCAGGTGGAGGCCACCTGGGCGGCCCATGAAGCCGGTCTGCGCGCCCGGCTGGCCGACGGTCTGCCGGTGGGGCAGGTGCGTTCGGTGGCCAGTTTTTTCCTGTCTCGGATTGATAGCCTGCTGGATGGGCAATTGCCCGAGGCCCTGCGCGGCAAAACCGCCGTGGCGCTGGCGCGCGATGTGTACGCCCGCTGGCAGGCGCGGCTGGACAGCCCGGCCTGGGCCGAGCTGAGTCAGGCTGGCGCGCAGCCGCAATGGCTGCTGTGGGCCAGCACCGGCACCAAAAACCCGGCTTACTCTGATGTGCTGTATGTGGAAAGCCTGATCGGCCCGCGCACGGTGAACACCGTGCCGGACGCCACCCTGCTGGCGTTTCGCGACCATGGCGTGGCGGCGGATACCTTGAGTGATCCGGCAGACAGTCAGGCTGTGCTGGCCGGGGTGGCGGCGGCTGGCGTGGATGTGTCGGCCATTGGCGAGCAACTGCAGCGCGACGGGCTGAAGCTGTTTGACGAGGCGTTTGCTGCCTTGCTGGCACTGACCGCCTGAGGCCTGCACCTTGCTGGGATAATCTGCCCCGCCCGCCTTCTGGCGCGCGGGGCAGATTGTTTGTCAGCTCAGCCGGGTAGGGGCTCAGTCGCGGCGGCGTGCGCTCATGGTGTCGCCAATCTGTTCCAGCTCATCGGCGCTGAGCAGTTGATGCGCCAGCGGCAGCAGCTGGTTTTCTTCGTGGTCGATGTGCGCGCGGTAGCGCTGGACAAAGGCCTGACTCAGATGCACATCCAGCGCCTGCGCTTCACCGGCATTCACCGCCTGCAGCTGTTCACGCAGACGGCTCCACATGCCTTCCAGGGTGATGTGTTCAATGGCAATTTCGGTCAGCAGCGGCTGGCTGTCCGGTGCGCGTTGCGCCAGTAGCGGAAACAGGTCGCGCTCTTCGTCGGCGTGGTGCAGCGGGCCAGCCACGTCAAAGTAGCGCAACACCCCTTCCAGCGTGGTCACCACGGTGGGGGTGATGCCGTGCGTGTCCAGGTAGCCCGGCAGCTTTTCCAGCTGGGCGCAGAAGCGCAGCACCTTTTGATGACAGGTGGTGAGCATGTCCAGCGGGGCGTCAAAGCTGGCGGCAGCCGGGCTGGCCAGCGGTTCGGATGGCAACATGAAAAACTCCAAGAGATCAAAACGGTTTGCCAAGCCGGTAAAGCCGGCTGGGCAAACAGTTCTGTCGCGGATATTGTGCAACAAGCTGGCGATGCTGACGCAAAAGATTCATGCGGCAGGCACCTTGTCGGGTGAGAAACAGCCAGCGCGCGCCACGGAGAACGCGCCTTATGTGGCGGCGATGCCTCCTTGTCACACAGGGGATGGGCGGTGGCTACCGGATGCAAGCCGTTGCGCTATCATGCGGGCTTCTTCCACACCGGCCCGCCCGCCATGTTCGCCCCTCTGACTCTGGATGCCGCCGGCTGGGTTCACCCGGCCCGACATGTGCCCTCGCCCAATCACGATGCCCAGCCGGAACCTCCCTGCCTGCTGGTGGTACACCATATCAGCCTGCCCCCTGGCCAGTTTGGCGGCGATGATATCGAGCGGCTGTTCACCAATACGCTGGACCCTAACGCCCATCCGGACTACCACTGGATTGCCGCATTGCGGGTATCGGCGCATTTTCTGATTCGCCGGGATGGCGAGCTGGTGCAGTTTGTCAGCACCGCGCAGCGCGCCTGGCACGCCGGGGCGTCGTGCTGGCGTGGCCGTCCGGTGTGCAATGACTTTGCCCTGGGCGTGGAACTGGAAGGCACTGGCGAACTGACCTATACCGACGCCCAGTACACCCGGCTGGGCCAGCTGGTCACGCTGCTGGCCAGCCAGCTGCCGCTGGTGGAAATGACCGGCCACGAGCAGATTGCCCCTGGCCGCAAAACCGATCCCGGCCCGTCGTTTGACTGGGTGCGGGCGGCAGCAGTGTGCGGGCTACCGGTGTGGCCGGGCGAGGCCTGAGCGCGCTTAGCGTGTGTTCAACGTCTGCGAGACTCGGGTGATCCTGCGTTGAAATGCCCCCAAAATGCGCATTGACCGCGTGTCAACTGCGCCTTTTTGGTTCATTTCGCCTTGGCTGACCCGTCGTTCGCTAGGCTTTGAACACGTTCTTACAGCTCCACCTGCGTGCCCATTTCTACCACCCGGTTGGCCGGAATCTGGAAGAAATCGGTGGCGCGCAGGGCATTCTTCGACTGCAGTACAAACAGCTTTTCCCGCCAGCGCGCCATGCCGGGGCGGTCGGTGGAAATCAGCGTCTCACGCGACAGGAAGAACGAGGTGTCCATGGATTCGAACTCCAGCCCCCTGGCCGCGCACAGTTCGAGAATTTCCGGCACATTGGGCATTTCCTTGAAGCCGTAACGCGCCACCACCTGCCAGAAGCTGGCCGACAGCTGGGTCACCGTCACCCGGTTTTCTGGCTTGATGTATGGCTCGTCCACGTTTTGCACGGTCAGCAGCACGATGCGTTCGTGCAGCACCTTGTTGTGCTTGAGGTTGTGCAGCAGCGCATGCGGCACCCCCAGCGTGGCGCTGTTCAGAAACACTGCCGTGCCCTGCACCCGGGTGGGCGGATAGGTTTCCAGGTTGTCGATGAACGAATCCAGCGGCAAGGCCTGTTCCTGCAGGCGCTGCAACAGCAGCTCGCGGCCACGCCGCCAGGTGCTCATGATGATGAACATCATGCAGCCAATCACCAGCGGCAGCCAGCCACCAGAGAACAGCTTGAGCACGTTGGCAATAAAGAACGGCACGTCAATGACCAGCAATACGGTCAGCAGCGACAGCGCGGCGGCCAGCGGCCAGCCCCACTGGCGGCGGGCCACGGTGCAGGCCAGAATCGAGGTGATGATCATGGTGCCAGTCACGGCAATGCCGTAGGCAGCAGCCAGCGCGCTGGAGGTCTGGAATACCAGCACCACCACAATCACCGACGCCAGCAGCATCCAGTTCACTGCCGGAATATAGATCTGGCCGATTTCATGGTCGGAGGTGTGCTGAATGGTCAGCCGCGACAGCAGCCCTTGCTGCACCGCCTGACGGGTGAGCGAAAACACGCCGGAAATCACCGCCTGCGAGGCAATCACCGTGGCCGCCGTGGCCAGAATCACCAGCGGCATGGTGGCCCAGTCCGGTGCCAGGTGGAAAAACGGGTTTTCCACTGCTTCCGGGTTGCTCAGCAGGTGTGCGCCCTGGCCAAAGTAGTTGAGCAGCAAGGCCGGCAATACCAGGCTGAACCAGGCGTAGCGGATTGGCTTGCGGCCAAAGTGGCCCATGTCGGCGTACAGCGCCTCGGCCCCGGTCAGCGCCAGCACCACCGACCCCAGCGCCAGCAGGCTGGCCCAGCCGTGATCTAGCAGGAAGTTCAGCCCGTACATCGGGTTGATGGCCTGCAGCACCGCCGGCTGACTGAGAATGCCGTGCACCCCCAACGCCCCCAGGGTGAGGAACCACAATCCCATGATCGGGCCAAAAAATGCGCCCACCTTGGCGGTGCCGCTTTTCTGGATCAGGAACAGCGCAATCAGCACGCCCAGCGCCAGCGGCAGGATATAGGCCTCCAGTTCAGGGGCCACCACTTCCAGCCCTTCCACCGCAGACAGCACGGAAATGGCCGGGGTGATCACCACTTCACCAAAAAACAGCCCGGCCCCCAGCAAGCCCAGCACCAGCACCAATACACTGGGCAGTCCGTTCAGCCGGCGTCCGGCCAGCGCCGCCAGGGTGAGAATGCCGCCTTCGCCCTTGTTGTCGGCACGCAGCACAAACGAGATGTACTTGAGGGTGACCACAAAGATGATCGACCAGAAAATAAGCGACAGAATGCCGTTTACATTGGCCACCGTGGGGGTCAGGTGGGTGTGGGCGCTGAAACATTCTTTCAGCGTATACAGCGGGCTGGTGCCGATGTCGCCGTAAACAATCCCTAAGGCAGCAAGGGTTAGCGCAGGCAGCGCCGGTTTGTGGCCGGAAGCAGAGGACATATGAGAAGCCGGAGAGGTGCCAAACCCGAATGGTAGTAACTTTACGGTGTTGCGCCAACTCTTACCGTCAAGGTGGCGACAGGAATGCACCGGAATGGTTCTTCTGTGCGCTATTGCGTTGCACAATCGCGACACCTGTCAGCTGCTGCCCTGCCTGTCGCCACCCGGATGCAGGGCGGGTACGCAAGCCCTGCCATTTGTGCAATAAACCCCGCCCTCGTTACAATGGCAGACTGACATCGCTCCCTCGCCCGCCAACTTCCAGGAACTCCACTCATGCGCGCCTCGCAATTTTTTCTGTCCACCCTCAAGGAAGCGCCTTCCGAAGCCGAACTGCCCAGCCACAAGCTGATGCTGCGTGCCGGCCTGATCAAGCGTCTGGCCAGCGGCCTGTACAGCTGGATGCCGCTGGGTTACCGGGTGCTGAAAAAAGTTGAACGCATCGTGCGCGAAGAAATGGACCGCGCGGGTGCCATCGAATTGCTGATGCCGGCAGTGCAGCCGGCTGAACTGTGGCAGGAATCTGGTCGCTGGGAGTTTTACGGCAAGGAGTTGCTGCGCCTGAAAGACCGCCATGAGCGCGAGTTCTGTGTCGGCCCCACCCACGAAGAAGTCATCACCGACATCGTGCGCAAGGAAGTGCGCAGCTACAAGCAGCTGCCGCTGAATTTCTATCAGGTGCAAACCAAGTTCCGCGACGAAGTGCGCCCGCGCTTTGGCGTGATGCGCGCGCGTGAATTCATCATGAAGGACGCGTATTCTTTCCACACCGATTTCGACAGCCTGAAAACCACTTACCAGGGCATGTACGACGCCTACTGCCAGGTGTTCACCCGTCTGGGCCTGAGTTTCCGCCCGGTGGCGGCGGATACGGGCTCGATTGGCGGCACCGGCAGCCATGAATTCCAGGTGCTGGCCGACAGCGGCGAAGACGTGATTGCCTACTGCCCGACCTCACCCTACGCCGCCAATATCGAACTGGCCGAAGCTGTGGCCCCGAGCACGCCGCGCCCGGCCCCCACTGCGACGCTGACGGCAGTGAGCACGCCCAAGGTGAAAACCATCGCCGAACTGGTGGAATTCCTCAACGTCGACATCCGCCAGACCATCAAGGCGGTGGTGGTGGAGGGCGATGACAAGCAGCCGGTGCTGCTGTTGCTGCGCGGTGACCATCAGCTTAACGAAATCAAGGCAGAAAAACTGGCCGGCATCAACTCGCCGCTGACGTTTGCCAGCCCGGCCGCCATCGAGGACGCCTTTGGTGCCAAGCCGGGTTCGCTCGGCCCGGTGGGCTTCCGTGGCCGGGTGGTGGCCGACCGCACTGTGGCGCTGATGGCCGACATGATTGCCGGTGCCAACCAGGATGACACCCACCACACTGGGGTGAACTGGGGCCGCGATTGCCCGGAACCGGAAGTGGCTGACCTGCGCAATGTGGTGGACGGCGACCCGAGCCCGGATGGCCAGGGCGTGCTGGCGCTGTGTCGCGGCATTGAAGTGGGCCATGTGTTCCAGCTGCGCACCAAGTATTCCGAAGCGATGGGTGCCACCTACCTGGACCGCGACGGCAAGCAGCAAGTGATGGAAATGGGTTGCTACGGCATTGGCGTGTCGCGCATTGTGGGTGCCGCCATCGAGCAGAACTTTGACGAGCGTGGCATTATTTTCACCGACGCCATGGCCCCGTTCACCGTCAGCATCGTGCCGATGGGCTACCGCCGCAGCGAAGCGGTGCAGGCCGCTGCCGATGCGCTATACGCCGAGCTGAAGGCCGCTGGCGTGGATGTGCTGCTGGACGACCGCGACGAACGCCCCGGCGTGCTGCTGGCCGACTGCGAGCTGATTGGCATTCCGCACCGGGTGGTGATTGGCGACCGTGGCCTGAAGGAAGGCATGGTGGAATACCAGGCCCGCCGTGATGCCGCCGCCACCAGTGTGGCGCTGACCGACATTGCCGCCTGGGTGCAGGCGCGTCTGAGTGCCTGAGATGCGCAGGTGCGGGCTACTGGCGCTGCTGTGCCTGACGCTGGCCGGCCCGGTGTGGGCTGGTGCCCAGCGTGAGGAAGACCTGGCCGCCAATGTGGCCTCGACCCTGCGCCGGGCACTGGTAGACCCCAACCCGCCCCGGCTGGTGTTCGACCAGCCACAGGAAGCCCAGGCCTGGCTGGATGCCATGTCCGCCCGGCTGGCCAGCAAGGTGCCAGATGAATTCATGCGCCGCCGCCTGCTCACCGCCGTGCACTACGAAGCCACCCGCGCCGGGCTCGACCCACAGATGGTGCTGGGCCTGATTCAGGTGGAAAGCGGTTTCAACAAGTACGCTATTTCGCCGGCTGGCGCGCGTGGGCTGATGCAGGTGATGCCGTTCTGGGTGCGCCAGATTGGCGTGGCCGAACACAGCCTGTTCGACCTCACCACCAATCTGCGCTACGGCTGCACCATCCTGCGCCACTACCTCGACCGCGAACGCGGCGACCTGTTTCGCGCGCTGGGCCGCTACAACGGCAGCCTGGGCAAAGCCGACTACCCCGATCTGGTACTGGGGGCCTGGCGGCGGCACTGGGCCTACCAGGACGACCCACTGCGCCGCGCCCAACTGAGCGGCAGCCCCGCTCCACGCTGTGACAGCGCCCATCCCGCGCGCGCCAGCTGCTGAAGGCGTGCGCCAAGCAAGGAAACTTTATCCATGAGCCAGCAAGACTTCGACCGTGGCCTGGCCACCCGCACCCAAGTGATGGGCCAGGCGTTTGTCGATCGCGCCTTCTCCGAGCTAGACGGGTTTTCCCGCCCGCTGCAGGAGTACATTACCGAGCACGCCTGGGGCGCTACCTGGCAGCGCGGCGGCATCGATCTGAAAACCCGCAGCCTGGTGACGGTGGGCATGCTGGCGGCGCTGGGACGCAGCACCGAGCTGAAAGGCCATGTGCGCGGTGCCATCAACAATGGTGCCTCGCTGGTGGAATTGCGCGAAGTGCTGTTGCACAGTGCGGTGTACGCCGGCGCGCCAGCGGCGGTGGAAGGCTTTCGCGCCGCGCGGGAAGTGCTGAACGAACTGGGCTTAAGCCTGCCGGATCAGGCCGACTGAGCTGACCTGGCCGGATTCAGCGCGCCAGCCCGGCGTGCCGCGCCAGTTCGCCAATCCGCCGCACGCACACATCCACATAGCCTGGCACCGCCGCCGCCTGCGGTGCCAGCCACACCGTGCGCATGCCCAGGGCCTTGGCCGTGGCCAGGTTGGCCAGGCTGTCTTCCACCAGAATGCAGCGCGACGCCGGGCGACCCAGCTGCGCCAGCAAACGCAGATACCCCCGCCGTTCCGGCTTGGGGTGAAAGCCTACCCGATCGACGCCAAACACCTGCTGCAGATGCGGCAGCAGGCGCAAATGCCGGCACACGGCCTGCACATAGTCGGTCGGTCCATTGGAAAACACCACCTTGCGCCCCGGCAAGCGGGCAATCAGCGCGGGAAGGCCGGCATCATGGTGCACATGCGCCAGCAATTCCGGCAGTGGGTGGGTATGGTGCAGAAAATGCCGGGGGTCCACCGCGTGATGGCGCACCAGACCGGTCAGCGTGGCACCGTAGCGCTGCCAGTAATCTACCCGCAGCTGCTGCGCCTCGTCGGGCGTCAGTGCCAGATGCTGGACGATGTAATCCGTCATTTGCTGGTTGATGCGTGGAAAAATGCCGATGCCGGCATGATGCAGGGTGTTGTCGAGGTCAAACAGCCACAGGCGGGCAGAACGGGGCATGACAGGGTTTCATTGAAGGCGGCCAGGGCGGGCAAGCTTAGCATGACCGCCGCGCGCCGGGTGCGTCGCCCCAGCGGGGTGACGCACCTTGAGGCCACTTAGGGACGCGCTGATTTATTCAGAAAAATCGTTTGTGCCACAAGCAAAACCCAGAAAAATCAACGTCCTGGATTCCCGCCTTCGCGGGAATGACGATTTTTTCAGCGTATCCTGAGCTGCGCTTACTGCTGGATGTAACTCACCAGTTGCTCAATCGTTTGCGCCTGCTCATCCAGCGTGGCGCGCACCACGTCGCGCATCGACACCACGCCCATCACCGCACCGTGCTCCAGCACCGGCAAGTGGCGAATATTCTTGTCGCTCATCAGCGCCATGCACTGGTCTACCGTATGCTCCGGGCCCACGTAACACACCTTGTTGGTCATGATCTCGCCCACCAGGGTGCTGGCCGAGGTTTTGCCCTGCAACACCACCCGGCGGGCGTAGTCGCGTTCGGAAAAAATCCCGCACAGGCTCTCGCCGTTCATCACCAGCACGGCACCGATATTGTGTTCGGCCATGATTTGCAAAGTCTGGAACACGGTAGCTTCCAGCGGGACGCTGACAAAACCGGCAGGTTGTTTCTGTTGCAGCAGTTGGCGAACGGTCAACATGGTCAAATCCCCTTGAGATGGATGTTTCTGGTCGGTGTGCCGCGCACAAAAAAGAGCACGCGACAAGCGTGCTCTTGAGTTATAAGCGATATTTGCTTCGGATGCGCGAACAGATTTGGCATGCGATCCGGGACACTGCGCCAACGCCGCAGGCCGTCCGCTTTCGGCCAGCGGCAGTTTTTGGCTTAATCCGCCCGGATCATGGTGCCCACCCCGGCGTCGGTGAGAATTTCCAGCAGCAGCGCGTGCTTCACCCGGCCATCAATGATGTGTACCGACTGCACGCCATTTTTGGCCGCATCCAGCGCCGAGCTGATTTTTGGCAGCATGCCGCCGTGGATGGTGCCATCGGCAAACAGGCCGTCCACCTGGCTGGCGGTCAGGCCGGTGAGCAATTGGCCATCCTTGTCCAGCACGCCTTCGGTGTTGGTCATCAGAATCAGCTTTTCGGCACCCAGGGTTTCTGCCAGCTTGCCGGCCACCAGGTCGGCGTTGATGTTGTAAGCGGCACCATCGTGGCCGACGCCAATCGGGGCAATCACCGGAATAAAGTCGCGGGTGTCCATCAGCGCAATCAGGCTGGGGTCGATCGATTCGATTTCACCCACCTGGCCGATGTCGATGGATTCTTCGCCGTCGTCGGTTTTCAGAAACAGCTTGTGGGCGCGGATAAAGCTGCCGTCCTTGCCCGTCAGGCCCACGGCCTTGCCGCCGTGCTGATTGATCAGGCTGACGATTTCTTTGTTCACCAGGCCGCCCAGCACCATTTCCACCACGTCCATGGTTTCACTGTCGGTCACGCGCATGCCCTGGATGAACTCGCCCTGCTTGCCAATCCGGGACAGCAGCTGGTTGATTTGCGGGCCGCCGCCGTGGACCACCACCGGATTGAGCCCCACCAGCTTGAGCAGCACCACATCCTTGGCAAAGCCTTCTTTCAGGGCGTCGTCGGTCATGGCGTTGCCGCCGTACTTGATCACAATGGTTTTGCCGCTGAACTTGCGGATATAGGGCAGAGCCTCGGAGAGGATGGCCGCCTTGTCCTGGGCCAGATGCGGAGTGAGCGTCATGGGTGGTTTCCTGTCGCAAAGGGAAGGGAAGGGCGTATTGTAAACGCAACGCCGGCCAGGGTTTATCTGAATTTACATTTACCTATACCTTGCCGGCAGACGCCCCTTACTATAAAGTAAGTCTGATACTCTGAACGCATGGAACCCTCATGACGGCAATCCCCGCCACTCCTCCCGCCACGCGCTGGTCGCGCCGCAAAGATGTCCGCCCCGGCGAGATTCTGGAGGCTGCACTCAAGCTATTTGTCGAAAAAGGCTTTCGCGCCACCAAGATGGAAGACATCGCCCGCGAGGCCGGAGTGACCAAGGGCACGCCGTACCTGTACTACGAAAACAAGGAAGAAATTTTCAAGGCGGTGATCCGCGAGGGCATGCTGACCAAGTTTGACGAGCTCGAAGGCTTGTCCGGTCAGGATGAAGCCAGCGCCGAGGTGCGCCTGCGCCAGGTGATTTACCGCTGGTGGGAATCCATTGGCAATACCCGGCTGGCCGGGCTGTCCAAGCTGATGATTGCCGAAGCGGCCAATTTTCCCGAGCTGGCCAGTTTTTACCACGCCGAAGTGATTGTGCGCTGTCGCAATATGGTGCGCCATGTGCTGGAAGACGGGGTGGCACGCCAGGAGTTTCGTATTTTGAACATGGATCATGCGGTGGAAATTGTCATTGCCCCGCTGCTGCTGGCCATGGTGTGGAAGCATTCGTTTCATAATTTTGAATCGGCCAAGTTCGACATGCCGGCCCACCTGGACAATGTGCTGGATGTGCTGCTCAACGGGCTGAAAGTGCGCTGATTCAGACCCTCTGGCTCAAGTATTTAACGTTTGTTGCGGTCTGAAAGGTTGCCTGCGGGCAACTGCTCAGGCCGCTATGCTGTTCCAGATAAATGTTTTATAGTTTCACATAAACCCTGGCCGGCCAGGCCGCCCAGGGGCAATACCCACAACACGCACCCCCCCATTGAACACAAGGCGGAATATATCGCCCGTTTCTGTCTGATCACCTTCTGCGCCGGCAGGCCGCCTCGGCCAGCGCCAGAAGGGGTGACTACATGAAGGAAGAAGCAATGAAGTTTCATCATCTTGGGCTGGCTGGTCTGGCCGTGGGCCTGGTGTTGACCGGCTGCAGCAAACCCGCGCCACAGGCCGAAGCCGTGCGACCAGTGCGCAGTGTGGTGCTGGGCAGCGCCGCCGGACTGGCGGGCAGTTTTCACGCTGGCGAAATTCGCGCCCGCCATGAGGCGCGCCTGGCGTTTCGGGTGGGGGGCAAAGTGGTGGCCCGGCTGGTGGATGTGGGGGCCGAGGTCAAGGCGGGTCAGGCGCTGGCCCGACTGGAAAGCAACGATGTCGAGCTGGATCTGGCGGCGCGCCGGGCCAAGCTGGCCGCCGCCGAAGCCGACTGGAAGCAGAACGAAGCCGATATCCGGCGCTACCGCGAACTGCTGGCGCAAAACTTCATCAGCCAGGCCGAGTTTGACCGGCGCACCAGCGCGCTGGCAGCGGCCAAGGGCGGGTATCAGTCGGCGCTGGCCACGGCCCAGCTGGGGGAAAACCAGCAGCACTACACCACACTGAACGCCGATCGCGCCGGGGTGGTGACCTTTCTCGACGCCGAGGTGGGCCAGGTGGTGAATGCCGGCCAGGTGGTGGCGCGGGTGGCCGAACCTGGCCAGCGCGAGGCAGTGATTGCCGTGGCCGAATCGCAGCTGGCGGCGCTGCGCGCGGCCAGCGGCTTTGCCGTGCAGCTGGGCCAGAGCAGCAAACATTATCGCGGCAGCTTGCGTGAACTGTCGCCGGATGCCGACCCGGTGACGCGCACCTACACCGCCCGGATTGCCCTGAATGACGCCGATGGCGCGGTGCAGCTGGGCATGACTGCCAGAGTGTTTCCGCAAGGCAGCGGCCCGGTCGGGCTGAGCGTGCCGCTGAGCGCGGTGCTGGATGAAAACAACCGGCATTATCTGTGGGTGATCAGCGGCAAGGACGCCCAGGTCAAGCGCACTGAGGTGAAACTGGCGCAGGTCAGCAGCGACACCGCCTGGATTGCCAGCGGGGCACACACCGGCCAGGAAGTGGTGACTGCCGGCGTGCATTTGCTGCGTGACGGCCAGCCGGTGCGCCGGCTGACTGCCGACCCGGCGCAAGCGGTGGGGACCCAGGCCAAATGAAACGGATCAATCTCTCCGAATGGGCCATCCGCCACGCCTCGCTGGTGCGCTACCTGATGGTGATCCTGCTGATTGGCGGGGTGTGGTCGTACGGCAAGCTGGGGCAGAAGGAAGACCCCGAGTTCACCTTCAAGGCCATGCTGGTGCGCGTGGTGTGGCCAGGGGCCAGCACCGACGACATGCAGCTGCAAGTCACCGACCGGGTGGAAAAAAAGCTGATGGAACACCCGGATCTGGACTTTGTAAAAAGCTACACCAAGCCCGGCGAATCGGTGCTGATTGTCAACCTGAAGGAAAGCCTGCCGCCCAAGGATGTGCCCAACGCCTGGTATCAGGTACGCAAAAAGCTGGGCGATATTCGCCAGCAATTGCCCGCTGATATCAAGGGGCCGTTTTTCAACGATGAGTTTGGCGACACCTTCGGCAATATCTACGCCTTTACCGGCGACGGCCTGGGCTACGAAGACCTGCGCCGCTATGTCGAATACGTCAAGCGCGAGGCGCTGCGCCTGCCTGACGTGGCCAAGGCCGACATCATTGGCGAGCAGGAAGAAAAAATCTACCTGACCCTGGACACCGCCCGGCTGGCCGGGCTGGGCATGGACGTGCAGCAGCTGTGGAAAGCCCTGGCCGAGCAAAATGCCGTCACGCCAGCGGGCGCGATCGACACCGCCACCGACCATGTGCCGGTGCGGGTCAGCGGAGCCTTGTCCAGCGTGGAATCCGTGCGCGCGCTGTTGCTCAGCGCCAATGGCCGCAGTTTCCGGCTGGGCGATGTGGCCAGCGTCAGCCGTGGCTATGCCACCCCGCCCAGCTTTGCCATGCGCTTCAACGGCAAGCCGGCGCTGGGCCTGGCCATCAGCATGAAAAAGGGCGGCGACGTGATCAAGCTGGGCGAGACGCTGAACGCGCTGATGGCCCAGGTCAGCACCGAACTGCCGGTGGGCGTCAAGATCGACCCGGTGTCCGACCAGCCGCGTGTGGTGAAAAGCTCGGTCAACGAATTCATGCAGTCGCTGCTCGAAGCGGTGGTGATTGTGCTGGGCGTCAGTTTTGTCAGCCTGGGCTGGCGCACCGGCATTGTGGTGGCGCTGTCGATTCCGCTGGTGCTGGCGATTACCTTTCTGGCCATGTATTTCTTCAATATGGAGTTACAACGCATCTCGCTGGGGTCGCTGATTATCGCGCTGGGCCTGTTGGTGGACGATGCCATTATTGCGGTAGAAATGATGGCGCTGAAGCTGGAACAGGGCTGGAACCGGCTGAACGCCGCCACCTACGCCTACACCAGCACCGCCTTTCCGATGCTGACCGGCACGCTGATTACTGCCGCCACCTTTCTGCCGGTGGGGCTGGCCAAGTCCAATGCCGGTGAATACACCTTCAGCCTGTTTGCCGTGGTGGGTCTGGCGCTGGTGATTTCCTGGTTTGTTGCCGTGCTGTTCACCCCGTTCATCGGCCACAAGCTGCTGGCAGAACACCAGCCCGGTACCGAGCACGGCGTTCACGGCGATGTGTACGACAAGCCGTTTTATGTCCGCTTTCGCCGGCTGCTGGAATGGTGCCTGGACCATCGCAAAACCGTGATTGCCGCCACCTTTGCCGCCTTTGTGCTGTCGCTGGTGTGCTTCAAGCTGTTTGTGCAGCAGCAGTTTTTCCCGGCGTCCAGCCGGGTGGAGCTGCTGGTGGACTTCTGGCTGCCGCAAAGCGCCAGCTACGAAGCCACCGAGCGTGAAGTCAAGCACATGGAGGCCCTGCTCAAGAACGACGAGCGGATTGTGTCGATCACCAGCTACGTTGGCGGCGGCTCGCCGCGCTTTTATCTGCCGCTGGATCAGCAGCAACAGCATCTGAACTATGCGCAGATGATGATCATGACCCGCGACGAAAAAGTGCGCGACGGCGTCAAGCACAAGGTAGCCGAGCTGTTTGACCAGGGCTTTCCCAATGTGCGTGGCCGGGTGATCCGCCTGGAAAACGGCCCACCGGTGGGCTACCCGGTGCAATTCCGCGTGCTGGGCCCCGACCCTGGCCAGCTGCGCCAGATTGCCCGGCAGATGGAAGGCATGCTGCGTGATTATCCGGGCACCCGTCAGGTGAATAACGACTGGGGCGAACAGCTGCGAGTGATGCGCGTGGTGGTCGATCAGGACAAGGCGCGTGCGCTGGGCGTGTCCAGCCAGTCGCTGGCCCGCCAGCTGCAAATGTTGCTGTCGGGTGCCACGGTCAGCGATTTCCGCGAAGCCGACCGCTCGCTGGAAGTGATTGCCCGCCTGGGCTCCGATGAGCGCAGCAGCATTGAGCGCCTGCCGTCGCTGATGATCCAGACCGCCTCGGGCCGTTTTGTGCCAGTGGCGCAGCTGGCGCGGGTGGAATACCAGCCGGAGGAAAGCATTGTCTGGCGGCGCAACCGCCTGCCAACGCTGACCGTGCGCGCCGACGTGGTAGACGGCGTGCAGGCCGCCGATGTGGCCATTGCACTGTGGCCCAAGATGCAGGCGCTGGAAAAAACCCTGCCTGGCGGCTATCACATCGAACTGGGCGGCTCGCTGGAATCCAGCCAGAAATCGCAAACCGCGATTGCCGCTGTGCAACCGCTGATGCTGGTGGTGGTGATTTCATTGCTGATGTTCCAGCTGCACAGCTTCCAGCGCACCCTGCTGGTGCTGCTGACCGCGCCGCTGGGCATGATCGGGGTGACGCTGACGCTGATTGTCTTTGCCGCGCCGTTTGGCTTTGTTGCCATGCTTGGGGTGATTGCCCTGGCCGGGATGATCATGCGCAATTCGGTGATTCTGGTTGACCAGATCGAGCACGACATCCGCGAGGGCATCGACCGCTGGGAAGCAGTGATTGGCTCCACCGTGCGCCGCTTCCGCCCGATCATGCTCACCGCCGCTGCCGCTATTCTGGCCATGATTCCGCTCACCCGCAGCACCTTCTGGGGGCCGATGGCCGTGGCCATCATGGGCGGGCTGCTGGTCGCCACCATGCTGACACTGCTATTCTTGCCGGCGCTGTACGCGGCATGGTTCAAGGTTAAACGCCCGGCGTAAGTCGCCGGGCCTGACGGACACACTCCGGAGAAAGACATTCTCATGTGGACATGGAAACAGACCCTGCTGGCCACCACCCTGGCCAGCCTGTCCGCCCCGCTGCTGGCGCTGGATCTGATCGACGTGTGGCAGGCCGCCCGCCAGCACGACGCCGCCTACGCCTCGGCCCGCGCCAGCTGGGAAGCTGGCCAGGAAAAAGCCGTGCAGGGCCGTGCGCCGCTGCTGCCGCAACTGAACGCCAGCGGCGACTACACCCGCAACAAGGCCGAACGCCCGGCAGCGGTTGGCCGCTACCGCAGCGCCAGCGCCGGCGTGCAATTGACGCAAACCCTGTTTGACTGGGGCCGCTTTGCCGGGCTGGAAAAAGGCCGGCAAGCCACACTGATTGCCGATGACCAGCTGAAACATGCCGAACAGGAGCTGATCCTGCGCACCGCGCAGGCGTATTTTGACGTGCTGCTGGCCGAAGACACGCTGGAATTCACCCGTGCGGCCAAGGATGCCTACGCCAAACAGCTGGAACAGGCAAAAAAGTCGTTTGAAGTAGGCAGCGCCACCATCACCGACACCTACGAAGCCCAGGCCAGCTACGACTCCGCCGTGGCCAGCGAACTGGCGGCCATCAATGACCTGGAAGTCAAGCGCCACAAGCTTGCCCTCCAGGCCGGCGTGGACACCTCGCGGCTTGACCCGCTGAAGGCCAAGGTGGCGCTGGACTTGCCCAGCCCGGCGGATATTCCCAGCTGGGTGCGCCAGTCCGAAGATGGCAGCTATCCGCTGGCGATTCGGCGTAAACAGCTGATTGTGGCGCAAAAGGACGTGGACACCAGCCTGAGCGGCCATCTGCCCAGCGTCAGCCTGGTGGCCGGCTACAACGACCGCACCACCAGCCAGCTGGCCAGTGTGGATACCCGGGGCAGTTCAATCGGTGTGCAGATCACCCTGCCGATTTTTTCCGGCGGACTGACCCAGTCGAAAGTGCGCGAAGCCAAGGCGCTGGAAGAACAGGCGCGTCAGGATCTGGAAGACACCCGTCGCCAGGTCGAGCAAGCCACCCGTACCGCCTATCTGGGGGTGACCAGCGGTGCCGCGCAAGTCACCGCGCGTGAACAGGTACTGGCCTCCAGCAAAAGCCAGCTGGACGCCACCCGACTGGGCCGCGAAGTGGGGGTGCGCACCAGCGTGGACCTGCTCAACGCCGAACGCAAGGTGTATGAATCCCGCCGCGACCTGGCCCAGGCGCGCTACCAGTACCTGATGGCCCGCCTGCAACTGGCCGCCGCCGTCGGCCAGCTCAATCAGGAGGTGCTGGCCGGGGTGAACCAACTGCTGCAAGCGCGGACGACTCCGGTGCTGGCCAGCCAGCAAAAGCCACAGAAAAAGTAAGCAAAATCCCCCGTGCGTGCGACGCGCGGGCCGTCGGCGCGCAGTGGGTGCACGTGCCCACCGAGAGAAGCCATGGGGGCAGGCCATCGTCTATGTCAGCAACCTCAATGGCTTTCTGGTGAAGCTGTGCACGCCGGTGAGCCCGCCCCACTCAGGTCAGCGCAGCAAACAGCTTTTGCAAATACACACGACTACCGTCCCCCATAAACAGCACATGGCGGCTTTCCAAGCCTGCCTGTTTTTTTAGCGCCATGTTTGGCCGCCTCCCCACGCTTGCAGTTTTCCCACCCACTCGTTGAAGGCCGGGCATTTGGCTCGAATCGCATCCATGCCGGTAGCTTCAGCAATCAATGGGCCGTGCTCGGGCTTTGAGTAGCTACCATCGGGAAAGATGTTCAAAATCCGCTTGGACGGTGCCGTCTCAGGGCTGTCGTTGATGTCTTCCGGGCTTGGGAATGCCTGCGCCACCGCCATCAGCGCAGCTTTTACCTCTTCGCTCCAGCCGTCTTCTACCCACTCAAAGTCGATGGGGTTGGTGAATAATAAACCCTCGAACTCATGCATTTGCACATAGGGCAGCACATAGCGTGGGTTATAGCCCGTAGTCATGGCCTGGGCGGCTGCCCCGATGTCAGCTTCGAGCTGGGCGCGGGTGCGGCTTGCACGGTCTTGAAAACCGTAAAAATCCACCAGTGTGGAAACGCGGTCAGCCTCGCTATAATGCAAAGAGATTTTGTTGGCCAGCCGATCCACGGTGACGCGTCCGCCACGATGGCGCCCCGACCTGGCGCTCAACACCGTGCCATAGGCGCTGACGCCGCTGGGCCGCAGGTAGGGCTCCAGGCAGCGATTGACGAACTCCGCCTCGGTAGCACCTTCGCAGATAATGCACACCCGGATCATGCGCCCCTCCCTGCCTCTGCGGCATCTTCCCGCTGGACAGGCAGAGTGTCCCCCAACCAAGCCACGCCGCCTGTGGCCTGCTGCAACCAGATGTCAGAAAGCTGGTATTCCTCATCCAGCCAGCGCTGATAGTGCTTGCGCGGCAGGTTGCGCAGCACTGTCTCCCCATGATTGGCGCTGGCTACGATGATGTTTTCCAGCTCGAAGCAATCCACCAAATAAGGCGATTGCGTGGCGATAAAGATTTGCCGTTTTTTCGACAAACGCTTGAACATCTCCGCCACCAAAGTCATGGCATGCGGATGCAGGCCCAGCTCGGGCTCGTCGAAGAACATCACATTCGGCAGCCGCTCGGGCGGCAGGTTCAGCAAGGTCAACAGGCAGAACAGGCGCAGCGATCCATCTGACGTGAGATGCGAGCCAAACACCTTGTCGCTTTGCCTACCCTCCCAGCGCAACAGCACCTTGCCAGCCTCTTCTTCCAAGACAAAATCCTTGAACGCCGGCAAGACACGGCTAACCTGCTTGACGATCAGTTCATAGCGTTTGCCATCCGTATTGCGCAAATCCAGCAACACCGCCGCCAGATTGCCGCCATCCGAGCGCAGGCGGAACGACTCGGTGACATCCCAGCGCTTATGGATGTTCGCAAGAGGGGAAGTATCATGAAACTGGTAAGTGACACACCGGCTGAAAAAACGACAGAGGGCCTGCGCGCCTGAATCGTCAACCTCCGGCAACAGGGATTCCAGAGATGCACCGCCGAAGTGAGATGTCACCGCACTCACCGGAAATGCATTCTGCTCACGATGCCAATGCTCACCCCGAATCAACACGGAATCCTTGGCAGGGAGATAATCCAGCTCAAATCCATACTTGAAGCCCATGTCATCCAGTTCGGTGCAGACTTCTGCCCGAATGATTGGGGTGACGCGCGCGCCCATAAAAAACTGGTCATCACCGCCACCATGGCGCAGCACAAACTCTTGCAAGCTCTTCGTCCTGAGCATCCAGCTCAGCATCTCGAAAAAGCGAATCAAGGTGGATTTGCCTGCGCCATTGGCCCCGATCAGCACCGTCAACGGCGGCAGCACCAGGTTCTGAATATTTTTCAGACTGCGAAAACCTTCGATGGTGACCGAACAAATCCGGTCGGTTTTATTCGATAGCCTTGGGGCTGTCATTCAAACATCCTCCATTGAACGGGCGAAAGAGGGTTGAGTGCGCGTGGCGGAATCTGCTGATGGTAAGTGTTCACATAGCGCTCAAGCGTCGTTGCCAACTCAGCCGCTGAAGCAAATCGGGTCTGGCTTACCACCTGACTGATTCGGTGGCCATTGAAGCGCTCCACCATGCCGTTTGTCTGTGAGTGGCGTGGCGGGCACAGGCGGTGCTTGATGTTCAGCGCCGCACAGCGGACATCGCTGTCGCGCTGTTTCCACTTACGCGCGGTTGCCACACTGATGGTGTCGCGTTCGGCCAACTCAAGCAATGAGGCTGCTGAGTTCTTGATCTCAGCTCGCGCACGAGGGGTGACTCGGGCCTGGGCGTGGACTTCGCTCATGTCGATTGCTCCGCTTTCAAGGTTTCAATCAGACCACGCATCACGTCTCTTGCCAAGAAGAGTGGCCTGCCACGAATGGGGATATGATCACTCGGGATGAAGCAGATAGTCATCTCGACCACAGATTGCCCATCTTGCCGATTATTTCAGCACCCTGCATGATCCCGCCCCCCTGCCTGCCCGCCAAATCGCCGCCGATAGTCTGCCGGGGTACATTCCACCTCGCGGATGAACAGCCGGCGAAAGGCGCTGACATCGCTGTAGCCCACTCGCTGGGCAATCTCGCCCAGGCCCAGTGCGGTGGTTTCCAGCAGCCGGCGGGCGGCAAACAGGCGTAGTTTTTGCAGATAATGCAGCGGCGTATCGTCCAGCGCCAGACGAAAGCGTCGCATCAGCGTGCGTTCGCTGCAATTCACCGCGCTGGCCAAGGCGGCCAGGCGGAATGGTTGTTCCAGATGGGCGTGCAGCCAGCGCTGGCAATCGCTCACCATCGGGTCGTTGTGGCCGCTGTAGCTGGGCAGGCTGGTGTAAGGCGCTTGCGACGCCCGGTGTGGGTCGAGCAACAGCACGCGGGCGCAAGCCTGGGCGATATCGGGGCCGACCAGTCGTTCGATCAGGCGCAGCGCCAGGTCTAGGTAGGCGGTGGTGGCCCCGCTGCACAGCAGTTGCGGGCTGTCGGTCAGCAGCGCGTGCGGGCTTAGCCGCACTGCCGGGTAGCGGCGTTTGAACCAGCCGGCCAGCCACCAACTGATGGTAGCCGGCTGGTGGTCGAGCACACCGCTTTCTGCCAGCAATGCCACGCCGGTGCAACACCCGGCCAGCACATGCCCGGCAGCGTGCCACTGACGCAGTTGGGCAATCAATCCGGCTTGCTGCTGCAGGGTGTGTTCAAGGCTGGGGATGGTGCGGTAGATCAGACCGGGCACAATCAGCAGTTCGCCCGGCTGCACCTGGTCATAGCGTCCATCGGCGGCAAACTCCAGTCCGGATGAGGCGCGCACCGGCAAGCCATCCACGCTGAGCAACCGCCAGCGCAATACCGCCGACCCGCTGGCCGCCGCCTGAAAATTGGCGATGGCAAAGGCGTCAATCAACCCGGCCACACCGCTGGCAAAAAACTGTTCGGGCAACAGCAGGGCGATGGCCTTCATGGCTTGTCCATATTTGCGCGGAAAATGGCAATCCTGCCATTGGCACCTCATTCAGGGCAAGCCGGGAGACATACGGATGAATTCAGATACATTGTGTTGGCGACACGCCCCGTCAGCAAAAACCACTGGCTGAATTCCGGCCTGCCGGGAATGCCAGTTTTTCAGCGCCCGCGCATCTGTGCCGCCAGCGCCTGGCTGTCGGCCAGCAGACGGCCCAGGGTGGCGGCTTCATCGGCGATGGGTTCGGCGTTCACGCCTTCCAGGCTCAGGCGCAGCACTCGCAGCGGCTGGCTGGGCAACTCCTGGCCGGCCAGGAGTTGGTCAACATGTTCGGCCAGCTCATCCGGCGCATGGCAGTGGCGTGCGCCCAGCGCCAGTTGCAGTGCGGCCAGCTGGGCCGCTGGGCTGGCGTGGCTGGCGCAGCCGGCGTGGCGGGCCTGCAACTGGTGCGCCAGCCCGCGCTGCGGCGGCAGCAAGCTTTCCAGTACGCACTGCACTGCATCGCCTGCCGTCTGGCATTGCGCCGCCAGATGCAGCGCACGCTGGCGGCAGGCCTGGTTGCGGCCAGGGGTGGCGTCGATAAAGTCGCGGTCGGCCAGCACCACCACCAGCGGCAGGGTGTGGTCGGGATGCTGATGCAGCAAATGGTGCAGGGTGTCGGCCAGTTGCTGGGAATGGCTCAGATGGTGTTGCAGGCTCAGGTCGGACATGGTGGGCTCCTGGATTGAATAACTTTCGCGGGTTCGCGGTCAGGAGCCTGGGTGCAGGAAGTCTGGCGTGAAAAAACCAACCCCTAAAACACACACGCCGCCCAACCGGGGCGGCATGTGTGCGGGATTCGGCGCTGGCTTTCAGCAGAAAAACGCAAACAGGTGACGCCCGGAGTCGGTGCGCCACCAATAATACGAATGTGCGTTCAAAATGTGCTGTGCCATAGTGGGCTTATCTTCACCCGGCGGGTGGGGCGCTGTCAAGCTGCCTCAGCGGGTCAGGCCGCCACTTTTTCCCGTTTGTCCACCGTGCCTTCCAGCGTATACGCACAGGGAATGCTTTCCATCTCGGTCAGCAGCGTCATCACCTGGGCAGAGGCGCGCTCCATGCGCAGCAGCGACTGCTCGGCTTCCTTGCGGTCACCGATTTCCAGCGCCACCAGCGCGTGGCGGGCGTAGTCGTGCACCTGCTGGTGTGGTGTTTCCAGCTGGCGAAATGCCGGCAGGTCGCCACATTCCTGCTGACCGCGCCCCTGGTAGTACCATTTGCCCAGCCGACAGGTCTGGTGCGAGGCAATCGCGTCCGGGTTCAGGCTGTGATAGCCCATCACTGCCTTGTAGATTTCCAGCTTGAAAACGATATGGTCGAGCTTGACCACTTCCATGAAGCTGACATTGGCCCCATAGGCAATGGTTTGCGCCATGTCGTGGGTATCGTCCACCAGCCGGTGAATGCTGGCCGTGGTGCGCCCGCCGATTTCGCGATAGTGCAGGATTTGTTCGCTGGCTTCGTGCACCTGCTGCTTGGTGGCACCGGATGCCTGGGCGATGACTTCCACCAGGGTGTCGATTTCGCGGGTGGCGGCGGCGGTGCGTTCGGCCAGCTTGCGCACTTCGTCGGCCACCACGGCAAACCCCCGGCCTGATTCGCCGGCGCGGGCGGCTTCAATCGCGGCATTCAGCGCCAGCAGATTGGTCTGGTCGGCCACTTCCTTGATCAGCTGGACAAACTGGCGGATTTCGCCGGTCTTGCTGTCCAGCGTGTCCATGTGCTGGCGGGTTTCCTGCTGGGTGGCGGCAATATGGGTAAAGCTGTCGGTCAGCACATTGACCATGCTGCGGGTGCCGTGCAGCGTGGTGGCGGCATCGGCGGCGGTGACAAAGCAGCTGTCCATCCGCTCGGCCAGGGTGGAAAACGAGGCACGGATATCGACAATGCTCTGGCAGAATTCGGCAAACGGGTTGCGCAATATCCGGTTTTGTTCCACCTCGCCATACAGCCCCTGATACTGCTGCTGACTGCCGCTCAAGGCGGTCTGGGCGTCGTGCAGCTCGCGCTGCAGCACCCGGCGCTCTTCTTCCAGTATGGCCAGACGACTTTGCAGGTCGGCCACTTTTTTACGTCCAAACATGATCCACTCCGCTGGTCTGTTTGGCCATCTGCCGACCCTGACCAGTCTGATAAATTCGGCAGCCTGCCGATTGGGCAAAATAATAATTCACTTTATTTTAACATAGAGCATCGCTGGGCTGATGAATTTATCCCTGATAGAACAAGGGTTTCTTGGAGAGAAACGAAGCTTCGCATGGGTAAATCCACCGTAGGAATCGCCTGACAAGACGGAGAAGAATGCCGCATCAGGACCACAGAGAAGAGATGTCGGAAACGCGTCAGGCAAGAGGACAAGGCGAGGCTGGCTTATTTTGCCCCGCGCAAAAACTGCAGCAAATCGTTGCCGTGGCTGAACGCCACATTGAAGCGCAGCCACGGCGTAGCCGTCTGGTTCGGACGAAACAGGCAGCCTGGTGCCAGCAGGATGGCGTGGCTGCGCGCCGATTCGGCCAGACGCAACGGGTCGGGGCCGGCGTGGCCGGGGCTGGCCCAGACAAACAGGCCGCCCGCCGGGGTGGTGAACAACTGCCAGCCCAGCGTGGTGAACATGGCGTGGCTGGCGTCCTGGGCGCTGGCCAGCCGGGCTTTCAGCCGCTCCAGATTCTTGCGGTAGCGGCCATCGGTCAGCATGGCCAGCGCCAGGCGTTCGGCCAGGGTGGACGAGGTGAGCCCGGCAATCATCTTGGCGTGGGTCAGCGCGTCAATCAGCGCGGGCGCGGCGGTGACAAAGCCCACACGCAGGCCGGGCGACAGGGTTTTCGAGAAGCTGCCGATGTAAATCACCCGGTGCAGCCCTTCCATCGCCGCCAGGGTTTGCGTGCGCGTGGCCAGCAGCTCAGCCGAGACATTGTCTTCCACCACATAACAGCCGTATTGCTCGGCCAGTTGCAGCACCCGGTAGGCGGTGGCCGGGCTGTAGCTGGCACCGGTGGGGTTTTGCAGCCAGGGGTTGGTGAAAAATGCCTTGGGCTGATGGGTTTGCAGCAGGTGTTCCAGCGCGGTGGTGTCTGGCCCGTGCGGCGTCCACGGCACGCCCACCACGGTAAAGCCGCGCAGAGTCAGGCAGGACAGCAAATTACAGTAGCCAGGATCGTCCACCAGCACCACGTCGCCGGGGCGTGCCACGCAGCAGGCCACCAGATCCAGCGCCTGGCTGGCCCCCTGGGTGAGCAGGATATGTTCGGCCTGGGTGGCAATGCCGGCCTCGCCCAGCCAGTCTTCCAGATAGCGGCGCAGCGGCGCGTAGCCCTGCGGGTGGCCATACTCGGCCAGCGCGCTGTCGTAACGGGCAGCTTGCTTGAGCGCGCGCTGGCGGCTGTCGCGGTCAAACCACGCCGGCGGAAACCAGCCGCAACCGGCCTGCAGGGCGTGGGCGTCGGTTTCATACACATTGCGCGACAGCCAGTGCGCATCCACCGCCAGTTCCGTCACTTTTGGCCCGCGCTCGCGCACCGGTCGGCCACGGCGCTCCTGGACAAAAAACCCGGCCCCGCGCCGGGCGTGCAACACCCCCAGCGCCGCTAGTCGGTCGTAGGCTTCCACCACGGTGGATGGGCTGACGTGCAATTGCATGGCCAGCTGGCGGATTGACGGCACCCGGCTGCCGGGGCGCAGCTGGCGCTGGTCAATGCCGGCGCGCAGCTGGTCAACGATCTGTTCCACCAGCGGCTGTTCGCGCTGCAATGCTGTCCAGCAAAGTGTCATGCCTAATTTACCCATACAGTATCGATGCAATAAGCCATCACTGTACTGCCAACTGTATGGGTTTGTCGTCAAGATATTCCCCTGCTTCTGCGCACGCTGCTGCCGGCCAACCGGGCTGGACGCAGTGTGCGCCGCGCGCTGGATTC
This sequence comes from Aquaspirillum sp. LM1, assembly GCF_002002905.1. Lineage (NCBI taxonomy): Bacteria > Pseudomonadati > Pseudomonadota > Betaproteobacteria > Neisseriales > Aquaspirillaceae > Aquaspirillum > Aquaspirillum sp. LM1. The sequence goes on along the minus strand of NZ_CP019509.1, from coordinate 3,749,035 downwards.
CCCCCGCCTGCCTGAATCTGACTTCTGGAGTGTTTCGATGACTGCAATGAATGCCCTGTGGATGCCGTTTACCGCCAACCGCCAGTTCAAGGCCAACCCGCGCATGCTGGTCAGCGCTGATGGCATGTATTACACCGATGCCGATGGCCGCCAGGTGCTGGACGGCTGCGCCGGACTATGGTGTGTGAACGCCGGCCATAACCGCCGCCCGATTGTCGAGGCCATTCAGCACCAGGCCGCCACGCTGGACTATGCGCCGCCGTTCCAGATGGGCCATCCGGTGGAATTCGAAGCCGCCGAGGCGCTGGCGGCGATGGCACCCAAGGGCTTGTCCAAGGTGTTTTTCTGCAACTCCGGCTCGGAAGCCGCCGACACCGCGCTGAAAATCGCCCTGGCCTACCACCGCGCGCGCGGCGACGCCGCCCGCATCAAGCTGATTGGCCGCGAACGTGGCTACCACGGGGTGAACTTTGGCGGTGTGGCGGTGGGTGGCATGGCCGGCAATCGCAAGCATTTTCCGGCGTCGCTGCCCTGTGTGGACCACCTGCGCCACCCGCTGGACATTGCCCGTAATGCTTTCAGCCGGGGCGAGCCGGAATTTGGCATCGAGCTGGCCGACGAGCTGGAGCAGCGCATTGTTACCCTGCACGACCCGTCCACCATTGCGGCGGTGATTGTCGAGCCGATGCAAGGCTCCACTGGGGTGATTTTGCCGCCCAAGGGTTATTTGAAGCGCCTGCGCGAAATCTGCGACCGCCACGGCATTTTGCTGATTTTTGATGAAGTGATCACCGGCTTTGGCCGCCTGGGTGCCGACTGGGCCGCCAACCGCTTTGACGTGCTGCCAGACATCCTGACCTGCGCCAAGGGCCTGACCAATGGCTGCGTGCCAATGGGCGCGGTGCTGGTCAAACCGGAAATTCACGATGCTTTCATGGCCGCCGCGCCGGAATACGCCATTGAGTTTCCGCATGGCTACACCTATTCCGGCCATCCGCTGGCGGCAGCGGCGGCGCTGGCCACGCTCAAGCTGTATGAAGACGAACAACTGTTTGCCCGTGCGGCAGCCCTGCAGGATGTGTTCATGGACACGGCCCTGTCGCTGCAAAGCGCGTCGGGGGTGAAGGATGTGCGCACGCTGGGCCTGGTGGCCGGCATTGAGCTGACGCCATGGGCGGGCAAGCCGGCTGGCGCGCGCGGGTATGCGGTGTTTCAGGCGTGCTGGGAGCGCGGGGTGATGGTGCGTTTTACCGGGGACACGATTGCGGTGTCGCCGCCGTTGATTATTGAGCCGGCGCAGATTGCGCACTTGTTTGCGGTGGTGGCGGAGGCGGTGGAGGGGTGTCGTTGAGACAGAAAGAGGGCGGTGTGCCGCGCTGATGCGCGGGGCGGCTGGAGTTTGATTTAAAGCGGGAGTTCGTCCCGCAGCCGACCTCCTTTCTTTGCTTCGCCAAAGAAAGGAGGCAAAGAAAGGCGACCCGGGACGCCCGCCCTTCGGGTGCCCTGCGCTTCTCGACAGTCAGGGCCGGCCCGGAAACTCGCGTCGGCTATGCCGCCGCTCAAACAACCGTGCCGGACAGCCCCCTGACTGTCTGCGATGCTCGGCGGGCTTTACGGGGGGTAAAGCGGTTAAGCGCGACGAGCAGCGCTTTGTATCAGCATGGGAATGCCGGAGAAAATCGTCGTCCCTTCGCAGGCGGGGAAACTGGCTTTTCCCGCCGTGTGTTAAGCATGAGCCGACGTCACACCGTGGCGAGTGTCTGGATTCCCGCCTGCGCGGGAATGACGGTGTGGGGCGCAACGGGTGGAGCATAAATAAACGCGACGGGTGGAGGGTGAATGGACATGGCGGAGCAATGGCGTAGCACAGCAGTGGCGTCACGCTGGCCGATTGACACCCTCCGCCGCGTCGTCCCCGCGCAGGCGGGGACCCAGGCAAGCCTCCACGGCGTGCAGGAGGGGAGGCTGGCTTTTGCCGGTATTTGTTGAGCATTCACCCGTACCACAACGTGGCGAGTGCCTGGATTCCCGCCTGCGCGGGAATGACGGAGTGGGGCGCAACGGGTGGTGCATAAATAAACGCGACGGGTGGAGGGTGAATGGACATGGCGGAGCAATGGCGTAGCACAGCAGTGGCGTCACGCTGGCCGATTGACACCCTCCGCCGCGTCGTCCCCGCGCAGGCGGGGACCCAGGCAAGCCTCCACGGCGTGCAGGAGGGGAGGCTGGCTTTTGCCGGCATTTGTTGAGCATTCACCCGTACCACAACGTGGCGAGTGTCTGGATTCCCGCCTGCGCGGGAATGACGGAGTGGGGCGCAACGGGTGGAGCATAAATAGACGCGACGGGTGGAGGGTGAATGGACATGGCGGAGCAATGGCGTAGTACACCAGTGGCGTCACGCTGGCCGATTGACACCCTCCGCCGCGTCGTCCCCGCGCAGGCGGGGACCCAGGCAGGTCTCCACGGCGTGCCGACGGGGAGGCTGGCTTTTGCCAGCATTTGTTGAGCATGAGCAGGTACCACGCCGTGGCGAGTGCCTGGATTCCCGCCTGCGCGGGAATGACGGAGTGGGGCGCAACGGGTGGTGCATAAATAAACGCGACGGGTGGAGGGTGAATGGACATGGCGGAGCAATGGCGTAGCACAGCAGTGGCGTCACGCTGGCCGATTGACACCCTCCGCCGCGTCGTCCCCGCGCAGGCGGGGACCCAGGCAAGCCTCTACGGCGTGCCGACGGGGAAACAGGCTTTTGCCAGCATTTGTTGAGCATTCACCCGTACCACACCGTGGCGAGTGTCTGGATTCCCGCCTGCGCGGGAATGACGAGGTGGAGCGCGATGAGCGGTGCATGGAGCGCGGTAATCGTGCCAAGCGCCCAAAATCCGCTGTGAAGATAAGAATTTCCCCATCGCCAGCTGGTGGTGGGATGGTGATGATTTGCGATGGAGTGTTCCCCAGCATGAAACAGATTCCGCATTATTGGGCAGGTGAGCGCACCTTGGGTGAGGGCGCGCGGTGGGCGCGGGTGTTTGACCCGGCCTTGGGTGAGGCAGTGGCTGAGGTGCCGTTGGCCAGTGTGGCTGATGTGCAGGCTGCCATGGCCGCCGCGCAGGCGGCGTGGCCAGCCTGGGCCGCCACCCCGCCGCTGAAGCGGGCGCGGGTGATGTTCCGTTTCAAGGAAATTCTGGAAGCCCGCCAGTTGCAACTGGCCGAATGCATCAGCCGTGAACACGGCAAAGTGGTCAGCGACGCGCTGGGCGAGGTCACCCGTGGTCTGGAGGTGGTGGAGTTTGCCTGCGGCATTCCGCATTTGCTCAAGGGTGATTACACCGAGGAAGTGGGCTCGGGCATTGACAGCTACGCCACCCGCCAGCCGCTGGGGGTGGTGGCCGGCATCACGCCGTTCAATTTTCCGGCCATGGTGCCGTTGTGGATGATCCCGGTGGCGCTGGCCTGCGGCAACTGCTTTGTGCTCAAGCCGTCCGAGCGCGATCCGTCGGCCAGTCTGTTGCTGGCTGACTGGCTGGCCGAGGCCGGCTTGCCGGCTGGGGTGTTCACTGTGCTGCACGGCGACAAGACCGCCGTGGATGCGCTGCTGGCCCACCCGGACGTGCAGGCGGTGAGCTTTGTCGGCTCGACACCGATTGCCCGCTATATCTACGAAACCGGCGCGCACCACGGCAAGCGCGTGCAGGCGCTGGGCGGGGCCAAGAATCATATGGTGGTGATGCCGGACGCCGACCTGGAGCTGACCGTAGACGCGCTGATGGGCGCGGCGTATGGCTCAGCCGGCGAGCGTTGCATGGCCATTTCGGTGGCCTTGGCGGTGGGTGAGGTGGGCGATGCGCTGGTGGCGCAGCTGGCCGAGCGGGTGCGTGCGCTGAAGGTCAACGCTGGCACAGTGCCCGATGCCGAAATGGGCCCGCTGATCACCGCCGAGCACCGCGCCAAGGTGGCCGGCTATATCGACAGCGGCGTGGCCGAAGGCGCGCAACTGGTGGTGGATGGCCGCACGCTGAGCGTGCCCGGCTGCGAGCAGGGCTTCTTTTTGGGTGGCACGCTGTTTGACCACGTCACCCCGGAGATGACCATTTACCGCGAAGAAATTTTTGGCCCGGTACTGGCCGTGGTGCGGGTGGCCAGCTTTGAGCAGGCGCTGCAATTGATCAACGATCACCCGTATGGCAACGGCACCAGCCTGTTCACCCGCGACGGTGCCACTGCGCGCGCTTTTGCCCATCGGGTTCAGGCCGGCATGGTGGGGGTGAATGTGCCGATTCCGGTACCGATGGCGTTTCACAGCTTTGGTGGCTGGAAAGCGTCACTGTTTGGCGACCAGCACGTTCATGGCATGGAGGGTGTGCGCTTCTACACCCGGCTGAAAACCGTCACCACCCGCTGGCCGCAGCGTGCCAGCGGTGCGGAATTTGTCATGCCCACCATGAAGTAAGCGCACTGCATGCCGGCGGCGTACCGGGAAGTCCGCTGTCGGAAAACGTTTCCCTTGAGAGTTGGGCCCGCCGTCATGGCGGGCTTTTTTTATGCGCCACGCCGTCAGATCCTCAGATTGCAGCGCAAGGCCGCAGACATGGCAAGGTCGCGCAACAACGCCAGGAGGGGGGCTACGCTTACCCGTCCAACTGGCCCAGCAACTGGTGCAAACCCTCGGTCAGCGCCTGCACCGAACCGGCCATGTCCCAGTCGTCGTGCCCCGGTGCCACCACATTGGAAATGGCGCGCAGCTGCAAAAAGCGGACATTTTCCTGCAGGCAGACATGAAAGAATGCGGCACCTTCCATGTTTTCAATGTCCACCGCCGCACTGTTCACAAACGGTGCCATTGCCGCGTTCAATGACAGGCTGCGCGCCAGCTGAAAACCGCTGACGGCTTCAACATGCGGACAGCGCAGGGTGTGGCGACGTGCAAAGTCCATGTCCAGCGGCAGCTCGGCCAGATGGGTAAAGCCCTGTGGGGTAAAGAACCCCAGATCGCCTTCCACTTCCGACGCCACCAGCGCCATCTGACCAATCGACAGCGCGGCATGCGGGTACACCCCGGCAATCCCGGCCAGAATCAGCCAGTCCGGGCGTTCCTGGTGAATCAGCTTGCCCGTGGCGTAGGCGGTGGCGGTCAGCCCGACGCCGGAAATCACGCTGCGCACCCTGGGGTGCTGAAACTGGCTGGCCTCGGTGGCGGTGGGAAACAGGACGGTGATGGTCATCGGAGGGTCCGCTGCATGCGCAAAGCCGCATTGTACGGCACAGGCAAAGTCGATGAGAAACGGCCCGCTAGGCGGGCCGTGAGCGGCAAGGAATGGTCGGTGGTCAGTTTAAATCTCGCTCAGCACCTCATCCATCGGCAAACGCGATTTTGGCAGCGCCGCATTGAAATCATCCGCCGCCCGATAGCCCAGCGCCACCACCACCACGGCAGAAAGCCCCTTGGCGCGCAGATCCAGCGCATCGTTGAGCAGCTTCACGTCAAAGCCTTCAATCGGGCAAGCGTCAATTTCCAGCGCGGCGGCACCCAGCAGCAGTGTGCCTAGCGCCAGATACACCTGTTTTTCCATCCAGTGCTGCGCGTCTTTCAGGTCAAAGCGGTGCATATTGGCAAAATAAGTGCGGCCATTGTTTTGCCCAGCCTTGGCTTCCGCCGTGGCAAAGCGGCCATCCTGATCTTCCTGCGCCAGCAGGCGGGCCAGATGCGCTTCGTTGATTTCGCTGCGCGCACACAACACCACCACATGCGACGCGTTTTGCACCTTGGCGGCGTTGAACACATAAAACCCGCTGGTGGCCTCGGCCACCTTGGCCTTGCCGGCGTCACTGCTGGCCAGCACAAAGTGCCACGGCTGCGAATTGGTCGACGACGGGCTGTAGCGCAGCAGGGTTTTCAGCTGCTCCACCTGCTCGGCGGGAATCTTGCGGCTGGGGTCAAACGACTTGGTGGTGTAGCGGCGGGTGGCAAGCTGGGCAATATTCATGGCAAACCTCGACAGGATGGCAAAAGAAGAACACGACAGCCCGCAGTGTGCGCGATTTTACTTTCCAGATAAACTTGCCAATCAGCAATTCACTTTCAACAGGAACTTGAAAATGCGCGGCATGCAGGATCTGGAAGTGTTTGTCCGCACCGCCGAGCGCGGCAGCGTGTCGGCGGCGGCGCGCGAACTGGGGTTGTCGCCTGCCGTGGCCAGCCTGGCAATCAAGCGGCTGGAAGATGAGCTGGACAGCGTGCTGTGCCTGCGTTCCACCCGCAGCCTGCGCCTGACCCAGGCCGGTGAGCGGTTTTTAACCCACGCCCGCCAGTTGCTGGACACCTACCAGCAAGCCCGCGCTGCGCTGCACCCGGATGGCGCGCTGCTGCGCGATTCGCTGCACCTGTCGATGCCATCGGATTTTGGTCGCAACCTGGCGCTGGGCTGGCTTGACCAGTTTCAGCAGCAACACCCCGATGTGCAGCTGCGCCTGAGCGTATCCGACCGGTTGAGCGACATGTACCGCGAGCCGGTAGACCTGGCCATCCGCTTTGGCCAGCCGCCTGATTCCAGCCTGGTGGCGCTGCCACTGGCCGCCGACTGCCGGCGCATGCTGTGTGCCTCGCCGGACTATCTGGCCCGCCATGGCCAGCCGGACAGCCCGCAGGCGCTGACCGGGCATAACTGCCTGTGCTTCATGATTGGCGAGCGGCTGCATGACCGCTGGCACTTCTGGCGCGATGGCCAGCTGCACACCCAGCAAGTGCATGGCGACCGCAGCGCCGACGACGCCGACGTGGTGCGCCGCTGGGCCGTGGCTGGCCATGGCATTATCTACAAATCCCAGCTCGACCTTGCCCCCGACCTGGCCGCTGGCCGGCTGGTCAGCCTATGCCACGACTGGCAGGGCGAACCTGCACCGCTGTACATGCTGTGCGCCGACCGCCGCCAGCTGTCGCCTACCGTGCGTCTGCTGCGCGAGTTTTTGCAGGAGAAGTGTCAGGGGCTATTGGCTGGCGTGCGCTGAAGACATGGTGCGATTAACGTGCTTGCGCCGGCACATCAGCCAGCTGCGCCAGCAGCTCGGCGTGCGCGGCCAGGTCAGCCGGGCGGTATTTCACCACGGTGCTGGCGGGATCATTGCCGAGAAAATTGCCGTTTTTCCAGTTGCGCGCCGGGCGGATCGGGCGCGGCACAAAGCCGCCGCCGCAATTGGGGCAGGTGTGGCCCAGCACGGTGTCGGCGCAATGGGCGCAGAAGGTGCATTCGTAGGAGCAAATCCGCGCGTCGGGGGAGTCGGGTGGCAGCGGTGTATTGCAGTGTTCGCAGGTGGGGCGCAGTTCCAGCATGGCGAGGGCTTTCGGTGGAGGAAACAGATCAGGCAGATTACCCGGGCGGCCCCTGCCTTGCCAGCGGGGATGCGGACACATTGCGGACAGATCAGGACAACTGCACGCCCTATTCTGACGGGGTGGCATCAGCAGCGTGTGATGCGCTGAATACTGGATGGCTGAGGGGGGCTGTGCTGCCGTGTGGGGCGGAAAACGCGTCAATCGACCGCGTTCCCGCCCGAGCGGGTGCCTTACCCCAGTTGCCCGCGCTGGCGCGCCATCGTCATCGCCGTATCCTCAATCATATCCTCCTGCCCCCCCACCATCCCACGCCGGCCCAGCTCCACCAGAATCTCCCGCGCCGGCACCCCATACTTCTGGCTGGCCCGTTTGGCAAACAGCAGGAACGACCCATACACCCCGGCATAGCCCAGGGTCAGCGCATCGCGGTCAATGCGGATCGGGAAGTCCATCATCGGCACTACCAGGTCCTCGGCCACGTCGGTGATCTTCGCCACATCCACCCCGGTGTCGATGCCCATCAGGCTGCACACGGCAATCAGCACTTCCATGGGGGTGTTGCCGGCTCCAGCTCCCAAGCCAGCGGCAGCGGCGTCAATCCGTGTGGCGCCGACTTCAATGGCGGCAATGCTGTTGGCCACGCCCATGGCCAGGTTGTGATGGCCGTGGAAGCCGAGTTCGGTGTCTGGTTTGAGGGCGTCACGTACTGCGCCGAGGCGGGCTTTGACGCCATCGGGCAACAGATGGCCGGCGGAGTCGGTGATGTAGATACAGTTGGCCCCATAGCTTTCCATCAGCCTGGCTTGTTTGACCAAGCCCTCCGGGCTGTTCATATGGCTCATCATCAAAAAGCCAACGGTGTCCATGTCCAGTTTGCGCGCCAGGGTGATGTGCTGTTCCGACACATCCGCTTCGGTGCAGTGGGTGGCGACGCGGATGGTGTGTACGCCCAGGTCACGTGCCATTTTCAGGTGATCGACGGTGCCGATGCCGGGCAATAGCAGGGCGGAGACTTTGGCCTGGGTCATCTTCGGGATCACCGCACCGAGGTATTCTTCGTCGGTATGCGCCGGGAAGCCGTAATTCACTGAGGAGCCGCCCAGGCCATCGCCATGGGTGACTTCAATCAGTGGTACACCGGCTTGGTCCAGGCCGGTGGCGATGCTGACCATTTGTTCCAGCGTCATCAAATGGCGCTTGGGGTGCATGCCGTCACGCAGGGTCATGTCGTGGACGGTGATCTTTTTGCCGTTCAAGGTCATCACAAATTCTCCAGGGGGACTCAGTGCGCGCCGCAACCGGCGGTGCGGGCGATGCCCACGGTGTCGGTCGGGGTCAGTGTCAGCCGACCGGCGAGGATCTGTTCGGCAAACATTTCGGCGGTGCGCGCACCGGCGGCGGTCATGATGTCCAGGTTGCCGGCGTAGGTGGGCAGGAAGTCGCCCAGGCCTTGTACTTCCAGAAACACCGATACCCGATTGCCGTCAAATACCGGGCCATTGACCAGACGATAGCCGGGCACATACTTCTGCACCTCGTGGATCATGGCGTGGATGGATGCGGTGATGGCGGCCTGGTCGGGTGTGGTTTCGGTCAGGCAATGCACGGTATCGCGCATGATCAGCGGCGGTTCTGCCGGGTTGATGATGATGATCGCCTTGCCCTTCTTGGCGCCGCCAACTTTCTCCACTGCGCCAGCAGTGGTGCGGGTGAACTCGTCGATGTTCTTGCGTGTGCCCGGCCCGGCGCTCTTGCTGGAGACGGTGGCGACAATCTCGCCATACGCCACGGGCTGGACCCGGCTGATGGCGGCGACCATCGGGATGGTGGCCTGGCCACCGCAGGTGACCATATTCACATTCATCTCACCGCGGCCAACATGCTGGGCCAGATTCACTGGCGGGACACAGTACGGGCCAATGGCGGCTGGGGTCAGATCAATCATCAACACCCCCAGTGCATTGAGCTTGCGGGTGTTCTCGGCGTGGACATAAGCCGAGGTGGCGTCAAAGGCGATTTGTACGCCATCGGCCAGCACATGGGGGAGCAGACCATCGACGCCGTCAGCGGTGGTCTTCAACCCCAGTTCGGCGGCGCGTTTGAGGCCTTCGGATTCCGGGTCGATGCCGACCATCCAGACCGGGTCAAGGACGGGGCTGCGGCGGAGTTTGTAGAGCAGGTCGGTGCCGATGTTGCCGGGGCCGATCAGCGCGCATTTGATTTTTTGGCTCATTGCAATTCTCTCGTGGGGGGAGGCGACTCAAGCGAACACGGCAGTGACTGAACCCAGACCGGCAATCTCGGCGACAAAGGTCTGGCCTGGCCCGGCATTCACCATGGGGCCCAAGGCCCCGGTCAGCACCATGTCGCCGGCCTGCAGCGGACGGCCATAGCGCACCATCACGTCGGCCAGCCAGACGGCGGCGTTCAGCGGGTTGCCCAGGCAGGCGCGACCGTTGCCGCGCGACACCACCTCGTCGCCCTGTCGCATTTCCATGGCGCAGGCGGCCAGGTCGAATTCTCCCAGCCGGCGCGGCTGGCTGCCGAGCACAAACAGGCCGCTGGAGGCGTTGTCGGCCACGGTATCGACAAAGCGGATGTTCCAGTGGGCAATACGGCTGTCCACCACCTCAATGGCGGGCAGCGCGTAGTCAGTGGCGCGGATCAGGTCGGCGTAGGTGTGACGCTCGTGGGTGAGATCTCGCCCCAGCACCAGGGCGATTTCGGCTTCGACCTTGGGCTGGATCAGCCGGCCTGTGGCAATGGCTTCGCCATCGCCGACGGCCATGTCGGCAAACAGCATGCCGAAGTCGGGTTGATCAACGCCGAGCTGGGCCTGGACGGCCAGCGAGGTGAGGCCGATCTTGCGACCGACCAGACGCCGGCCTGCGGCCAGTGCGCGTTCGGTGTTGTGGTTCTGGATGGCGTAGGCGCTGTCTGCATCCGGGGTGGCCAGGCGATCGCGCAGTGGGGCAATGGGCTGGCCGCTGGTGGCGGCATGGTGCAGCAGGGCGGCGGCGTCGGCGGCGGTCAGGGCAGAGTGGGACATCGGGCGCACCCTTTCAGCCGTTGAGCAGAAAATCAATATGCAGGGTGTTGAAGGTGTCGGGGTCTTCGTACTGCGGCCAGTGGCCACAGTTTTCCATCACCACCATGCGGCTGCGCTTGACCAGGCTGGCCAGCCGTTCGCCCACCGACACCGGCGCGGTGGGGTCGTGGGTGGTCCACAGCACCAGGGTTTCCGCTTCGATGCGGCCCAGCTCGTCGTCGGTGAGCAGGTTTTTCAGGCGGACGTCCATATCTTGCAGACACATGATACTGGCCATGGCCGGCGGCATGTCTGGCAGGCGATAGACGGCAAAGCGCGATTCCACCAGGTCTTCGGTGACGATGCTCGGGTCTTCCATCAGGAATTCCAGGCGCTTGCGGGTGGCTTCGCGGTCGGGGTTTTGCACCGCGTTCAGGCTCAGCGTGCGCAGGCGCTCCATCACCTTGGGGTCGGCAATCATGCCGCCAGCAGTGTTCAGCACCAGCCGTTTGATCCGCTGCGGGTACTGGGCGGCAAAGCGCGCCGCCACCCAGCCGCCAAGCGATTCGCCGGACAAATGCACGCTGTCCAGACCCAGCGTATCGAGCAAATCATGCAAATGCTCGACATAATCGCTGACCTGATAATCCCGCGCCGGTTTGTCAGTAAATCCATGGCCAAGCATATCAATCGCCAGCACGCGAAAATGGGCGGCGTGCGGCAGGATATTGCGCATATAGGCTTCAAGATGGCCGGCAATGCCATGCAGAAAAATCAGCGTATCCGGTCCGCTACCCGCCTCCAGCACGCGGGTGTTGATTCCTTTGACATTGACATGGTGTAGCTTGAATTCGCCGCCAGCGACGGCGGACCACAGGGCGCGCAATTCCGGTTGAACCGGGACATGCATAGGGGAATGCTGGGTCATTCTGGTGTCTCCTTCCATGATGGCTATCGATGAGCTGTGGCCATTAGCATGAAAACAAGACCGAGAATTCGCCAATATTTATTTTCTGCCCAGTAATAGAAAAAAACGCTTAGTTATGGTGCGTCGCAGCAAATGCGCCGCGCACCAGCTCACACAAACCGGCCAGTTCGGCAGCGTGATTGTCTGCCCGCCACACCATCATCAGCTCGACGCTGGGCGGCGCTTCGGCCAGCGGACGACAGCAAATGGATTCATTGGTCAGCGCTGAAACATAAGCCGGCAGCAGCGCACAGCCCATGCCCATGCCCACCAGGTTCAGGTTGAGCAGGATATTGGACGCCTGCTGCACCACATTGCGTTGAATCTGATGGGTGGCGCAGTACTCTTCCACCACGTCGTACACCCGTCCGGAGTACTGCCGGTAGGTGCAGACAAATGCCTCGCCATTCAGCTTGTCTCTGGGTACCTGTTCCAGTGCCGTCAGCGGATGGGTGGCCGGCAGCAGCAGGATAAACGGTTCGTCAAACACCACTTCTCCTTTTAATTCAGTGGATTGAATGGGTGGCCGCATAAAGGCAATGTCGATGTCGCCGCGCAGCAGGGCATCTTCCTGCTCCAGGGTGGGCAGGCTGCGCAGTTCCACATTCAGCTGCGGAAAGCGCATGCGCAGCATGGGCAGGATCACCGGAAAGATCTTGACCTCGGCAGCGGGCACAAAGCCGATGGTCAGCGTGGCCTGGCGCTGCAGCGCCACCTGACGGGCGCGGGCCACCGCCCGGTCGGCCTGGGCCAGGGTCAGCCGCGCTTCGGCCATGAACACCCGGCCAGCGTCGGTCAGATCCACCTTGCGCTTGGAACGTTCGAACAACTGGGTGCCAATTTCGTCTTCCAGATCGCGGATCTGCTGGCTGAGCGAGGGCTGGGCGGTATGCAGGCGCAAGGCGGCGCGGGTGAAATTCAGCTCGTCGGCCACGGCCAGAAAGTAACGCAAGTGTCGAAGTTCCATGTTTCCCCCTATTGATCGTTAGAATGTCTTAATTACAATAAACAAAATATTTCACTTGGCTGTCAAGTGCCCCGATGATCTCTCCCACACCCCAAGGCAAGGGGACACAAGGAGGAGAGGTCTAAATGAACCACAAGTTAGATATTAATGCGCTGGTTGATGCGCAACAGGGCCGGGTGACCCCGCTGATTTATACCGATCCGGATATTTATCAGCTCGAACTGGAGCGGGTATTTGGCCGTTGCTGGTTATTTCTGGCCCATGAAAGCCAAATCCCCAAAGCCGGTGATTTTTTCAACACCTATATGGGCGAAGACCCCATTGTGGTGGTGCGGCAAAAAGATGGTTCGGTCAAGGCTTTTCTCAATCAGTGCCGCCACCGCTCAATGCGGGTGAGCTACGCCGATTCGGGCAATACCCGCGCTTTTACCTGTCCTTACCATGGCTGGTCGTATGGGGTGGATGGTCAGCTGATTGAAGTGCCGCTGGAGCCGCGCGCCTATCCGCAAGGGCTGTGCAAGGAAAAATGGGGGCTGCAGGAAGTCACCCGGGTGACCAGCTACAAGGGCCTGATCTTTGGCAACTGGGACGCCACCGCGCCCAGCCTGGAAGCGTACATGGGCGACATGGCCTGGTATCTGGACGGCGTGCTCGACCGCCGCGAGGGCGGTACCGAAATCATCGGTGGCGTGCACAAGTGGGTGATTGAGTGCAACTGGAAGTTCCCGGCTGAGCAGTTTGCCAGCGACCAATACCACGCGCTGTTCTCGCACGCCTCTGCCGTGCAGGTGCTCGGTGTCAAGCCGGAAGACGTCAACAAGCCGCTGGGCAGCGGGCAAACGCCGCGCCCGGTGTGGGAAACCGCCAAGGACGCGCTGCAATACGGCCAGGATGGCCACGGCAGCGGCTTTTTCTTTACCGAAAAACCCGACGCCAATGTCTGGGTGGATGGCGAAGTGTCGCAATACTTCCGCGACACCTACGCCGAGGCCGAGCAGCGGCTGGGCAAGGTGCGCGCGCTGCGCCTGGCCGGCCACAACAATATGTTCCCCAACCTGTCCTGGCTCAATGGCACCGCCACCCTGCGCGTGTGGCACCCGCGCGGCCCCAACCAGGTGGAAGTGTGGGCGTTCTGCATTGCCGACAAAAATGCCCCGGACGAAGTGAAAACCGCCTTTGAACGCAGCGCCACCCGCGCCTTTGGCCCGGCGGGTTTTCTGGAGCAGGACGACTCGGAAAACTGGGTGGAAGTGCAAAAAATCCTGCGCGGCCAGCGCGCCCGCACTTCGCCGCTGTGCCTGGAAATGGGCCTGGGCCAGGAGCGCCTGCGCGACGACGGCATTCCCGGCATCACCAATTATATTTTTTCCGAAACCGGCGCGCGCGGCATGTACCGCCGCTGGGCTGACCTGCTGATTTCTGACAGCTGGGAAGAAGTCCAGGCCCGCACCCAACAATTCCAGCAGGAGATTCTGAAGTGAGCACGCTTGCCGAAACTGCCCTGACCCCGGTGTCGATTGAGCTGCACCACGAAATCGCCCAGTTTCTCTACCACGAAGCCAACCTGCTGGACGACTGGAAGTTCCGCGACTGGCTGGACCTGCTGGGCGAGGACATCCACTACGCCATGCGCACCGTGGTCAATGCGCAAACCCGCGACCGCCGTCGCGGCGTGCAGCCGCCCACCACCTGGATTTTCAATGAAAACAAGTTCCAGCTGGAGCGCCGGGTGGCGCGGCTGGAAACCGGCATGGCCTGGGCAGAAGAGCCGCCATCGCGCACCCGTCATCTGGTCAACAACCTGACCATCACCCCCACCGAAGTGTGTGGTGAATTTGACGTGCGGGTGAACTACCTGCTGTACCGCTCGCAAAAGGAACGCGACGAAACCTTTTACGTTGGCGTGCGCTTTGACCGGCTGCGCAAGGTAGCCGGCGCGGCGGGCTGGCAGGTGTGCAAGCGCGAAATCGTGCTCGATCAAGTGGTGCTCACCTCGCACAACCTGAGCGTGTTTTTCTGATCATGCGCCGGGTTTTTGTCTGCAAGACCGGCGAGCTGGCCGAGGGCGATGCCCGCAAGGTGGACTGCCAGCCCGCCGCACTGGCGGTGTTCAATTCCGGGGGCGTGCTGTACGCCACCCTGGATATGTGCAGCCATGGCAATGCCTCGATGTCGGAAGGCTATCTGGAAGACGACGGCACGGTGGAGTGCCCGCTGCACGCTGCGCGGTTTTGCCTGAAAACCGGGCGGGCGCTGTGCCTGCCCGCCACCGACCCGTTGCGTACCTTCCCGGTGGTGGAAGACGGCGGAGCGATTTATGTGGAAGTCCCGGAGGAATCAGCATGAGCTGGCTGAACAATGAAGTGGCGCTGATTACCGGCGGTGGCTCAGGCCTGGGCCTGGCCCTGGTCGAGCGTTTTCTGCAAGAAGGTGCCAAGGTAGCGGTGATTCAGCGTTCCGCCGACAAGGTGGCGCTGCTGCGCGAGCGTTTTGGCGATGAAATCGTCGCCGTGCAGGGCGACGTGACCCGCTACGCCGACAACCAGCGCGCGGTGGACGCCACCCTTGAGCGCTTTGGCAAGCTGGATTGCTTTATCGGCAATGCAGCGGTGTGGGACCACGCCGCCAGCCTGACCGGGTTGTCCGCCGAGCAACTGGACCAGGGCTTTGACGAGCTGTTTGCCATCAATGTCAAAGGCTACCTGCTGGGGGCCAAGGCGGCATCGGCGGCGCTGATTGCCTCGCAGGGCAGCATGATTTTCAGCCTGTCCAACGCGGCGTTTTACCCCGGCGGTGGCGGCCCGCTGTACACCGCCAGCAAGCACGCGGCGGTGGGGCTGATTCGCCAGCTGGCCTACGAGCTGGCCCCCAAGGTGCGCGTCAACGGCGTGGCCCCGTGTGGCATGGCCAGCGATTTGCGCGGCCCGGCCTCGCTGGGGCAAGACCAGCTGCGCATCATGGATTCGCGCACGCCGGAGGCGATTGCCAGCATTCTGCCGCTGCAATTCTTTCCCGACGCGGCGGACTTCACCGGCCCGTTTGTGCTGCTGGCCTCGCGCGCCAATAACCGCACGCTCAGCGGCGTGCTGATCAACGCCGACGCCGGGCTGGGCATTCGCGGCATCCGCCATGTGGCAGGTGGCCTGCACCTGTAACCCCCCGGATTTCCCCTACTGAACCGCCCAGTGCCATCCGGTGGCGCTGGGCCTGGAGACTGGCATGCCTGTCAAACTGATCTGCGCCTCGCATACCCCGCTGATGGACTTCTGTTCGCCCGGTGCCGAGGTGGAACGCGCGGTGCGCGATACCTTTGCCACCCTGGCCGCCGAAGTGCGCGACTACCACCCTGAGCTGGTGGTGGTGTTTGGCCCCGACCACTTCAATGGGTTTTTCTATGACCTGATGCCGTCGTTCTGCATTGGCGTGCGCGCCGCCGCTGCCGGCGACTGGGACATCGGCCACGGCCCGCTGGCGGTGCCGGAAGCCCAGGCGCTGGACCTGGTCAAGGCGGTGCTGGCTGACGATGTGGACGTGGCCTACTCCTACCGCATGCAGGCCGACCACGGCTTTACCCAGCCGCTGGAGCTGCTGTGCGGCAGTATCACCCGCTACCCGGCCATTCCGGTGTTTGTCAACGGCGCGGCCAAACCCTTGCCGTCGTGCCGGCGCAGCGTGGCGCTGGGCCGTGCCATTGGCCGCCATCTGGCCGGCAGCCAGCAGCGCATTCTGCTGATTGGCTCGGGTGGGTTGTCGCACGACCCGCCCACCCCGCAAATGGGCTCGGTGCCGCCCGAGGTGGAAGAATTTCTGATTGGCGGGCGCAACCCGACGCCAGAAGCGCGCCAGGCGCGTCAGGCACGGGTGGTGGCCACCGGCCAGGCGCTGGCGCGCGGCGAAGGCGCGTCGCTGCCATTGAACGCTGACTGGGATAAACAGCTGATGGAAGCCTTCCGCATCGGCGATTTTGACGCGCTGGCCGCGCTCAGCGACGAAGCCATCCTGCGCGATGGTGGCCGGGGTGGCCAGGAAATCCGCGCCTGGATTGCCGCCTTTGCCGCGCTGGCCGAGTTTGGCCCCTACCACGCCGAAGTGCGCTACTACCACCCAATCCAGGAATGGATCGCCGGCATGGGCATGATGAGCGCCCAGCCGGTGGGCCAGTGAACGGGAGCCGCGCGTGACTGAAGCTGTTTTTGTCATCGTGGGTGCCGGCCAGGCCGGGGCCATGGCCGCCGCTGAACTGCGCCAGCAAGGCTTTACCGGCCAGCTGATCCTGATCGGGGCGGAACCCCACCTGCCCTACGAACGCCCACCGCTGTCCAAGGACGCGCTGCTGCAGCCGGAACGCCCGCACTGCCCGATTTTTGCCGACACGTTTTATCAGCAGCAGGCCATCACCCTGAAGCTGGGGGTGTCGGTGCTGGCGATTGACCCCGCCGCGCATCAGCTGCAGCTCAGCGACGGCAGCACCCAGGCATTCGACAAACTGTTGCTCACCCCTGGCGCGACGGTGCGCCGCCTGCCGCTGCTGGATCAACTGGGCGACGACGTGTACACCCTGCGCAGCCTGGACGACGCTCAGCGTTTGCGGGCGGTGCTGCGCCCTGGCCAGCGGGTGTTGCTGGTGGGCGGCGGCGTCATCGGCATGGAGCTGGCCGCCAGCGCCTGCGAGCTGGGGGTACATGCCAGCGTGATTGAATGCAGCCCGAGCATCATGGCCCGCTGCGCGCCGCCGCTGCTGCGCGACTTCCTGACCGACTTGCACCGGCAGCGCGGTGTGGCGGTGCATCTGGGCCAGCCGCTGGTGGCGGCACAGCGCCACGCCAGCGGCGATATCACGCTGACCCTGGCCGATGGCCAGCAACTGACTGGCGACGCGGTGGTGTACGGCATTGGCGTCATCCCCGACACCACCCTGGCCGAACAGGCCGGGCTCGCGGTGGCGCAGGGGATTGTGATTGACCCCAGCAGCCGGACCTCACACCCGGACATCTACGCCGCAGGCGATGCCTGCTGCCAGATCGACCCGGCCAGTGGCCAGTACCTGCGCCGGGAAACCTGGGAAAGCGCCAAAAACCAGGCGGTGGCCGCCGCCCACGCCATGCTGGGCCTGCCGCTGCCCGTTGTGGATGTACCGTGGTTCTGGACCGATCAGTGCGGGCTGAATATCCAGTTTGCTGGTGATATGCAAGCACCGGAATGGGGGGTGCGCGGCGAACTGGCCCAAGGCCAGGCCGTGCTGTTTGGCCTGGATGACGGCGTGCTGACCGGTGCGATTACTGTCAACCAGGGCCGGGAAATGCGCAGCGCCAGACAACTGATTGCCAAACAGGCGCGGCTGCCCCTCGCTGTGTTGCAAGACCCGGCGCACAGCCTGCGCAACCTGGCGCGCCAGATCGAATGACCCGCCGTCAACCCAACCTATACAACACAACAGATCGACCCTGATCGATCCATCACGAGGAGACTTTTCATGAAATACCCAACCCTGCTGGCACTTTCGGCGCTGACCAGCCTGAGCGCCGCCCCGGCGCTGGCCGACATTCAGGTGGGCGTGACCATTTCCGCCACCGGCCCGGCGGCTTCGCTGGGCATTGCCGAAAAAAACACCATTGCCCTGCTGCCCACCCAGGTGGGCGGAGAAAAAATCCACTACACCATTCTGGACGACGCCTCCGACACCACCCAGGCGGTCAAGAACGTGCGCAAGCTGATTGCCGAAGACAAGGTGGACGTGATTCTCGGCTCGACCACCACGCCCAATTCATTGGCCATGGTGGATGTCGCCGCCAGCGAGCAGGTGGCGATGATTGCCTTTGCCCCGATTGCCGAACCCGCCGACCCGAAAAAACAGCGCTGGGTGTTTCGCACCCCGCAAAGCGAAGCGCAGATGACCGCACTGATTGCCGCGCACATGAAAAAAACCGGGATCAAGAGCGTGGCGTTCATCGGGTTTTCCGACGCCTACGGCGATAACTGGCTGAAAAACATCACTGTGTCGCTGCAGGCGCAGGGCATCCAGCTGGTGTCTACCGAGCGCTTCAACCGCGCCGACACCTCGGTCAGCGGCCAGGTGCTGAAAACCCTGACCACCCGCCCGGATGCAGTGTTTATCGCCGCGTCCGGCACCCCGGCGGCGCTGCCGCAAAAAACGCTCAAGGAGCGCGGCTTTGCCGGCAAGATTTATCAAACCCACGGCGTGGCCAACCAGGACTTCCTGCGCGTCTGCGGCAAGGATTGCGACGGTGCTTTCCTGCCGGTAGGCCCAATGCTGGTGGCCGACCAGCTGCCAGCAGCCAGCCCGGTGAAAAAAGCCGCGCTGGCGTATGTCGGCAAATACGAAGCCGCCTATGGCAAGGGCAGTACATCGATGTTTGGCGGCTATGCCTGGGACGCTGGCCAGCTGCTGGTCAATGCCTTTCCCGTGGCGCTGAAAACGGCCAAACCAGGCACGCCGGCCTTCCGCGCCGCCTTGCGTGATGCGCTGGAAGCCAGCAAGGAAGTGGCCGGCGTGCATGGCGTGTACACCCTGAGCCCGGGCAATCACCTCGGCCAGGACGAGCGTTCGCGGGTGATGGTGCAAATCAGCGCCGGCAAATGGGTGCTGGTGCCGTAATTCCCCCAGCCTGTGCTGGGGTCTGATGCGCCGGGGCGGTCTGCCCCGGCGGGATTTTCACTGTTTACCGGATTCCGCCAGCGGCCATGAGCCGGCCTGGCGGCGTGGGGTTTGCCATGGATGTACAGATTGCACTGTTCCTGGCGCAAGACGGCGTCACCACCGGGGCCATTTATGCCCTGCTGGCGCTGGCGCTGGTGCTGGTGTTTGCCGTGACACGCGTTATTTTCATTCCCCAGGGCGAGTTTGTCGCCTATGGGGCGCTCACCCTGGCGATGATCCAGACCGGCCAACTGCCGGCCACGCTGTGGCTGCTGCTGGCCATGGGCGTTGCCGCCTGCGTGCTCGACGGCGTGCCCGCCGTGCGCAAGCGCCAGTTTGCCCGGCTGGGCCGGGTACTGGGCTGGAACCTGGCCTATCCGCTTTTGCTGTGGCTGGCGCTGGCCGGGCTGCCGCTGGCCCGCTTGCCCATGCTGGGGCAGATTGTCCTGGCGCTGGCGGTGGTGGTGCCGATGGGGCCGTTGATTTACCGGCTGGTGTACCAGCCGATTGCCTCGGCGTCGGTGCTGATCCTGCTGATTACCTCGATGGCGGTGCATGTGACGATGGCCGGGCTGGGCCTGCTGTTTTTTGGTGCCGAAGGCCAGCGCACGCCTCCGTTTAGCGATGCGCGGTTTTCCGTTAACGAGGTGATGCAAATCAGTGGGCAAAGTCTCTGGGTGGTGCTGGCTTCGCTGGCGCTGATTGCCGCGCTGTATGTGTTTTTTGAGCGCAGCCTGTACGGCAAGGTGCTCAAGGCCACCGCGTTTAACCGGGTGGGCGCGCGGCTGATGGGCTTTTCGCCGGTGCTGGCCGGTCGGCTGACGTTTTTTCTGGCGGCGCTGATTGGCGCACTGTCCGGCATCCTGATTGCCCCGATGACCACCATTTATTACGACACCGGGTTTCTGATTGCACTCAAGGGTTTTGTTGGCGCCATCATCGGCGGGCTGGCCAGTTATCCGGTGGCCGCCGCTGGCGCGCTGGTGGTGGGCCTGCTTGAGGCGTTTGCCTCGTTCTGGGCCAGCACCTACAAGGAAGTGATCGTATTCACCCTGATTATCCCGGTGCTGCTGTGGCGCTCGCTGAAAAGCCACCACATGGAGGACGAAGAATGAAGCCGCTTTCCGCACATTGGGTGTTGGGCATTTTTCTGTTGCTGATGCTGCTCAGCCCGTGGCTGCTGCCGCCGTTTTACCTGACCTTGCTCAACTATATCGGCCTGTACGCCCTGGCCGCGCTGGGCCTGGTGCTGCTGACCGGCGTGGGCGGGCTGACCAGCTTTGGCCAGGCGGCATTTGTCGGCCTGGGCGCGTACACCACGGCTGTATTGTGTACCTCAAGCACCTTGCCCGGCTGGCTGGCCTGGGCCGGTCAGTCGCCCTGGCTGGGGCTGCTGGGCGGCCTGCTGCTGACGGCCACCCTGGCGCTGGTGCTGGGCTCGCTGAGCCTGAAGCTGTCGGGCTATTTTTTACCGCTGGGCACCATCGCCTGGGGCATCTCGCTGTACTTCCTGTTTGGCACGCTGGAATTTCTTGGCGGGCATTCCGGGGTGTCGGGCATTCCGCCGGTCGCCATTGGCGGCTGGCTGCTGGACGACGCGCACGAGATGTTTTATCTGATCTGGGCGTTTTTGCTGTGCGCCATGTTCACCACGCAAAACCTGCTGGATTCACGCGAGGGCCGGGCGATTCGTGCGCTCAAGGGCGGCATGGTGATGGCCGAGGCCATGGGGGTGAACACTTCGCGTTCACGCATGGTGATTTTTGTCATCGCCGCGCTGCACGCCGCTGCTGCTGGCTGGCTGTACGCGCACATGCAGCGCTTTATCAACCCCAGCCCATTCAGCCTGTCCAGCGGCATTGAGTTTCTGTTCATGGCGGTGATTGGCGGGGCCGGCCAGGTGTGGGGTGCGCTGCTGGGGGCCGGGGTGTTGACCGTGCTCAAGCAATGGCTGCAAAACCTGTTGCCGCTGGTACTGGGCGACAGTGGCAACTTTGAAGTGATTGTGTTTGGCGTGCTGATGGTGTTCATCCTGCAACGCAGCAGCCAGGGCTTGTGGCCGCTGCTGGCGCGCTGGGTGCCGGTGCGCCGCGTGGTGCGCACGGTGGACGAGCACGCGCCGGCGCTGGCACACAAGCCGCCGCCGCCCGCCGGGCAAGTGGTGCTGGAGGCGCGCGGTGTCACCCGCCAGTTTGGCGGCCTGGTCGCCAATAACAACATGAGCCTGCATGTCAAAGCCGGTGAAATCCTGGCGCTGATCGGCCCCAACGGTGCCGGCAAAAGCACCATGTTCAACCAGCTCTCCGGGGTGGACACGCCCACTTCGGGCGAGGTGCTGTTTCGCGGCCAGCCGGTCACCGGCCAGGACTCCCGCCACATTGCCCGCATGGGCATGAGCCGCACCTTTCAGCATGTGAAGCTACTGCCAAGCATGAGCGTGCTGGAAAACGTGGCAATTGGCACCCACCTGCGCGGCGAGCGCGGGGTGTTGTCCGCTGCCTGGCGGCTGGACCGCAGCGAAGAAGCCCGCCTGCTGGCCGAAGCGGCGCGGCAACTGCGCCGGGTGGGGCTGGGCGACATGCTGCACGAAGAAGCCGGCAGCCTGGCGCTGGGCCAGCAGCGGATTCTGGAAATCGCCCGCGCCCTGTGCGCCGACCCGTGCGTGCTGCTGCTGGACGAACCCGCCGCCGGCCTGCGCCATCAGGAAAAAGCCGCGCTGGCGGCGCTGCTACGCCAATTGCGCGCCGACGGCATGGCCATTTTGCTGGTGGAGCACGACATGGACTTTGTCATGGGCCTGGTGGATCGGGTGGTGGTGATGGAATTCGGCGAAAAAATCGCCGAAGGCCTGCCGGAAGAAGTGCAACAGAATCCAGCCGTGCTGGAAGCCTATCTGGGGGGCGTATGAGCCTGCATCACCCTGTAAATCCGGTGCTGGACGTGCGCCAGCTGTCAGTGGCCTATGGCAAGGTGGAGGCGGTCAGCAATATCAGCCTCACCGTGGGCGAAGGGCAGATCGTGACCGTGATCGGCCCCAACGGTGCCGGCAAAACCACCCTGCTGTCGGCCATCATGGGCCTGCTGGCGTCGCGTGGCGACCTGGTGTTTGCCGGCGAACCACAACCCACGCCCGAGGTGGAAACCCTGGTGGCGCGCGGCCTGTGCCTGGTGCCGGAAAAACGCGAGCTGTTTGCCGAAATGAGCGTGGAAGACAATCTGCTGCTGGGCGCGTTTCAGCGCCACCGGCTGGGCCACCGCGACCACGCCGCCGCCATGGAAGAAGTCTACGCGCTGTTTCCCCGGCTGAAAGAACGGCGCAAACAAGCCGCCGGAACGATGTCTGGCGGCGAGCGGCAAATGCTGGCGGTGGGCCGCGCACTGATGGGCAAGCCCCGGCTGCTGATGCTGGACGAACCCAGCCTGGGCCTGGCCCCGCTGATTGTGCGCGATATTTTCCGCATCATCGCCGAACTGCGCCGGCGCGGCGTGTCGATCCTGCTGGTGGAACAAAACGCCCGCGCCGCGCTGCAAGTGGCCGACTACGCCTATGTGCTGGAAAACGGGCAAGTGCATATGCAAGGCCCGGCGCGCGAACTGGCGGATGATCCTCGGGTGGTGGAGGCGTATCTGGGGCTGGGGAGCAAGCATCAGGCGATGTTGAGCAGCTGAAGCTTTTTGGTAAACCAACAGCAGACGGCCCGATGATCGGGCCGTTTTTGCTTAATCCGCGCAGGCAAACCAGTCAAAAATGAGGCGCAAAGCCTTTTTGCGTGCGCCCTCTTGGGAGAGTTTGCCTGATATGATAGCTGTTGCATCCCGTGTGATCATATTCCAATTCGTAGCAGGCCACTCTTCTGGGCAAGAGACATGATGCGTGGTCTAATTGAGACCTTGAAAGCAGAGCAATCAACATGAGTGAAGTCCACGCCCAGGCTCGAACCACCCCTCGTACGCGAGCGGAGATCAAGAATTCAGCCGCATCGTTGCTTGAGTTGGCAAAACGCTACAACATCAGCGTGGCAACCGCACGCAAGTGGAAACAGCGCGACAGCCCGGAGGATTTATCCCATCGCCCGCACAAGCTCTGCACCACGCTGACTCCGGCACAAGAGGCGATTGCCGTGGCCTTGCGAAGCCTGACGCTACTGGGATTGGATGACCTGGTCGCTGTGGTGCGCGAATTCATCAATCCAGACGTCTCTCGCTCTGGGCTGGATCGCTGTCTGCGCCGCCATGGCGTGGCCAATTTGCGTCAACTGCAAGCCCAGGCGCTGGCTGATGCCGGCCAGGTT
The DNA here is from genome assembly GCF_002002905.1 of Aquaspirillum sp. LM1. Lineage (NCBI taxonomy): Bacteria > Pseudomonadati > Pseudomonadota > Betaproteobacteria > Neisseriales > Aquaspirillaceae > Aquaspirillum > Aquaspirillum sp. LM1. The sequence goes on along the minus strand of NZ_CP019509.1, from coordinate 3,725,790 downwards.
GAGCCACAGGTCAAAACCTTCAAGGATTACGAACCTGGCTTCCTGCACATGGATATCAAGTACTTGCCGCGGATGCCTGACGAGAAAGAGCGACGTTACCTGTTTGTAGCCATCGACCGCGCCACACGCTGGGTGTTCATGCATATCTATGCCGACCAAAGTGAGCAAAGCAGCGTGGACTTTTTAAACCGGCTGGAACGCGCGGCACCGATGAAGATCGTCAAATTGCTCACTGACAACGGCAGTCAGTTCACCGACCGCTTCACCAGCAAAAAGCGTGAGCCAACCGGACGCCACGCCTTTGATGTCCGTTGCATGACGCTGAATATTGAGCACCGCCTGTGCCCGCCGCGCCACCCGCAGACAAACGGGATGGTTGAGCGCTTCAATGGCCGAATCAGTGAGGTGGTGAACCAGACCCGATTTGCTTCAGCGGCTGAGTTGGAGACAACGCTTAAGCGCTATGTGAACACTTACAACCAGCAGATTCCGCAGCGTGCGCTCAACCATCTTTCGCCCATTCAGGCGCTGAAAGAATGGCAGAAGAAAAAACCTGAATTGTTCAAGAAGCGCATTTATAACCAGGCGGGACTTGACACCTAGGGACGCGCTGATTTATTCAGAAAAACCGTGTTTGCCAAAAGCAAAACCCAGCAAAATCAACACCCTGGATTCCCGCCTTCGCGGGAATGACGATTTTTTCAGCGTTTCTCTAATGGGAAGCCAGGGCCAAGGCACTTTGGAAAGCCTGTACCTCAAGGGCTTGCTGGTCAGCATCGATGTCATGGGTTGCCAGCGCGACATTGCGGCACAAATTCACCGGCAGGAGGGTGATTACCTGCTGGCGGTCAAAGGTAACCAACCCTAACAGCCATGGCCGGCAAGTGGTGCAAACGGCGCGGGTGATTCCGGCCGCAGGGCATATCGACACAACGGCCTGGCCAGCGTGCAAGAGTATCGGCGTGATCGATTCGTGGCGGCGGGTGGGCGACAAGCCGGCGCAATGGGAGCGGCGTTATTACATCAGTTCGCGCGATCTGGACGGTGAGGCGCTGGGGCGTGCGGTACGCGCGCACTGGGGCATCGAAAACCGGCTGCACTGGATGCTGGATGTGGGATTTGGCGAGGAGGCCAGTACGGTGCGCAAGGATGACGCGCCGCAGAACCTGTCGTTATTGAAAAAGATGGTGCTGAATCTGGTGCGACCGGTTCCGATGGGAAAAAACGGCAAGACAAGATGAGCTTGCGCATGAAGCGCAAGGCCACAGCATGGTCGGACGAAGAACGAGTCCGGGTACTTGGGCTCGAATTAATATGATGTCCGGGTGATGAGGCCATGGTGGGTAGTGCTTGGTCAGGTCAGGCTTGCTCAAACACCTCGGCCAGTGTCCTGGCGTCCAGCACCCGGTCGCTCCACCGCTCCAGTTGCCCGGAACTCGCTGTGCGGATTCGAGTTACGCAGTCGGCAGGCAGTGCGCCAAAGCGGCGGGTGAGCAAGCGTTGCAGCAGCAGGGCTTCGCCTTCTTGCCGACCCTCTTGTCGCCCTTCTTGCCGGCCTTCTTGTCGACCTTGCTGCTGACCTTTCTGCAAGCCCTCCTGCCACCCCACCAGCTTGCCGCGCTGCTCGTACTGCTGCGCCCATTGATCAAACCGTTCTGCCAAGGTCATCTTCAGCTCCTTCAAGTCGCGCACCTTGGGCAAGGCCAGGGTGTGTTTGCTTTGTCTTAACAGCACGGCCCGGATCCAGATGGCAAACGTGCGTTTCAGCTCTGGCTTGCCTTCCAGCCATTCGTTCAACAGATCAATCAGTTGCAGCAGTGCCTGTTCGTTTTCCGGGTGTTCCACCCGGATAATGGCCGCCACCAGGTTTTTCAGCTCGGCCAGATCGGCGTCGGTGTAGCGGTTTTCGTCGATCAGCAGGTATTCCAGCTTGGGCAGGTGTTTGGCCACCAGGCCGGGGGCTTTGGGAATCAGGTCGGCAATGTCGGTGGCGGCACGCCAGTTGCCCTGGCCGTTATATAGCACAATCGGCAGCACGGGCGGCAACCGCCGGCCTGGCAGTACGTCGCCGCGCCGGATCAGGTCCTGATAGAGCAGGCCAAGGTAAGTCATCATCCGCACCGCCATCCACGGGTCGGCGGTGCTCTGGAATTCAATCAGCAGGTAAAGATACACCCACTCGCCGTCGGCCTTGACTCGCCAGACCACATCATCGGCGCGGTCGCGCAGGTCATCGGTGACGTAGCTGCCGGGGATTTTTTCCAGGGTGGTGTAATCCAGGCTGTGCAGCCAGTCATCGGGGATGAAGCCCAGCACCAGGTCACGCACCACTTCGGGGGCGGAGAACAGCAACTTGTAGGAGGCGTCGGTGTCGTGGGGCATGGGGGTATTGTAGCGGTCAGCGCGGCGATGCAGAAGTTGTTGCCATTGTTGGCATTACTGGCCCCTCTTGCTGCAAGTTAGCATATTTGCTAATGGCCACGCACTGCGCCATTTTTCTGCGTGACAGCCTTGCGCTGTGTCTGTATTGACTGCCGCAAATCAATATATTTGTTAGATATATAAAAATCTTATTTTCTTTCAAATGGAAATATAACGGGCCGGTATAGTGGCTGACATGCGCTGTTTCTTTTCTGTTTTTGCCAAGGAGCCATCCCATGTCGACTGCCACGCTTGACCCGATCCGCACCGACCTTTCTGCTGCGCAGACCCCGCAGTCTCCGGCTGACCTTCTCCGTGCTGGCCGTGAGCGCGGCCAGCAGGCCGGGGTGATTTACGCCGGCGGGGTGTATCCGCCGGAAGCCTGGGCGCTGTTCAGTGCGGGGGCGGCGCAGTTGGTGGATGTGCGCTCGGCAGAAGAACTGAAATTTGTTGGCCATGTGCCGGGCAGTCAGCACGTGGCGTGGATGACCGGCGCAGCGCTGCTGAAAAATCCGCGCTTTATCCGCGAGCTGGAAAAAATTGCCAGCAAGGACAGCGTGCTGCTGTTGCTGTGTCGCAGCGGCAAACGCTCGGCGGCGGCGGCTGAGGCCGCTGCGCTGGCCGGATTCACCGCCGTGTACAACGTGCTGGAAGGCTTTGAAGGCGAACTCGACCCGCTGCAGCGTCGAGGAGACAGCGGCGGCTGGCGGCACAGGGGCTTGCCGTGGGTGCAAGACTGACATGCAGGATGAATCAGGAGCGCACAGCATGAACGACAGCGTTCGCGCCGGAGTATTGCCGGAAACCTTTGGCGGCCAGTGGGCGCTGGCCGATGTGGTGGCGCGATTGCGGGTGGCGCGCATGGCCTGGCGCAAGCGCCAGGGCCGCAGCCGCGAACTGGGCGGGCGCGAGCTGCCCTCGCGGGAAGCGCTGGCCGAGATTGTGTCGGCGCTATGCGGTGCGCTGTTTCCGATGCGGCTGGGGCCGCCGGATGTGCGCGAGGAAAGCGAGGATTTTTACGTTGGCCACACCCTGGACATCGCCCTGAATGCGCTGCTGGCGCAGGTCAAGCTGGAGCTGTATTACCAGGCCCGCCACGACCCGCGCGACAGCCAGGTGCTCAAGCTGCGTGCCGTGCATATCGTGCAGGACTTTGCCGCCGCGCTGCCAGGCCTGCGCAGCCTGCTCGACGACGATGTGATGGCGGCGTTTCACGGTGATCCGGCGGCGCGTAGTGTGGATGAAGTGCTGCTGTGCTACCCCGGCATTCTGGCGATTGTTCATCACCGCCTGGCCCACCAGCTGTACCAGACCGGTGCGCCGCTGCTGGCGCGGATGATTGCCGAACTGGCGCACGCGCAAACCGGCATCGACATTCACCCCGGCGCGCAGATTGGCCGTGGATTTTTCATCGACCACGGCACCGGCGTGGTGATTGGCGAAACCGCCGTGATTGGCGAGCGGGTGCGGCTGTATCAGGCGGTCACGCTGGGGGCCAAGCGCTTTGCCACCACGGCAGATGGCTCGCTGGAAAAAGGCGCGCCGCGTCATCCGGTGGTGGAGGACGACGTGGTGATTTACGCCGGTGCCACCGTGCTGGGGCGGATCACCATCGGCAAGGGTGCCAGTATAGGCGGCAATGTCTGGCTGACCCGCAGCGTGCCCCCCGGCAGCCAGGTGACCCAGGCCAATGTGCAAAGCGAGGTGCGCGCCGGCGAATTGAGCTAAGGAGACGCTGAAAAAATCGCCATTCCCGCGAAGGTGTGAATCCAGAGCGTTGATTTTGCTGGATTTCGGTTTTGGAAAAACGATTTTTCAATCAATCAGCGCCTCTCCAACCCTGCGCTGCCGGTGTGTGGGCTGCTTTTGGATTGACCCGGCCTGAATGGTTCAGGACGGGGCAGTAGCACCCTTTAATTATGACAAGGAGTTTTAAAAATGACAGATTATACGACGGTCCCGCAAGCACTGGGCGACCATGCCGCCCGCCAGCTGGCCAATGCCACCAAAACCGTGCCGCAGCTGTCCACCATTTCGCCGCGCTGGCTGGTGCACATGCTGCAATGGCTGCCGGTGGAAGCGGGTATCTTCCGTCTGAACCGGGTGAAAAACGCCTCGAACGTGCAAGTGGCCTGCTCGCAGCGCGATGAAGCCGAACTGCCGCAAACCTATGTCGATTACGAACAGAACCCGCGCGAGTATTTCCTCAATGCGGTCACCACCGTGCTGGACGTACACACCCGCGTGTCGGATCTGTACAGCAGCCCGCACGACCAGATTCGCGAACAGCTGCGCCTGACCATTGAAACCATCAAAGAGCGCCAGGAAAGCGAACTGATCAACAATCCGGAATACGGCCTGCTGCACAATGTGGACGCCACCCAGCGCATCAGCACCCTGAGCGGCGCACCCACCCCGGATGATCTGGACGAACTGCTGACCAAGGTGTGGAAAGAACCGGGCTTCTTCCTGGCGCACCCGCTGGCCATTGCTGCCTTTGGCCGCGAATGTACCCGCCGTGGCGTGCCGCCGCCGACCGTCAGTCTGTTTGGTTCGCAGTTCCTCACCTGGCGCGGCGTGCCGCTGGTGCCGTCGGACAAGCTGCCGATCGAGGATGGCAAAACCAAGATTGTGCTGCTGCGCGTAGGCGAAAAGCGTCAGGGCGTGGTGGGCCTGTTCCAGCCGGGCCTGGCGGGCGAACAAAGCCCCGGTCTGTCGGTGCGCTTCATGGGCATCAGCCGCAATGCCATCGCCTCCTACCTGATTTCGCTGTATTGCTCGCTGGCCGTGCTGACCGAAGATGCCGTGGCCGTGCTCGATGATGTGGAGATTGGCAAGTACCATGACTACCCCAATACTTACAAGTGATCCGGCGGCAGGCTTGCCTGACATCGCCACACTGACCCAACTGGCCAACAGCTTCTTTGCCAGCCTGCCCGGCCAGGCCCCCACGCCGATTGAAGCGGCACAGGCTCCCGCTGCCATTCCGTCTGCTGGCCCGGTCGCCGCAGGCAGCGTCACCCCGTCGGTAAGCGCGCTGCCGTCTGCGCCGCCGTCCTCGCCCGGTGTGGGCGGGGCCAATGGCAGCACACCCGGCCTGAGCGACTTTGGCCGCGCTGGCCCGGCGTCGTTTGCCGTGCCGGTGGGTTACGGCGCCGGCTTGCCCGAGCTGCCGCAGCCGGCTCGTCCGCCTCAGGACAGCGCCAGCGGCTATTACTTTCTGGCCGAAAGCGGCGCGTTGTTCAGCCGCGCGGGTCCGAATGTACCGGCCACGCCGCAGCTGCCGATTGGCGACGACGCCGTGGTGGCTCGCTCGTTTGGCTTGCCCAGCGAAGACAGCCTGCGGGATTTGCTGAGCGAGTCGCCGCGTCAGCCGGCGGCACCGGTCAGCGCCGCCCCGGCCACGCCGTCGTCGTTTTACTTTCTGGACGGCGACGTGCCGCGCCTGGACGCTGCGCCAGACGCCACGCCACGCGCAGGCCAGCACAGCAGTGGGCTGGACGTGCAGGCCGTGCGCCGGGATTTTCCCATCCTGGCTGAGCGGGTAAACGGCAAGCCGCTGATCTGGCTGGACAATGCCGCCACCACGCACAAGCCGCAGGCGGTGATTGACCGGCTGGCGTATTTTTACCAGCACGAAAACTCCAACATCCACCGTGCGGCGCATGAACTGGCCGCCAGGGCCACCGACGCTTACGAAGCGGCCCGGCAGAAAGTGGCGCGCTTTATCGGTGCCGCCTCGCCGGATGAAATCATCTTTGTGCGCGGGGCCACCGAGGCCATCAATCTGGTGGCCAACACCTGGGGCCAGCAGAACATCGGTGCCGGCGATGAAATCGTGGTGTCGCAGCTGGAACACCACGCCAATATCGTGCCGTGGCAATTGCTGGCGCAGCGGGTGGGTGCCACCATCCGGGTGATTCCGGTAGACGACAGCGGGCAAATCCTGCTGGATGAATACCGTCAGTTGCTCAACAGCCGCACCAAGCTGGTGGCCATCACCCAGGTGTCGAATGCACTGGGCACCATCACGCCGGTGGAAACCATCGTCGCGCTGGCGCATGCGGCGGGGGCCAGGGTGCTGGTGGATGGCGCGCAGTCGGTGTCGCATATGCGGGTGAATGTGCAGGCCATCGACGCCGACTTCTTTGTGTTTTCCGGACACAAGGTGTTTGCGCCCACCGGCATTGGTGCGGTGTATGGCAAGGCGGCGCTGCTGGAGGCCATGCCGCCCTGGCAGGGCGGCGGCAATATGATTGCCGACGTGACCTTTGAGAAAACCGTGTACCAGCCGGCACCCAACCGGTTTGAAGCCGGCACCGGCAATATTGCCGATGCCGTGGGCCTGGGTGCCGCGATTGACTACGTGGAAAGCATCGGGATCGAGCGGATTGCCCAGTACGAGCACGACCTGCTGGGCTACGCCACCCATGGTCTGCAAAGCGTGCCCGGCCTGCGCCTGATTGGCACCGCGCAGCACAAGGCCAGCGTGCTGTCGTTTGTGCTGCCGGGCTACCGCTCCGAGGAAATCGGCGCGGCGCTGAATCGCGAAGGCATTGCCGTGCGCTCCGGCCACCACTGTGCCCAACCGATTTTGCGGCGCTTTGGCCTGGAAGCCACCGTGCGTCCGTCGCTGGCGTTTTACAACACCTGCGAGGAAGTGGATGCCCTGGTGGCAGTGGTCAAACGGTTGGCGCACGGGAAACGCTGACGGTGATTGAGTTTTGACATCCTCCCCTCCCTCTCGCCTATGGCTCGCCGCTCTTAAGAGCGGGAAGGAAGGGGATTCCTACTGCGGTTAGGCTTGCGCCTGACTCGCTTCGGCGAGTTCCTGCTTCGCAGAACGGCCTGACTGCGCCAATTCTCCACAGGCTAACAAGCGCTGTCCGCGCTCTAATACATTAATCGCGCCAACATAGTCAGCGTTATTTTCATAACCACATTCGACGCACTCGAACTTGGCCTGTGTCTGGCGATTTTCGCCGGAGACATGACCGCAAGCGGGACACGTCCGGCTGGTGTTGTGCGGTGGCACGGCAATTAAGTGCCCTCCGCGCCACGCCAGCTTGTAGTCCAACTGGCGGCGAAACTCGCCCCAGCCTTGGTCGAGAATCGACCGATTCAAGCCGGACTTTTGTGCCACTTTTTTGCCGTGCTGCTCAACATTGCCCTTGCTGGACTTGGACATATTCCGTATCTGCAAATCTTCGATACATACAATCGCGTGGTTTTGGCTGATTATTGTTGAAGCTTTGTGCAGATAGTCCTTGCGGGCGTTGCCAATGTCGATATGCACTTGCGTGACTTTGGCCTTGGCTTTCTTCCAATTGGCGCTGAATTTCACCTTTCGCGCCATACGGCGTTGGTACCTTTTAAGGCGTTGCTGGTGTTTTTTGAAACTGTTGAGCGGGTCGTAGTGGCTGCCATCACTCAAAGTGGTGAAACGGGCAATCCCCATGTCGAGACCGACAATGCCGCCTTGTGGTTGCTCTGTTTCAACTTCGCGCCGAGTTTGAATCGACACAAACCACTTGCCGCCCGACTGACTGACCGTGACATTGCATACATCACCCAAAACGGGACGTGAGTTGCGATAGCGCAGCCAGCCCAGCTTGGGCAAAAAGATACGGGAATTGGTTTGCTCTAGCTTGCAGCCTTGCGGAAAGCGGAAGCTGTCACCCATGCCTTTTTTCTTGAAGCGCGGGAAGTCCGCACGTTTCTCGAAGAAATTAACGTAGGCGCGTTCCAAGTCCTTGAGCTTCTGCTGCAATGGCTGCGAGTGCGTTTCTTTCAGCCAAATCGTTTCTGGTTGTGCTTTCCATTCGGTCAGCACTTTGCACAGCCCCGCATAGCTCAGTTTCTTTTCGCCTTGCTCGCGTCGTTCCTGCTGCAACGCCAATGCTTTGTTAAACACGAAGCGACATGAGCCCGCGAAGCGGCGCATATTGCGCTGCTGTTCGCCATTGGGCTGTAGCTCGAATTTGAAGGCTTGTAGGCGTTCCATGCCTTGAAGTATAGTTTGGCATATGACAAATGACAACAATATTCGGCACGTTTGACGGCGAAGACGACCATGTTCACCTACTAGTAGCCAGTCACCATGATCTGAATCGACTGACAGGCGATTAGACCGCTTTCGGCATGAGTTTCACCTCAGGTGTCGTTCCCGCGAAGGCGGGAACCCAGACCGCGCCACAGCGTGCGCGGTGGGCATGGCGCAGGTAGCGCTGATGAGCGCTCACCCCGCTGTACGCTGTGGACACGCCTGGATTCCCGCCTGCGCGGGAATGACGCGGTGGGGTGCGGCGAGTGGTTCGTCGTGGAACGTGAGCCATCGTGTTTCAACGTGACTGGCTACTAGTGAACTATCCACCGAAAGTGGCTGTATCTAATCTGATGAACAGTCTGAAAGGTGTATCGAGCCGTATGATTCGCAAAAAAAACTACCCCAGTATTAAGCAAAAACTGTGGGATGGTGCGCTATGGTCACCCAGCTATTTTGCAGGCAGTTGTGGTGGTGCGCCGATTGCCGTCATCCGGCAGTACATTGAACAACAGCAGACGCCACATTAAGTGCAGCGAAAAGACGGCTACGCCTTCGTGCTATTCATCCCCGCCCTGAAGGACGAGGCTTTCCGCACACTTGGTAAAAGTAGCGAGGACGTTTGGGGGCATGCTGAGGGGCATGCCCTTTTTTTGTCTGGCGTTGCCTGGCGCACGGACGCAAATGCGCGGCAGCCTTCGGGCGGTTTGCTGCAATGGGGCAGTGTGTCCGGGTGTTTCTTAGATCAATTAGCAATTAAAATCTAATCATTCATTACTTTTTGATCTGCCTATCCCCCGTTACAGTCGGTAGTGCGGAAACCTTCCGCTTCTTCTCGACTTGTCACTGGCTATGACGGCAAGGCATGACCCGGCCTTGCCGTTTTTTTTGGAGGATGACCCCGATGAAACCTGCCACTTACCACTCCAGCCACGCCCTGCGCCGTGAACTGCACGATCTTGGCCAGCGCATACTGGCTTTGCAACACACCCTGCACACCCTGTTTGCCTCCCCGCCCGCCCATTGACCGACGGCAGCAGCCGGTGCGCCGGCTGCCTGCCATTGCTGGAGTGTCTGCCATGCTGTCGTCCCTGAGCCTGATCTGGCGTATCCGTCTGGGCGTGATTTTGCTGATTGCCCTGTTTGCCGTGCTGAGCCTGGCCTCGGGCTATGGCATGTCGCGCATGCAGGCCAGTTCGCGTCAGCTCACCCAGGTGGAAGCGGCTAAAGTGACCCACGCCACCCGGACGCTGTTCCTGATTAACGATATGGAGCGCGATATTTACGCGCTGGTGAACGAAAACCCCACTGCTGCCGACCTGCGCCGCTTCAGCACCAGCCTGCCCAAGCGCGACGCCGCCATTCGTGCCGAGCTGGCGGCAGTGGGCCAGCTGGTGACACTGCCGGAAGGCAAGGCGCTGTTGGGCCGGCTGCAAACCCAGCATCAGGCGCTTAGCGCGGTGACGCCGCAGCTGGTGGCGCTGCTGCAAAGCGGGCAGGAGCCAGAAGCGCGTGACCTGTTTGCCCGTGAGGGCGTGCCGGTGCTGCACGACTACACCACACGGATGCGTGAATTTCTGGCGTTGCAGGAAGGATTGCTGCGCCAGGCGGCGGAGCAGGCCGAAGCCACTGGCCAGCAACAGCGCCAGCTGCTCTGGGGGCTGACCCTGTTCAGCGGCCTGGCGGCGCTGGGGGTGGGGCTGGGCATTTTGCGCAGTGTGCAGCAGCCGCTGGGTGGCGACCCGCGCCATGCCGCCTTGGCGCTGGCCAGTATTGCCGAGGGCAACCTCACCCATCATATCGTTGCTCCGCAGGCCAGCCCGCACAGCCTGATGGCCAATCTGGAGCGGATGCGCGCCCAGTTGCATGCCCTGGTGGCGCGAATTCAGCAGGCCGCCGGCGGTGTGTCCGGTGCGGCCTGCAATATGAGTTCGCTGTGCGAGCATATTCATCGGGGGGCGGCGGGGCAAACCGATGCCACCGCAGCCATGGCCACGGCAGTGGACCAGCTTGGGCGCAATATCGAGCGGCTGTCGGCCAGCTCGCATCAGGTGCAGGCGGTGTCGGCGCGGGCGCTGACCCTGTCCGAACGTGGCGACCAGCTGCTGCGCGAAGCCGCCGGAGAAATTCACCGCATGGTGGACACCATTCATGCCTCGTCGCGGGAGGTGGCCGAGCTGGCAGGCAAAACTGACGAAATTCATCGGGTGGTTGGGGTGATTCGTTCGATTGCCGAGCAGACCAATCTGCTGGCACTGAACGCCGCGATTGAGGCGGCCCGCGCGGGTGAGGCCGGACGCGGGTTTGCCGTGGTGGCCGACGAAATCCGCAAATTGTCTGAGCACACCACGCGCTCGACCCAGGAAATTGTCGACACCATTGCCGCCATCCAGCAGCAAACCCGCGCCTCAGCCGACAATCTGCTGCAGGGCGAGGATCTGGTGGCGTTTGGCGTGAAGCTGATTGGCGAGCTGCTGGCACCGTTTGCCGAATTGCGCCAGGGTGCGCAGTCGGCGCACAGCGAGCTGACCCGGCTGCTTGACGCGCTGGCCGAGCAAAATCAGGCGGCGCAGCACATTGGCCAGCGCACCGGCCAGGTGGCCCATTCGGCGGCCACCTTCAGTGTCAACGCCGACCAGGCGATTACCCTGGCCCAGCAGCTGAAAAGTATTGTTCAGCAATTGGACAGCGAGGTGGGGCGGTTCAAGCTGGGGCGTTTATAGGCGCCGGCCCTGGATCACCCGGATCAGGATCACCACCACCGCCAGCACCAGCAGCACATGAATGAATCCGCCGACGGTGTATGACGATACCAGCCCGAGCGCCCACAGGACCAACAGAATAACGGCAATGGTTTCAAGCATGATGAAGCCTTTCGATGAAGTGATGGCGGGCGACAGCCCGCTCTGCCTGCATGGATAAAATGGACCTCCTGGTGCGCTGGGTGGAATACACAGATACACCAGATTGTCTGTGCGTTAGCGCACAGAGCGGAACCGCCATCCCGCTATACTGCGATGTCATGCCCCGTGACCGGAGATCGCCATGTCGGACCCCCTTTCGCCGTACCAGAACCATCTGCTGGCCGCCCTGCCCGCAGAGGTGCAAAGCCGCCTGTTTCCTGCTCTGGAGCCGGTGTTGCTGCCATTGGGCAAGGTGCTGTACGAATCAGGCGATACATTGCGCCATGTGTACTTTCCCACCGACTCCATCGTGTCCTTGCTGTATGTGATGGAAAGTGGCGCATCGGCAGAAATTTCGGTGGTGGGCAACGAAGGCTTGATTGGCGTGGCGCTGTTCATGGGCGGGGAAAGCACCACCAGCCGGGCGATTGTGCAAAGCGCTGGCCACGGCTACCGCCTGCTGGGCAGCCTGTTCAAGGAAGAATTCAATCGCCATAACGAAATGCTCCATCTGATGCTGCGCTATTCGCAGGCGCTGATTACCCAGATGGCGCAAACCGCGGTGTGCAACCGCCACCATTCGATTGATCAGCAACTGTGCCGCTGGTTGTTGCTGTCGCTGGACCGGCTGTCCGGGCCAGACCTGGTGATGACCCAGGAACTGATTGCCAACATGCTCGGCGTGCGCCGCGAAGGGGTGACCGAAGCGGCGGGCAAGCTGCAAAAGCTCGGAGTGATTGAATACAGCCGTGGCCATATCACCGTGCTGAATCGTCCCAAGCTGGAAGCGCTGTGCTGCGAGTGCTATGCGGTAGTCAAAAAAGAAACCGACCGTCTGTTGCCCTATTTGCCGTCGGTGACGGGGTCGAAGTGATGGGTGACGCCTCCTCTTGAAGTGCCCGCTGGCCAGGGTGAGCCTGCCTGCCCTGACCAGCGGGCCAGGCTTCAACTGGCGTGTTTATTGAAGAAATGCTTCACCTGGATATCGGCTTCTTCCTGGCTGATGGCGTAGCGTTCCTGCACCAGCCCCGTCAGCTTTTGCACATGGCCTTCGGTTTGCAGCAGTTCATCTTCGGTCAGCTCGCCCCAGGCAATTTTGGCGGCACCAACATGTTGTTTCCATTTGCCTTGAATTTGTTCAACGCTGGGCAGATTCATGATTTTTTCCATTCTTGTACGTGGGGGTAACAGCGCTTGGCGGCGCTGGACGGGCTGCTGGCCCTGACCGGATGCGGCTCGTGAGTGTCGGGGTCTGGGTGCGCCGCTGGCGTGAATGGCCAGAAGGGGACGGACTGCTTGATCGGTGGATGCATGGTGATCTTCCCAATGTCTCCCGTCTCCCGCGAAGATGCGCAGAGCCGGTGTCGACACCATGCACGGCGTTCGCCGGGGCGTCGGTGCGCTGGCGCGCAGAGTGGCGGCCAGGCCCGGCGCAGACCGGTTGGCCGCCGACGGATGGGCGCTGGCCGACTGCCTGAAGGGGCATTTCTTGGGGGCATTTCTTGCTGGAAGAATGTCCGGCGCAGTCCATTTCATGAGGGAAACGCTGAAAAAATCGTCATTCCCGTGAAGGCGGGAATCCAGCGTGTTGATTTTGCTGGATATTGCTTTTGGCAAACACGATTTTTTCTGAATAAATCAGCACGGCCTTAGAAGAAAACCTGCAATCGATCTGATTTTATCTTGGTTATCCGGCTGCGCCCTGCATGCTAGGATCAATTTACTTTTTGATTGATGATTGATGTGCCATGACCGTCCTTGCCATATTGGGCAGCCCAAGCCACCCCTCCCGCACTGCCAAATTGGTTGATCGGGCAGCGGAGATTCTGCAGGTTGCCGATATTCAACTGCAGCGCAGCAGCATTCACGATTTTCCGGCGCAGGCATTATTGCATGCTGATTTTTCCAGCGAGGCCGTCAAACAGTTTCAGCAGCAAGTGGCGCGGGCGCAGGGCATTATTATTGCCACCCCGGTATACAAGGCGGCTTATGCTGGTGCGCTGAAAGTGCTGCTCGACCTGATTCCGGAAGGCGGGCTGACCGGCAAGCCGGTGCTGCCGCTGGCCAGTGGCGGTTCTCCTGGCCATCTGCTGGCGGTGGATTACGCCATCAAACCGGTGCTGGCAGCGCTGAAAGCCAGTGACATCCATCAAGGCGTGTTTGCCGTCGAGGCACAGATTGCCCGCGACGCGCACACCCAGCCACAACTGGCCGAAGACCTGGCGGCGCGGCTGGAAGCGGCGGTCAGCGAATTCATCGACCGTCTGCCCGGCCGCACCCCGCGCCGGACCATCACGCCGCCGCCGCCCAGCAGCCAGTGGCTGTCCCAGCGCATCAGCCTGTAACCCCTGCCCCGGAGCGCGTCCATGCCTGCTTCCCTGATGTCTTCCCGCCGGCTGATGGCCACCCTGACGGCCTGGCTGGTGCTGGCTGCGCCGGTGCTGGCGCTGGACCTGAATATCGGCTACCAGAAAAGCGCGGTCAATCTGGCCTCGTTAAAAGCCCAGGGCGTGCTTGAGCAAAAACTCAAGCCGCTGGGGGTTGAGGTGAAATGGTTTGAATTTCAGGCCGGCCCGCCGATTCTGGAAGCCATGAATGCCGGCAGTATCAGTGTGGGCATGACCGGCGATTCTCCGCCGATTTTTGCCCAGTCAGCGGGTGCCGAGATTGTGTATATCGGCCAGGAGCCAGCCAAGCCGGAATCCTCGGCGATTCTGGTGCCCACCCAATCCACGATTAAAACCCTGGCCGATTTGAAGGGCAAGAAAATTGCCTTTACCAAAGGCTCCAGCGCGCATTACCTGACCTTGAGCGCGCTGCAAAAAGCCGGGATTGCCTACAGCGATATTCAGCCGGTGTATCTCAGTCCGTCAGAAGCCCGCGCCGCCTTTGAGCGCGGCAGCGTTGATGCCTGGACCATCTGGGATCCGTACTACGCCGCTGCGCAGCGCGCTGGCGGGGTGCGCGTGCTGGCGTCGGGCAAGGGGCTGACCAGCAACAATACCTTTTATCTGGCCGCCCGCAGCTTTGCCCAGGCCAATCCCAGGGTGATTGATCTGGTATTCAAGGCCTTGACCGACAACAACGCCCAGTTGAGTGGCGAGGTGAAAAAGGTGGCGGCCACGCTGTCTGGTTACACCGGGCTGGACGCCGCCACCTACGAAGTGATGCTCAGCCGCCACCCCAACTACAGCGTGGACTACCTCACCCCGGCGGTATTGCAGGACCAGCAAAAGGTGGCGGACGCCTTTCATGGGCTGGGCCTGATTCCGCGCCCGATCAAGGTGCAGGACGCCGCCTGGCGCCCGTCACGGCCCTGATCCGCCAGCCCCCTTGCCCACGCTGAATTTGATCTGATTTTTGCAGGAGCCTGCTGACATGAATGTGTTCTGGTTTTTTCCCACCCACGGCGATGGCCGCTATCTGGGCAGCACCGAAGGGGCGCGCACGGTAGATCATGACTACCTGACCCAGATTGCCCGCGCAGCCGATTCGCTGGGCTTTGATGGTGCGCTGATTCCCACTGGCCGCTCGTGTGAAGACCCCTGGGTCACCGCCGCCAGCCTGATTCCGGCCACGCAGCGGCTGAAGTTTCTGGTGGCGGTGCGTCCCGGCATCATGTCGCCCACCGTGGCGGCGCGGATGGCCGCCAGTTTTGACCGCCATTCCAAGGGCCGTTTGTTGATTAATGTGGTGGCCGGCGGCGACCCGGTGGAGCTGGCGGGTGATGGCTCCTGGCTGAGCCACGATGAGCGTTACCAAGCCGCCAGCGAGTTTCTGACGGTGTGGAAAGGTGTGCTGTCCGGCGATGTGGTGGACCTGGACGGCAAGCACATTCAGGTGAAAGGCGCGCAACAGCTGTTTCCCCCGGTCAGCCAGCCGCATCCGCCAGTGTACTTTGGTGGTTCGTCGGAAGCCGCGCATGAGCTGGCCGCCGAACACGTGGATGTGTATCTGAGCTGGGGCGAGCCGCTGGAGGACGTGGCGAAAAAAATTCAGGATGTGCGCGCCAGGGCGGCCAAGCGTGGACGGATTGTCCGCTTTGGCCTGCGCGTGCATGTGATTGTGCGTGAAACCAACGAGGAAGCCTGGCGCGCCGCCGAGCAACTGATCAGCAAGCTGGACGATGACACCATCGCCACCGCCCAGCGCACCCTGGGCCGGGCGGATTCCGAAGGCCAGCGACGCATGGCGGCGCTGCACGGTGGCCGGCGCGAGCAGCTGGAAATCGCCCCCAATCTGTGGGCCGGGGTGGGCCTGGTGCGCGGCGGTGCCGGCACCGCGCTGGTGGGCGATGGCCCGACCGTGGCCCAGCGCATGCAGGAATACGCCGCGCTGGGGGTGGACACCTTTGTGCTGTCCGGCTACCCGCATCTGGACGAAGCCTATCGGGTGGCCGAGCTGCTGTTTCCGCACCTGCCTGGCCGTCAGCAGGCCACGCCCACCGGCAATGCCGCCGGCGAGGTGATGGCTAACCAGCATGTGCCCCGACTGGTGTCCGCATCATGAGCCAGAAACCTGTGACGTTTTCGCTGAGTACCTCGCGCTGGGTGCCCTGGCTGGTGCCGCTGGCGCTGCTGCTGGTCTGGCAGGGGTTTTCCATGCTGGGCTGGATCAACCACCGGGTATTGCCGGCACCGCTGGCGGTGCTGGTGTCGGGATGGGAGTTGCTGATCAGCGGGGATTTGTTTCGTCATCTGGCCAGCAGTTTTGGCCGTGCCGCCAGTGGTTTTCTGATTGGTGGCGGCCTGGGGCTGGTGCTGGGGCTGATTGCCGGGCTGTCGCGGTTTGGCGAGGCGTTGTTCGACACCACGCTGCAAATGCTGCGCAACATCCCGCCGCTGGCGATTTTGCCGCTGGTGATTTTGTGGTTTGGCATTGATGAATCGGCCAAGGTGTTTCTGGTGGCGTTTGGCACGCTGTTTCCGGTGTACCTGAACACTTACCACGGCATCCGCTCGATCGACCCGACCCTGCTGGAAATGGCGCGCAGCTACGGCGTGACCGGGCGCGAACTGTTCCGCCAGGTGGTGCTGCCTGGTGCCATGCCGTCGATTCTGGTCGGAGTGCGCTATGCGCTGGGGATTGCCTGGATTTTGCTGATTGTGGCGGAAACCCTGTCGGCCACCAGCGGCATTGGCTACCTGGCATCGAATGCTCGCGAGTTTTTGCAAACCGAAATCGTCGTGCTGTCCATCCTGCTGTATGCCCTGCTGGGCAAGCTGGTGGATTCTGCCGCCCGCTGGCTGGAGCGGCGCTGGTTGCAATGGCATCCGTCGTATTTTCAGCCGGCCTGAGTGCGGAAAGGACATGATGAAACTCAATGATTTTCCCGCCGACAGCGCGTCGATCCACTTGCGTGGCCTGTCGCGCCAGTTTGGCAGCCGCACGGTGCTCAAACAGCTGGACCTGACCATTCCTGACGGGCAGTTTCTGGCCGTAGTGGGCCGCTCCGGCTGCGGCAAGAGCACGCTGCTGCGCCTGCTGGCCGGGTTGGATCAGGCCGATGGTGGCGAACTGATTCAGCCGGAAGGGCAGACCGTGCGGGTGATGTTTCAGGAAGCCCGCCTGCTGCCCTGGAAGTCGGTGCTCGACAATGTGGCGCTGGGCTTGCCAGCCAGCGGGCGGGCGCAGGCGCGTGAGGCGCTGGCCGAAGTGGGTCTGGCCGATCGCGCCGAGGAATGGCCGGCCCGCCTGTCTGGCGGCCAGCGGCAGCGGGTGGCATTGGCCCGCGCCCTGGTGCATCGCCCGCGCCTGCTGTTGCTGGACGAGCCACTGGGCGCGCTGGACGCGCTCACCCGGCTGGAAATGCAGGGGCTGATCGAACGGCTGTGGCTGGCGCATCGCTGCACCACGGTGCTGGTGACGCATGACGTCAGCGAAGCGGTGGCGCTGGCCGACCGGGTGGTGCTGGTGGAAGACGGCCAGGTGGCGCTGGATGTGCCCATTGCCCTGCCACGCAGCCGCGACCACGCCCATCCGGGCTTTGTCCGCCTGGAACACACCATTTTGCGCCGGGTGCTGCAAGGCCCGGATGGCTCGGAGAGTCAGCACACCGGGCTGGCTGCGGCAGAACCGGCCACCATTCATTTTTCACAACTGAACTGGGCGCTGTGATTTCCGCCGGAAACCCGCCCAGCAGCCATTCCCCTTACTTTTCAGGATATTTGCCATGACCATTCAATCGATCAATGTACGCAACCAGTTTCGCGGCGCCATCAAGGAAATCATCGAAGGGCCGGTGCTGTCGGAAGTGGACGTGCAAACCGCTTCGGGCATTGTCACCTCGGTGATCACCACCCGTTCGGTCAAGGAGCTGCAACTCAAGGTGGGCACCGAAGTGGTGGCATTTGTGAAGTCCACCGAGGTGTCGATCGCCACGCTGTAAGTCGTGGCCCACCCACCGGCTTCTTGAGCCGCTCTCCCCTGCCGGCCACGCTTCACAGCTTAAGGCAGGGGACGTTTTCCGCGTCGAGTCGCTCACAAAACTCAGCGAAGCGATCCTGGCCAGGCGTGTGACCGCAGACAGTACAAGGGAGTACGGCAAGGTCACGCCACAACGCCAGGAGCGTTTTGTGAGCGACTATTCACCAAAAGGATCTGCCATGGCCACTTTGCCCGACGCCGCGCTGGACCAACTGTTCCGCCAGGCCCGTTCCATTCACCGCTTTACCGACCAGCCGGTCAGCGATGCCGAGATTGAAGCCCTGTATGCATTGCTGAAATGGGGGCCAACCGCATTTAACGGCCAGCCTGGACGTTATGTGTTTGTGCGCAGTAGTGAGGCCAAGGCCCGGCTGGCACCGGCGCTGGCCGGCAATAACCGCGAGAAAACCCTGGCCGCGCCGCTGACGGTGATTGTTGCCTACGACAGCGCCTTTCATCAGCAACTGCCCAGCCAGTTTCCGGCGTTCAACGCCAAAGGGTTTTATGAGCAGCATCCGCAGCAGATTGAACCCACCGCCCGCAGCAGCGCCACCCTGCAGGCGGCTTACCTGATTCTGGCCGCCAGGGCGCTGGGGCTGGACGCCGGGCCAATGGCCGGATTTGACGCCAGCGCGGTGGACCAGGCGTTTTTTGCCGATGGCCAGTACAAGAGCCTGCTGCTGGTCAATCTGGGCTATGGCGTGCGTGAAGGCGTGTCACCGCGCGGCCCGCGCCTGGCATTTGCCGATGTGGCCGAGATTGTCTAGCGACGGTAAGAGGGGGGCGGCAGCGCCGGGTGTCATGGCCGCTGTTGCCCGCCACCATCAGCAAAAAAATTCACCCAAGCCACCCGCAGGCGTTCAGGTGTGGCCTGCCCACTTTTGCCTGGTGGCTTGGCTGAGTTTTTTTCAAGGAAACAGACATGCGAGCATTGATAGTCGGTGGCGACCATGTCGACACCACCAAACGCGCCCTCTACGCCTCGGGCTATACCGACGTGGTGCACTGGAGTGGCCGCAAGAACAACGACCTGAAACGCCCTCTGCCTACCGGGGTGACCCACATGGTCATCCTGCTGGAGTTTGTCAACCACACGCTGGCCCGGCGCATGAAGGCGATTGCCCGCGACCAGCGCATCAGCGTGGCGTTTGTCGGGCGCAAGCAGGGCGGTAGCGAAGTGGCCACCCGGCTGCTGCCCACCGCCATACCGCTGCGCTGCGCCGCGTAAGCCGGCTGGGCCAGACCACCTTAGTCGTCAGTCACGTTGAAATACGATGGCTCACGTTCCACGACGAACCACTCGCCGCGCCCCACCGCGTCATTCCCGCGCAGGCGGGAATCCAGGCGTGTCCACAGCGCACAGCGGGGTGAGTTCTCACGAGCGCTTACCTGCGCCATGCCCACCGCGTACACTGTGGTGCGGTCTGGGTTCCCTCCTGCGCGGGAACGACACGTCAGATGAAACTCATGCCGAAAACGGTCTAATCGCCAGTCAGTCGATTCAGATCATGGTGACTGGCTACTAGTCGTCAGTCACGTTGAAACACGAGGGTGCTTGCGAGCAAGCCGACGTCGGATGCCTTGCTTAATTTATTTCAAAACAACACCTTGACTTGAAACGATGAACCATTCGCTGCACCCCGCCGCGTCATTCCCGCGCAGGCGGGAATCCAGGGGCATCCACCGTGTGCTGACGACCCTGCAAAGCTCAACGGCCCACGGCGCACGCTGTGGCGCGGTCTGGGTTCCCGCCTGCGCGGGAACGACATGTCAGGTGAAACTCATGCCGAAAGCGGTCTAGCCGCCAGTCATTCGGTCCATATCATCGTGACGGGCTACTGGCCTGTCAGCGCAGCGGCACAAACTTGCGCGGGCGGGTCAGCCGTTCGGGCTTGAGAATTTCTTCCAGCGCCTCGCGGGTGAGCAAGCCCTTGGCCAGCGCCAGTTTGTACACACTGCGCCCGGTTTGCAGCGCGTCCTGCGCCAGCTCGGTGGCCTGTTCGTAGCCAATATACGGCGTCAGCGCGGTGACAATGCCGATCGAGTTTTCCACCTGGGCGCGCATGTGCTCGCGGTTGGCGGTGATGCCGCGCACGCAGCGGTCGGCCAGCACCAGGCAGCCATTGCGCAGGTGGGTGATGCTCTTGAACAGGCTGTGGGCGATGATCGGCTCGAAGGCGTTGTGCTGCAGCTGGCCAGCCTCGGCAGCAAAGCTCACTGTCAGGTCGTTGCCAATCACTTCAAAGGCAATCTGGTTGACCACTTCCGGAATCACCGGGTTGACCTTGCCGGGGATGATGCTGGAGCCAGCCTGGGTGGCCGGCAGGTTGATTTCGCCCAGGCCGGCGCGTGGGCCGGACGACAGCAGGCGCAGGTCGTTGCAGGTTTTCGACAGCTTGACCGCCACCCGCTTGAGCACGCCAGACAGCTGCACAAAGCTGCCGCAATCCTGCGAGGCTTCTACCAGATTATCCGCCGTGGACACCGGCACGCCGCTGATGCGCGCCAGGTGGCGGCAGGCGACATGGGCGTAATCCGGATGGGTGTTGATGCCGGTGCCAATGGCGGTAGCGCCCAGATTGATTTCGGTAATCAGCAAGGACGCCTCGCCCAGGCGGGCTTCGTCTTCGCCCAGCATCACCGCATAGGTGCCAAATTCCTGCCCCAGCGTCATTGGCACCGCATCCTGCAATTGGGTGCGGCCCATTTTCAGCACATCGGCAAATGCCTCGGCGCGGTCGGCAAACGCCAGCCGCAGGTGGGCCATGGCTTCGCGCAGCCGGCTGATGCCAAAGTAGGCGGCCAGCTTCAGCGCGGTGGGGTAGACATCGTTGGTGCTCTGGCTCAGGTTGACGTCCTGGTGCGGGTGCAGATGCTGGTAATCGCCACGCGGATGGCCCATCAGCTCCAGTGCGCGGTTGGCAATCACCTCGTTGGCGTTCATATTGGTCGAGGTGCCGGCACCGCCCTGAATCACATCCACCACAAACTGCTCGTGCAGCGCGCCGGCACGGATTTCGGTGCAGGCGGCCACAATCGCCCGGCGCTTGGCCTCGGGCAGCAGCCCCAGCTCGGCATTGGCCTCGGCAGCGGCCTGCTTGACGCAGGCCAGCGCGCGGATCAGCTCGGGATACACCGAAATCGGCGCGCCGCTGATGGGAAAATTCTCCAGCGCACGCAGGGTGTGAATGCCGTAATAGGCGTGCT
The DNA here is from genome assembly GCF_002002905.1 of Aquaspirillum sp. LM1. NCBI lineage: Bacteria > Pseudomonadati > Pseudomonadota > Betaproteobacteria > Neisseriales > Aquaspirillaceae > Aquaspirillum > Aquaspirillum sp. LM1. The sequence goes on along the minus strand of NZ_CP019509.1, from coordinate 3,704,790 downwards.
CAGGCAGGTGGCGCGCGCCCAGCAGGTCGTGTTCAAGGCGGGAGGCAGGCGAAGTCATCGGGGAAAAGTCCAGTCAGGCATGGGGAACAACGGGAGCGGACTATAGCCATGCCGGCAAACGGCTGACCAATGCTGTTTGTTCATCACGCCATGCCGCGACGGCATAGTTGGCGCTGATGCGGCGCAGCAAAAGCCCATGCAAAAACAGGGGTTTGCTGCGCCGTCCCGCCCGCTACTCCGTGTTGTCGGGGCAAGGCGGGCGGGAAAGTGTCAGCGAGCAGAAGGCGCAGGCTCCCAGCCACCGCCCAGCGCCTTGAACAGTGCCACGCTGGCATTCAGCTGCGCCTGGCGGGCGGCGATGTGTGTCAGTTGGGTGTCGTTGAAGGTGCGCTGGCTGTCCAGCACGTCCAGCAGGTTGGCGTGGCCGGCTTGCTGGCGCAGCTGGGTCAGGCCCAGCGTGTGACGGGCGTTGGCCACCCGGCTGGCCTGGGCGCGCTCGGCTTCGCCATCTTCACGCAGGCTGACCAGTGCATCGCGCACCTCTTTGTAGGCCACTTGCAGGGCGTTTTGCCAGCTGATCAACGATTGCTGATTGAGCGCGCGCGCCTGATCCACCCGTGCCGAGGTGCGGCCAAAATCCAGAATCGGCATCAGCGCGGAAATCCCCAGCGACCACGCCCCGGCACCGGCGCTGAATAAATCGGCCAGGGTCTGGCTTTCGCTGCCGGTGCTGCCGGTGAGGGTAAAGCGCGGAAAATACCCGGCCTTGGCCACGCCGATATTGGCGTTGGCCGCCACCAGCTGCTGTTCGGCCTGCATCACATCCGGGCGCGCCTCGATCAACCTTGCCGGCAGGCCGGCGGGGGGATGCGGTGGCAGCGGCAGTTGGCGCACATCACCGGCAGTCAGGGTCAGTTCTGGCTGGCCGCTCAGCAGCGCCAGCTGGTGGCCGGCCAGCGCACGCTGGCGGCGCAGCTCGGCCTGCTGGGCACGGGCGGCCTGCAGGGCGTTATCCGCCGCCTGGCTGTCCACCAGCGAGCTGAGGCCGGCGTTTAGCCGCAGCTGCATCAGCCGCTGGCTGTCCTCGCGCGTGCGCACGGTGTCGCCCACCACCGCCAGCTGGGCATCCAGCGCACGCAGATCCAGGTAAGCGCTGGTGACCACGCCGGCCACCGACAGGCGCACGGCATCGCGTGCATACTGGCTGGCCAGCAGGCTGGCGCGCACCGATTCATTGGCGCGGCGCACCCGGCCCCACACGTCCAGCTCGTAGGAGGTGCTCAGCGTGGCGCTGCGCGCGGTGCGCAGGCGTGGCGAGCTGGCCGAATAGCTGGCGGTGCGGGTGCTGGCCTGGGTCTTGCTGGCGCTGGCCCCCCCGTCGATTTCCGGCAAAAATGCCGCGCCGGCTTCACGGGCCACGGCGTCGGCCTGCTCCACCCGTGCCACCGACAGGCGCATGTCGGCATTGTGCGCCAGCGCCTGCGTGACCAGCTGATTCAGCGTGGGGTCCTGGAACAGCGTCCACCAGTCGGCGGCCACCGTGGTGCTGGCCGCGCCAGTGCTGCCGGCGACGCTGGTATCAAAGCTGGCCGGCAGCGCGGCGCTGGGGCGCTGGTAATCCGGCCCGATGGCGCAGCCCGCCAGGGTCAGCACCGCCAGTGCAGCGGCCAGGGGAGTAATGCGCGCCATCATGCCTGTTTCTCCTCGTCGTCGGCGTCGATGTGCGCCGGATCCACTTGCTTGCCGCGCTCCAGCCACTTGAAGAACAGCGGCACAAACAGCGTGGCAATAAAGGTGGCGGCCAGCATGCCGCCAAACACCCCGGTGCCCATCGACTGCCGTGCGCCAGCGCCGGCCCCGGTGGCCTTGACCAGCGGGAACACGCCCAGCACAAAGGCCAGCGAGGTCATGATGATGGGCCGCAAGCGCAGCCGTGCCGCCTCAATGGCAGCATCGGCGGCGCTCAGGCCTTCGCGGTATTTCTGCGCGGCAAACTCGACAATCAGGATGGCGTTTTTCGACGCCAGCCCGATCAGCACCACCAGGCCAATCTGGAAGTAAATGTCGTTGGGCATGCCGCGCAGCCAGATGGCGGTGAGCGCGCCCATCAGCGCAAACGGCACCGACATCACCACGGCGATGGGCAGCGACCATTTTTCATACTGGGCGGCCAGGATCAAAAACACCATGATGATGGCAAAACCAAAGGCTTGCAGCGACGAGCCGGCGCTGCGCTTTTCCTGGAAAGCCTGGCCGGTCCAGGCAATGCTGTAGCCCTCCGGCAGCGTGGCCGCAGCCACGTCCTCGACCAACTGCATGGCCTGACCCGAGCTTACCCCCGGCTTGCTGTCGCCCATCACCTTGGCGGCAATAAAGCCATTGAAGCGCTCCACCTGCTCGGGGCCGACCACGTTTTTCACCGTGGCAATCGCCGACAGCGGAATCATTGCCTGGCTGAGCTGGCTCTTGACGTACAGCCGGTTGATGTCGTCCGGCTTCATCCGGTATGACGCTTCGGCTTGCAACTGCACCCGATACACCCGCCCCGCCTTGTTGAAGTCGTTGACGTAGTAAGCGCCCAGGGTGCTTTGCAGCGTGGTGTATACGTCCGTGATGGCAATGCCCAGCGCCAGGGCTTTTTGCTCGTCTACTTCGACAAACAGCTGCGGCACGGTGGGGCGGAAGAAGGTGGAAATCCGGGTGAATTCCGGGTGTTTCTTCAGCGCGTCCATAAAAGCTTCCAGCACGGCGTTCAGCTTTTTCGGGTCGCCATCCACCCGGTTTTGCACATACACCTCAAAACCGCCGGTGGTGCCCAGGCCCTGAATCGGTGCCGGATTGAACACCAGCGCCATGCCGTCTGGCTGGCGCATGCCGTAGCCCATGAACTTGCCGACCAGATCCTGCGCCTTGCCCTGGCGCTCTGACCAGTCTTTCAGGGTAACGAACACCGTGCCGGCGTTGGTTTTGTTGCCGCCGCTGATCAAATCAAAACCCGAGACAATAAAGGTGTGCTCCACCGCCTCATCCTTGGTTACCATCTGGCGCATGCGCTCGCCGGTGGCTTCGGTGCGCTTGAGCGTGGCACCGTCGGGCAGGCTCAGTGCCGAAATCAGCCGGCCCTGGTCTTCGGAGGGCACAAAGCCGCCGGGGGTGATCTTGAACAGCAGGGCGGTCATGGCAATCACCCCGGCAAACACCAGCACGCCCACCACACCGTGGCGCAGGGTAAAGCGCACGGTGCCGGTGTAGCGGGTGGTCAGCCGGTCAAAGGCCCGGTTGAACGGGGCAAACAGCTTGTTTTCGGTGTGCTGGGCTTTCAGCAGCAAGGCACACAAGGCCGGGGTCAGCGTCAGCGCCACCACGCCGGAAAGCACCACCGCCACCGCCACGGTCACGGCAAACTGCTTGTACAACTGGCCGGCAATGCCCCCCAGAAAAGCCACCGGCACAAACACCGCACACAGCACCAGCACAATGGCAATCAGCGCGCCGGTCACTTCGTGCATGGCCTTGATGGCCGCCTGCTTGGGCGAGAGTTTTTCTTCTGCCATCAGCCGTTCGACGTTTTCCAGCACCACAATGGCGTCATCCACCACAATGCCGATGGCCAGCACCATGGCAAACAGGGTCAGCGTGTTGATCGAGAAGCCAAACAGCCACAGCCCGGCAAAGGTGCCAATCAGCGAAATCGGCACCGCCACCATCGGAATCAGCGTGGCGCGCCAGCTTTGCAGGAACAAAAACACCACGGCAATCACCAGCACCATGGCTTCAATCAGGGTGTTGGTGACCTCCTTGATCGAGGCGGTGACAAAGCGGGTGCTGTCCACCGGAATCACATAGCCCATGCCCGGCGGGAACTTCTGTTGCAGCGCCTGCATCTTGCTGCGCACCTGCTCGGCCACCTCCAGCGCATTGGCCCCGGTTTGCAGAAACACGCCCATGGCGATGGTGGGCTGGCCGTCCAGTGTCACCCGTTGCTCGTAGCTGTAGGCCCCCAGCTCGATGCGCGCCACATCCTTCAGCCGCAGCACGCCGCCGGGGCCGCTGGCGCGGATGACGATATTGCCAAATTCTGCCTCGCTCAGCAGCCGGCCCTTGGCGGTCACGGTGTAGACCAGTTGCTGGTCATTCGGGGCCGGCTCCTGGCCAATCTTGCCTGCGGCGTTTTGCGCATTCTGGGCGTTGATGGCGGCGGCAATTTCGCTGGTGGTGACCGCCAGCTGGGCCATGCGGTCGGGCTTGAGCCAGATGCGCATGGAGTAATCCTGCGCGCCAAACACCGTCACATCGCCCACGCCGTTCACCCGCTTGAGTTCATCCACAATGTTCAGCGAGGCGTAGTTGGACAAGAACAACGTGTTGTACTTGCCGCCATCGGATTTCAGCGCCACCACCTGCAGAATATCGGTGGAGCGCTTTTGCACCACCACGCCATTGCGCCGCACGGTTTCTGGCAGGCGCGGCTCGGCGGCTTTCACCCGGTTATTGACGTTCACCGCCGCCATATCGGCATTGGTGCCCACCTCGAAGGTGGCGGTGATGCTCACCACGCCATTGGCCGCTGCCGACGAGGTGAAATACAGCATGTTTTCCACGCCGTTGAGCTGCTCTTCAATCGGTGCCGCCACTGTTTTGGACAGGGTTTCTGCCGATGCACCCGGATAGGTGGCGGTGATCACCACGGTGGGCGGGGCAATTTGCGGGTATTGCGCAATCGGCAGCACCTGCATGGCCACCAGCCCGGCAATCACGATAATGATGGAAATCACCGAGGCAAAAATTGGCCGGTTAATAAAAAATTTGGCCATGGCTCAGCCTTTCTTGCCATCAGCAGCCGGCTTGTCGCCGCCTGCTGCGCTCGGCGCGCGCGGGGTGACCGGCATGCCCGGCTTGAGCTTGATCAGATTGTCGATAATCACCTTGTCACCGGCCTTCAGCCCGCCCAGGATCACCCAGTCCTTGCCCAGCCATTCGCCGGCCTGCACCGGGCGTGGCGTGGCCTTGTTGTCGGCGCTCACCGTCATCACCCGCGCACCCTGCTCACCCTGCGCCACGGCGGTTTGCGGCACCAGAAACACCCCGTCACGCTCGCCGGTGACCAGGCGCACGCGCACAAACTGGCCAGGCAGAATCTGCTGTTCGCTGTTGTCAAACTCGGCGCGCAGCTGCTGCGTGCCCAGCGTGGTGTCGATATTGCTGGCGACAAAATTCAGCTTGCCGCGCGTGGGAGACACCGAGCCATCCGGCAACACCAGCTCCACCCTCTGCACGGCGTTGGCCGTCACCCGGCGCGCCGGAAACTTGGCCAGATCGCCCTCGCCCAATGCAAAACGCACCCAGGCCGGGTTGGGCTGCTGCACCGAGGTCAGCAGGCTGTCGGCGCTGGAAATCAGATTGCCTTCGGATTTCACCGCCCGCCCGGCCACCCCGGCCACCGGCGCGGTGACCGTGGTCCACGACAAATTCAGCTCGGCCTGCCTGAGCGCCGCCTGGGCCATGGTATTGGCTGACACCGCGTCGTCGTAGTCTTTTTGTGCCACGGCCTTGGCCTCGGCCAGCCCTTTCAGCCGCGCCACTTCGCGCGCGGTTTGCTCGGCGCGGGCGCGCGCCTCGGCAGCGGCGATTTCATACGGCGCGCGGTCGATCTGGAACAGCGCCTGCCCGGCCTTCACCGGCTCGCCTTCCTGATACAGGCGCTTGAGCAAAATGCCGCCCACCCGCGCGCGCACCTCGGCCTCGCGCGCACCTTCGGCCTGGCCCATCACCTCGACACGGATCGGTGCCTTTTGCGGCTGCATCTCCAGCACGGTAACCGGCATGGGGCCTTGCGGCGGCGGGGCATCGGCTTTTTTCTCGCCGCAACCGGCCAGCAAAGCCCCCGCGCAGGCCATGGCCAGCCAGGCCGTGCGGGAGGGACGGCACGATAAGGATGAACAAAAACGGCGCTTCACAAGCGTCATGGCGGGTTCCTTTGTCGGGATCAGAAGGTAGACTGGCGGCGGGTTGGAATTCAGTTGGATGGCCAAGGGAAACGCTGAAAAAATCGTCATTCCCGCGAGAGCAGGAATCCAGGGTGTTGATTTTGCTGGGTTTTGCGTTTGGCAACAACGATTGCTCTGAATAAATCAGCGTGTCCAAAGGGGATAAGGGTATGCTGACACTATCTTTCCAGCAAGATATCCGGTGAGGTTTTACTTTATGTTACATGGCGCACACACCGTCGTGCATGGCGGGGCCGCCACGCCACCGCAAAAAAGGCAAACGGATGAATAGCCTGCAACACCACCACTGGGATGTCTCCCTGGACCCGCACACCGTGCCGGTGTTCCTCTGGCTGCAATGGGCGCATCGCCGCTCGCTGCAACCCATGCAGCCCACGCTGGCCCGGCATGGGTTGTCCAGTGCCGAGTTCGACCTGCTGGCCACCCTGCGCAATGCCGAACCGGAACACACCCTGACCCCCTCGCAACTGCTGACGCAGATGCTGCTCACCTCCGGGGGCTTGAGCAAGGTGATGGCGCAACTGGAAGCGCGCGGGCTGATTGCCCGGCTATGCCGCGACGACGACCGCCGCATCAAGCCGGTGCGGCTGACGACAGATGGCAAGGCACTGATTGAACAGGCCATGGCGGAGACCGTGGCCAATGCGGGTGAATGGCTGCGTGGGGCGTTGACGGCGGAGGAAAGAAGCCAATTGATCGGGCTGCTGATGCAGTTGGTGCACACGGACGTTACTGCCCAGTAGCCCATGCGCACCTGGGTGCAACCTGCTTACACCAGAAAATCCCATCCTGTCGGGCCAATATAGTGGGTTTTCATCTCCGGCGACTCAACAAACGCCGTCGCCACCTGATCCAGCGACACCGAACCCGACTTCAGCAACTGCACCCACGCCGCCTTGCCGCCTGCATCGGAATTACGCCCCAGCAGTGCCTGGTAGAGCATTTCCACGTCGTTCACCGGGTCGCCGGTCAGCGCCCAGCCGCGCGCCTGGCCTTCAGCGGTTTTCATCATGTTCAACGCCATGCTGCCCATGCTGTAGCCCTTGGCCTGCAGCTCACCAAAGTAGTCAAAGCCATCAATATCCGCCTGACGTCCGAGCTCCTGCTGGTACATGCCGGCCAACGCATTCAGCGCGGGTGGGTTTTGCACGTTCAGTGCGTTGTCAGCAAACTGCAGGGTTTCGGTATTGATCACCAGCGTGCTCTTGCTTGGGTCGGCTTTGTTGATCACCTTGACGAAGCCATGGTGTTTTTCCACGGTGTAGTCGTCGGCCTTGCCGGTGAATTTGGCGGTGTCGGAGTCCGCGCCGCCGTGCAGGATGTTCTGGCCGTTTTCCCCGCTGAGGGTGTCGTTGCCGCCCTGGCCAAACAGTTTGTCGTTGCCACGGGTGTTGGTCAGGACATCGTTGCCCGATCCGGCGTAGACGGTGTCGTTGCCAGCACCCAGGTCGAGGGTTTGCGCCTTGCTGTCGGCCACCAGCAGCTGGTTGCCGTCGCCGGTGGTCACCGACACGCTGCCCACAATGGCAGCAAAGTTCACGTTCTCCAGACCCACGGTGCTGTTTGTCGGCAAGTGGGTGAAGTCCAGCACCAGGGCGGTGTCGGTGTTGCTGTCTGCGGTCTGGTCACGGAATACCAGTGTGCCACTGGCATCCTGGCTGGAGTCAGCGCGGACCACCACGGTGCGCACCCAGAGGTCAATGCTGCTGGGCAGCGACGCCAGAAATGTTTGTCCCAGCTTGAGCATCTGATTCTGGTCGGTCAGTTGCGCGGTGGTACGGCTCTTGATCGCGTCCAGCAGATCGGTGCGACGGGACGGGGTGTCGGACAGGTCTTCCACTGCCATGCCAATGCCGGTGGGCACTTCGGCCTTGAGCAGCGTCTGGCCCTGGCTGACGGCCAGGGCAATATCCGCCTGTGGGCTGCTGCTGTCCTGGTCCTGACGCTCACTGCTGATCACCGGAATATTCAGCGCATTGACCGTGCCGCCATCCGGGCGGGCGCGGGTGTAGTGGGTGATGACCACGCCATCGACTAGCGGAAGGGTGGGGGTCACCGGCGGAGTTGGCACGGTTGGGGTCGTCGGCGTTGGGTCAACCGGCACGCTGGGCGTGGTTGGCGCGGTGGGTTCCGTCGGCGTGGTGGGCACCGTGGGCGTGGTCGGCACCGTGGGTGTCGTCGGTTCCGTCGGCGGGGTGGGTACTGTCGGTGGGGTTGGGGGAGTTGGGGTGATCGGCGGCGCCGGGTCCGGCGGGGTCGGATCGCCGCCACCGCCGCCACCGCCGGCAGCGCTAATCGTGATGGTCTGCGCTTGATCCACGGTCAACCCGCCAGCATCAGTGGCGCGGGTCATCACCTGGTAAGTGCCAGCGGTCAGTGCGGTTCCACCTACTTTCAGCGTGTTGCCGGTGACGGTGAATTTGCCATTATCGGCGTCATTGCTGCCATTGCCGGCCACCAGGGTAAAGGTGTGGGTGTCCCCGGTATCCGGGTCCACGGCGGCCAGTGTACCCACCGAAGCACCGGTGATGGCGGTGCTGCTGGTCAGCCCGGCACTGGTGAAGTTGGCGGCGGTGGGCGTTTCGTTAACGTTGGTGACACTGATCGCCACCGCCTTGCTGCTGGTGTTGCTGGCGGCGTCTGCGGCGATGACGGAGAGGCTGTAACTGGATTTGGTTTCGTAGTTGGCCGAGCCATTCAGCGTGACCACGCCGGTGCTGCTGCCCACGCTGAAAGCGCTGGCGTCGGTGCCCGACAGCGAATAGGTGACGGTGCCGGTTTCCGGATCGGTGGCGGCAGCGGTGTAAACGGTAGTACCGGTGGCGGCGTTTTCGGCCACGGAACCGGTAGACCCGCTGGTGAAGGTGGGCGCTTCATTGACGTCGGTGATGTTGAGGGTCACGGCCTGGGTGGTGGTGTGGCCCGCATCCTTGGCGTGGACGGTGATGCTGTAGCTGCTCTTGACTTCATAGTCTGCCGGGGTGAGCAGCTTGACCTGGCCAGTGGTGGCATCAATCGAGAACGACGCGGCATCGGTGCCGGTGAGCGCGTAGGTCAGGGCATCGCTTTCGGCATCGGTGGCCGTGGCAGTGTAGACCACGGTACTGGAGACGGTATTCTCCGCCACGCTGACGCTGGCACCGGAAGTGATGACTGGTGCAGCGTTGAGCGTGCTAATCACGATGGTTTGCGCCTGATCAAACATCAAGCCACCCGCGTCATTGGCGCGGGTCAGCACATGGTAAGTGCCGCCTGTCAGCGGCGTGGTGCCCACTTTGAGGGTGTTGCCGACGATAGTGAACTTGCTGTTGTCGGCATCATTGCTGCCATTGCCGGCCACCAGGGTGAAGGTGTGGGTGTCGCTGGCATCCGGGTCCACAGCGGCCAGCGTGCCGACCGAAGCGCCAGTAATGGCGGTGGTGTTATCCAGTCCGGCGCTGGTGAAGTTGGCGGCGGTGGGCGCTTCGTTGACGTTGGTGGCATTGATGGTCACCGCCTGGGGGGTGGTGTGGGTCGCGTCCATCGCGTTCACGGTCACGCTGTAGCTGGCCTTGGTTTCAAAGTCCGCCGGGGTGAGCAGCTTGACCTGGCCGGTGGTGGCGTCAATCGAGAACGCGGCTGCATCGGTGCCGGTCAGCGCGTAGGTCAGGGTGTCGCTTTCCGGGTCGGTGGAGGCAGCGGTATAGACCACGGTGCTGGTGGCGGCGTTTTCCGCCACGCTGCCAGTAGTGCCACTGGTGATGCTGGGTGCTTCGTTGACATCGGTCACGCTGATGGTCACCGCCTTGGTGGTGGTATGAGTCGCATCCTTGGCATTGACGGTGATGCTGTAGCTGCTCTTGACCTCAAAGTCTGCCGGGGTGAGCAGCTTGACCTGGCCGGTGGTGGCGTCAATCGAGAATGCGGCTGCATCGGTGCCGGTCAGCGCGTAGGTGAGGGCATCACTTTCCGCATCGGTGGCGGCGGCGGTGTAGACCACGGTGCTGGTGGCGGCATTCTCCGCCACGCTGGCGCTGGTGCCAGAGCTTATCGTCGGTGCGGTATTGGCCGCGCCGATGGTGAGGGTCTGCGCCTGATTGATATAGTAGCCGCCGGCATCGGTGGCGCGGGTCAGCACATGGTAAGTGCCAGCGGTCAGTGCGCTTGTACCTACTTTGAGGGTATTGCCGATGAGGGTGAATTTGCCGTTGTCGGCATCATTGCTGCCATTGCCCGCCACCAGGGTAAAGGTGTGGGTGTCGCTGGCGTCCGGGTCCACGGCGGCCAGCGTGCCTACCGTGGACCCGGTAATGGCGGTTGCCGAATCCAGCCCGGCGCTGGTGAAATTGGCAGCGGTGGGCGCTTCATTGACATTACCGAGGCTGACTGTCAACGTTTTGTCGTAGCTCAGGCCACCTTGGTCGGTGCTGCGCACGGTGACGGCATAACTGCTCTGGGTTTCGTAATTCAGTGTGGCACCCGCCTGGAATTGCAGGTTGGCCCCATTGATCTGAAAGCTGGCCTGATCCGCGCCGCCCACAATGCTGTAGCTGAAGGTGTTGCCGGCATCCGGGTCGGTGCTGCTCAGTGCGCCGATGGTCAGCGCGGTGGCAGTGGAGGTGTTTTCCTGCACGCTGCTGGGAGACAGGGCGATATCTGTGGGCGCTGAATTGCTGTAGCGGTCATCGGTGGCGAAATTGGCCAGTCCAACCACGCCGCTGGTCAGGCTGGCGGCCACTGCGCTGCTGTTGCCGCCGTTAGCGGCATCTCCCCAGGCAACCACGCTACCATCACTTTTCAGTGCAGCAAAAGCGGCACCTGTACTGTAAATCTGGCTGACGCCGCTGGTGAGGCTGGCGGCCACCGTGCTGCTGTTGCCGCCATAGCTGCTGCTGCCCCAGGTGACCACGCTGCCATCGCTTTTTAGCGCAGCAAAGGCGGAATTGGTGCTGTAGATCCGGCTGACGCCACTGGCCAGGCTGGCGGCCACGGCACTGCTGTTGCCGCCGCTGACGCTGCTTCCCCAGGTGACCACGCTGCCGTCACTTTTCAGCGCGGCAAAGGCGGTGTGGGTGGCGTAAATCTGGCTGACGCCGCTGGTGAGGCTGGCGGCCACCGCGCTGCTGTTGCCGCCGTTGCTGCTATCGCCCCAGGTGACGACGCTGCCATCGCTTTTCAGCGCGGCAAAAGCGCCGCCTGCGCTGTAAATCTGGCTGACGCCGCTGCTCAGGCTGGCGGCCACCGCGCTGCTGTTGCCGCCGTTGCTGCCGTCGCCCCAGGTGACGACGCTGCCGTCACTTTTCAATGCAGCAAAGGCCGCGCCGGTGCTGTAAATCTGGCTGACGCCACTGGTGAGGCTGGCGGCCACCGCGCTGCTGTTGCCACCGTAACTGGCATGCCCCCAGGCCACCACACTGCCATCGCTTTTCAGCGCGGCAAAGGCGGTGCCGGTGCTGTAAATCTGGCTGACGCCGCTGCTCAGGCTGGCGGCCACTGCGCTGCTGTTGCCGCCATAGATGCCATCGCCCCAAGTGACCACGCTACCGTCGCTTTTACGTGCGGCAAAGGCGTAGGCCGTGCTGCTGATCTGACTGACACCGCTGGCCAGGCTGGCGCTGACTGCGCTGCTACTGCCTCCGTTGATGGAGTCCCCCCAGGTGACCACGCTGCCATCGTTTTTGACGGCGGCAAAGGCAAAGCCGGTGCTGTAAATCTGGCTGACGTTGCTGGTCAGGCTGGCGGCGACTCCACTGCTGTTGCCGCCATTGGCACCGCCCCCCCAGGTGACCACGCTGCCATCGCTTTTCAGGGCGGCAAAGGCAAAGCCGGTGCTGTAAATCTGGCTGACGCCACTGCTCAGACTGGCGGCCACGGCGCTGCTGTCGCCGCCATTGGTGCTGCCTCCCCAGGTGACCACGCTGCCATCAATTTTCAATGCGGCAAAGGCGTAGTCGTTTCTGAACTCTCCCGAGGCCTTGCCGGGGTAGCTCATCCGCACCGGGGTGATGCTCATGCTCAGATCGCCTTGCCAGTCGGTGGCCAGGGGAGCGGCTTCCAGCACGCCGTATGCACTTTCCAGTACCCAGTCGCCGTGCATGCCCGTCAGGTTGGTGGAGGCGGCAATGTCGGCCTGAGTGGCTTGGGCCAGCTTGCTGATGAATTCAAGGCCGCTCTGGCCTTCGGCCACATCACATCCATACAGCAGCAGGTCGCCATCCGGGGTCAGCGCCTGGCCCAGCGCATGTAGTTGCCCCTGCACGCCGGCTTGGTTCAGTCCGGAGGCATCCAGGGTATCTTTTCCCAGTTGCAGCTTGCCAGATGCGCCGTGGGTAAACAGGTGCAGCGCAGAATATTCACCGGCATGGCTGAGCGCCCATTGGCCAAGCTGAGCCAGACTGGTAAATGTTTCGATGTCGGTGCCTGCTGGCAGACCAGCCGCCAGGGTTTGCCAGTTGGGCAACGAGGCGTCTATCAGGGCAATGGGCTGGGGGAAAACGGTGTGCATGGCGTGTTGTCCAGAGGGAAGAGAATGGCATGAGCGACTTGCTGCACTCAACAAGCCCGCCCAAGCGGTGGTCCCGCTTGGGTCGGTCAATTGCTCCAGAGAGGCATGTCTCTCCGGGGGTCCAGCAGATGAATTGAATTCAAATGAAAAAATCCCATCCGGTGGGCCCGACATAATGGGTTTTCATTTCTGGCGATTCCACAAACGCCGTCGCCACCTGATCCAGCGATACCGAACCTGACTTGAGCAACTGCACCCAGGCTGCCTTGCCACCGGCGTCGGCATTGCGCCCCAGCAGCCCCTGGTAGAGCACTTCCATGTCGTTCACCGGGTCGCCGGTCAGCGCCCAGCCACGCGCCTGGCCTTCGGCGGTTTTCATCATGTTCAGTGCCATGCTGCCCATGCTGTAGCCCTTGGCTTGCAGATCACCAAAGTAGTCAAAGCCATAAATATCCGCCTGACGTCCGAGTACCTTCTGGTACATCCCGGCCAGCGCATTCAGCGCGGGTGGGTTTTGCACGTTCAGTGCGTTGTCAGCAAACTGCAGGGTTTCGGTATTGATCACCAGCGTGCTCTTGCTTGGGTCGGCTTTGTTGATCACCTTGACGAAGCCATGGTGTTTTTCCACGGTGTAGTCGTCGGCCTTGCCGGTGAATTTGGCGGTGTCGGAGTCGGTGCCGCCGTGCAGGATGTTCTGGCCGTTTTCCCCGCTGAGGGTGTCGTTGCCGCCCTGGCCAAACAGTTTGTCGTTGCCACGGGTGTTGGTCAGGACATCGTTGCCCGATCCAGCGTAGACGGTGTCGTCGCCAGCGCCCAGGTCGAGGGTTTGCGCCTTGCCGTCGGCCACCAGCAGCTGGTTGCCATCGCCAGTGGTCACCGACACGCTGCCAACAATGGCGGCAAAGTTCACGTTCTCCAGACCCACGGTGCTGTTGGTTGGCAAGTGGGTGAAGTCCAGCACCAGGGCGGTGTCGGTGTTGCTGTCTGCGGTCTGGTCACGGAATACCAGTGTGCCACTGGCATCCTGGCTGGAGTCAGCGCGGACCACCACGGTGCGCACCCACAGCGCGGTGCTGCCGGGCAGGGCGTTAAGGAAAGATTGCCCCAGGCTCACCATGGCGGTCTGGTCAGCGGATTGCTCGGTGGTGTGGCTGCGGATGGCGATGAGCAGGTCGGTGTTGCCTGGCTGGGTGCTGTCGCCGCCTTCCACGGTCATGCCGATGCCGGTGGGAATCTCGCCCTTGATCTGGGTGCGCCCATCGCTGACTGCCAGCGGAATGTCGGCGCTGCCACTGGAAGTGTCCTGCTCCTGCCGCTCACGGCTGATCACCGGAATAATCAGCGTATTGACTTGTGAGCCATCGACGCGGGTCATGGTGGTGGACGCCACCGCCACGCCATCGACCAGCGGAATGCTGGGGGTGACCGGCGGTGTGGGCGTGACTGGCGCAGGTGGCTCGGGCACGCTAGGCGTGGGTGGCGTCGGATCCACCGGCACGGTGGGCGTGGTCGGTGTGGTGGGTTCCGTCGGCGTGGTGGGCGTGGTCGGCACCGTGGGCGTCGTCGGTTCCGTTGGCGTGGTCGGCACCGTCGGTGTGGTTGGGGTAGTGGGAGGTGTCGGGTCCGGCGGGGTCGGATCGCCGCCACCACCGCCACCACCGCCACCGCCTCCGCCGCCACCGGCAGCGCTAATCGTGATGGTCTGCGCTTGATCGACGGTCAGGCCGCCGGCGTCAGTGGCGCGGGTCATCACCTGGTAGGTGCCGGTGGTCAGTGCCGTTCCGCCTACTTTGAGTGTGTTACCCACCATCGTGAACTTGCTGTTGTCGGCATCATTGGTGCCATTGCCTGCCACCAGGGTAAAGGTGTGGGTGTCGCCAGCGTCCGGATCCACGGCGGCCAGCGTGCCTACCGAAGCACCGGTGACGGCGGTGCTGCTGGTCAGCCCGGCACTGGTGAAGTTGGCGGCAGTGGGGGTTTCGTTGACGTTGGTGGCATTGATGGTCACCGCCTGGGTGGTGGTGTGGGTCGCGTCCATCGCGTTCACGGTCACGCTGTAGCTGGCCTTGGTTTCAAAGTCGGCGGGGGTGACCAGTTTCACGGCACCTGCCGTGTTGATGGTAAACGACGCAGCATCGGTGCCGGTCAGCGAATAACTGAGGGTATCGCTTTCCGGGTCGGTGGCGGTGGCGGTGTAGACCACGGTGCTGGTGGCGGCATTTTCGGCCACGCTGCCAGTGGCCCCGCTGGTGATGCTGGGTGCTTCGTTCACATCGGTGACATTGATGGTCACCGCCTGGGTGGTGGTATGAGTCGCATCCTTGGCGTTGACGGTGATGCTGTAGCTGCTCTTGACTTCAAAGTCTGCCGGGGTGAGCAGCTTGACCTGGCCGGTGGTGGCGTCAATCGAGAACGACGCAGCGTCAGTGCCGGTCAGCGCATAGGTCAGGGCGTCGCTGTCGGCGTCGGTGGCGGCGGAGGTGTAGACCACGGTGCTGGAAACGGCGTTTTCGGCGACGCTGGCGCTGGCACCAGAGGTGATGACTGGAGCAGCGCTAATCGTGATCGTCTGCGCTTGATCAACGGTCAGGCCGCCAGCATCGGTGGCACGGGTCAGTACATGGTAGGTGCCACCGGTCAGCGCAGTTCCGCCCACTTTGAGGGTGTTACCCACCATCGTGAACTTGCTGTTATCAGCGTCATTGGTGCCATTGCCCGCCACCAGGGTAAAGGTGTGGGTGTCGCCCGCATCCGGGTCCACGGCGGCCAGCGTGCCGACCGAAGCGCCGGTAATGGCGGTGGAAGCGTCCAGCCCGGCGCTGGTGAAGTTGGCGGCGGTGGGGGCTTCGTTGACGTTGGTGGCATTGATGGTCACCGCCTGGGTGGTGGTGTGGGTCGCGTCCATCGCGTTCACGGTCACGCTGTAGCTGGCCTTGGTTTCAAAGTCGGCGGGGGTGACCAGTTTCACGGCACCTGCCGTGTTGATGGTAAACGACGCGGCATCGGTGCCGGTGAGCGAATAGCTGAGGGTATCGCTTTCCGGGTCGGTGGCGGTGGCGGTGTAGACCACGGTGCTGGTGGCGGCGTTTTCCGCCACGCTGCCAGTGGCCCCGCTGGTGATGCTGGGTGCTTCGTTCACATCGGTGACATTGATGGTCACCGCCTTGGTGGTGGTGTTGGTCGCATCCTTGGCGTTGACGGTGATGCTGTAGCTGCTCTTGACTTCAAAGTCTGCCGGGGTGAGCAGCTTGACCTGACCGGTGCTGGCGTCAATCGAGAACGACGCGGCATCGGTGCCGGTCAGCGAGTAGGTGAGAGTGTCACTTTCCGCATCGGTGGCGGCGGCGGTGTAAACCACCGTGCTGGTGACGGCGTTTTCCGCCACGCTACCGGTAGAACTGCTACTGATGGTGGGCGCGATATTGGCTGCAGTGATCGTCACGGTCTGTGCCTGATCGACGGTCAGCCCGCCAGCATCAGTCGCGCGGGTCATCACTTGGTAGGTGCCGGCGGCCAGTGCGGTGCCGCCCACTTTCAGCGTATTACCGGTAATGGTGAATTTGCCATTATCGGCATCATTGCTGCCATTGCCGGCCACCAGGGTAAAGGTGTGGGTGTCGCCAGCATCCGGGTCCACGGCGGCCAGCGTGCCTACCGAAGCACCGGTGATTGCGGTAGTGTTACCCAGCCCGGCGCTGGTGAAGTTGGCGGCGGTGGGCGCTTCGTTGACGTTGGTGGCATTGATGGTCACCGCCTGGGTGGTGGTGTGGGTCGCGTCCATCGCGTTCACGGTGACGCTGTAGCTGGCCTTGGTTTCAAAGTCGGCGGGGGTGACCAGTTTCACGGCACCTGCCGTGTTGATGGTAAACGACGCAGCATCGGTGCCGGTGAGCGAATAGCTGAGGGTATCGCTTTCCGGGTCGGTGGCGGTGGCGGTGTAGACCACGGTGCTGGTGGCGGCATTTTCGGCCACGCTGCCAGTGGCCCCGCTGGTGATGCTGGGTGCTTCGTTCACATCGGTGACATTGATGGTCACCGCCTGGGTGGTGGTATGAGTCGCATCCTTGGCGTTGACGGTGATGCTGTAGCTGGACTTGGTTTCATAGTCTGCCGGGGTGAGCAGGCGCACCTGGCCAGTGGTGGCGTTGATCGAGAACGATGCAGCATCGGTGCCAGTGAGCGAATAGGTGAGGGTATCGCTGTCGGTGTCGGTGGCGGCGGAGGTGTAGACCACGGTGCTGGTGGCGGCGTTTTCCGCCACGCTGCCGCTGGCCCCACTGGTGATGGTAGGCGCAGCATTAAGCGCGCTAATCGTGATGGTCTGCGCTTGATCGACGGTCAGGCTTCCGGCGTCAGTGGCGCGGGTCATCACCTGGTAGGTGCCGGCGGTCAGTGCGGTGCTGCCCACTTTCAGCGTATTACCGGTGACGGTAAATTTACTGTTGTCGGCATCATTGCTGCCATTGCCCGCCACCAGGGTAAAGGTGTGGGTGTCGCCCGCATCCGGGTCCACGGCGGCCAGCGTGCCGACCGCAGCGCCAGTGATGGCGGTGGTGTTATCCAGCCCGGCGCTGGTGAAACTGGCCGCAGTGGGAGTTTCGTTGACGTTGCTCAGGCTGACGGTCAGTGTCTTGTCGTAAGTCAGCCCGCCTTGGTCGGTGCTGCGTACGGTGACGGCGTAGCTACTCTGGGTTTCGTAATCCAGCGTGGTGCCGGCCTTGAATTGCAGATTGGCGCCGCTCACCTGAAAGCGCGCCTGATCGGTGCCGCCAACCACGCTGTAGCTGAAGGTGTTGCCGGTATCCGGGTCGGTACTGGTCAGTGCACCGATGGTCAAAGCGCCGGCGGTGGCGGTGTTTTCTGCCACGCTGCTATGGCTCAGGGCGATGTGGGTCGGTGCCGAATTGCTGTAGCGGTCATCGGTCGCGATATTGGCCAGCCCCACCACGCCGCTGGCCAGGCTGGCGGCCACGGCGCTGCTGTTGCCGCCATGGCCGCCATCGCCCCAGGTGACCACGCTGCCGTCACTTTTCAGGGCGGCAAAGGCCGAGTCGGTGCTGTAAATCTGGCTGACGCCACTGGTCAGGCTAGCGGCCACCGCGCTGCTGTTGCCGGCCTGGCTGCCATCGCCCCAGGTGACCACGCTGCCATCGCTTTTCAGCGCGGCAAAGGCGGTGTGGGTGGCGTAAATCTGGCTGACGCCACTGGTCAGGCTGGCGGCCACCGCGCTGCTGTTGCCGCCATTGCTGCTATCGCCCCAGGTGACCACGCTGCCATCGTTTTTCAGCGCGGCAAAAGCGCCGCCTGCGCTGTAAATCTGGCTGACGCCACTGCTCAGGCTGGCGGCCACCGCGCTGCTGTTGCCGCCATTGCTGCTATCGCCCCAGGCCACCACACTGCCATCGTTTTTCAGCGCGGCAAAGGCAAAGCCGGTGCTGTAAATCTGGCTGACGCCGCTGCTCAGGCTGGCGTCCACCGCGCTGCTATCGCCGCCGTAATTGGCATGCCCCCAGGCCACCATACTGCCATCGTTTTTGACGGCGGCAAAGGCAAAGCCGGTGCTATAAATCTGGCTGACGCCGCTGCTCAGGCTGGCGTCCACCGCGCTGCTATCGCCGCCGTAACTGGCATCGCCCCAAGTGACCACGCTGCCATTGTTTTTCAGCGCGGCAAAAGCGCCGCCTGCGCTGTAAATCTGGCTGACGCCACTGCTCAGGCTGGCGGCCACCGCGCTGCTATCGCCGCCGTAACTGGCATGCCCCCAGGCCACCACACTGCCATCGCTTTTGCGTGCGGCAAAGGCGTAGGTGGTGCTGTAAATCTGGCTGACGCCGCTGCTCAGGCTGGCGGTCACCGCGCTGCTGTCGCCGCCGTAACTGGCATGCCCCCAAACCACCACACTGCCATCGCTTTTCAGCGCAGCAAAGGCGGTGCCGGTGCTGTAAATCTGGCTGACGCCGCTGCTCAGACTGGCGGTCACCGCGCTGCTATCGCCGCCGTAACTGGCATGCCCCCAAGCCACGACGCTGCCATCGCTTTTCAGGGCGGCAAAGGCCGCGCCGGTGCTGTAAATCTGGCTGACGCCACTGCTCAGGCTGGCGGCCACCGCGCTGCTGTTGCCGCCGTTGCTGCCATCGCCCCAGGTGACCACGCTGCCATCGATTTTCAATGCGGCAAAGGCGTTTCCGTTGCGGTATTCCCCGGCCGCTTTGCCGGGAGAGCCCATCCGTACTGGCGTGATGCTCATTGCCAGCTCGCCTTGCCAGTCGGTGGCCAGAGGGATGGTTTCCAGTACGCCGTAGGTACTTTCCAGCGCCCAGTCGCCGTGCATGCCGGTCAGGTTGGTAGAGGCGGCGATATCGGCCTGGGTGGTTTGGGCCAACTTGCTGATAAATTCAAGGCCACCCTGGCCATCGGCCACATTACAGCCATACAGCAGCAGATCGCCATCCGGGGTCAACGCCTGCGCCAGCGCCTGCAGTTGCCCTTGTACGCCGGCTTGGTTCAGTCCGGAGGCATCCAGCGTCTCTTTCCCCAGTTGCAGCTTGCCAGATGCGCCGTGGGTAAACAGGTGTAGCGCCGTATATTCGCCAGCATGGCTGGATGCCCATTGGCTGAGCTGCGCCAGGCTGGAGAAAGTTTCGATCGCTATGTTGGTCGGCAGGCTAGCGGCCAGGCGTGGCCAATCAGGCAATGAAGTGTCTATCAGGGCAATTTGCTTGGGAGCGGCGGTGGGCATGGAGAATCATCCGGGGTGAAAGGAAATGCAGTTGGCGGCCAAGTAGCCATACAGCCAAGGTGATTGATCTGTGCTGGCTTTTTGGTGGTTGTGATTGATGCGCAGTGATTTGCCAAAGGTGCGCCTCGGGTGACAGGCGCTGATCCGTTGCGCCAGAGAGAACCGCTCCCTGGCAATGTAGTAAAGTAGCGTAAGAGCGGCTTACAACCCTCTGCGTAGCGTTTCTGGTCAGGGGCGCAGCCGCCAGGCAGGACAAGAAGCCGTACGGCCAGGCGGTGCAACCATGTCAGGAGGGAAACGGCACTAAACCAAGAAATCCCATCCGGTGGGCCCGACATAATGGGTTTTCATCTCCGGCGACTCAACAAACGCCGTCGCCACCTGATCCAGCGACATAAAGCCCGACTTCAGTAACTGTACCCACGCCGCCTTGCCACCCGCGTCCGACGCCCGGCCCAGCAACCCCTGGTACAGCATTTCCACGTCGTTCACCGGGTCGCCGGTCAGCGCCCAGCCACGCGCCTGGCCTTCAGCGGTTTTCATCATGTTCAACGCCATGCTGCCCATGCTGTAGCCCTTGGCCTGCAGCTCACCAAAGTAGTCAAAGCCATCAATATCCGCCTGACGTCCGAGCACCTGCTGGTACATGCCGGCCAACGCATTCAGCGCGGGTGGGTTTTGCACGTTCAGTGCGTTGTCAGCAAACTGCAGGGTTTCGGTATTGATCACCAGCGTGCTCTTGCTTGGGTCGGCTTTGTTGATCACCTTGACGAAGCCATGGTGTTTTTCCACGGTGTAGTCGTCGGCTTTGCCGGTGAATTTAGCGGTGTCGGAGTCGGTGCCGCCGTGCAGGATGTTCTGGCCGTTTTCGGCGTTGAACACATCATTGCCACTCTGGCCAAACAGCTTGTCATTACCCTGGCTGTTGTTCAGGATATCGTTGCCCGATCCGGCGTAGACGGTGTCGTTGCCGGCCCCCAGGTCGAGGGTTTGTGCTTTGCTGTCGGCGGCCAGCAATTGATTGCCGTCGCCGGTAGTGACCGAGACTTCACCGACGATGGCACCAAACTGGACATTTTCCAGCGCGACGGTGCTGTTTTTCGGCAGGCTGGTAAAGTCGAGCACCAGGGCACTGGGGTTGCTGCTGTCGCTGACACCACGGAAGGTAAGGTTGCCGCTGGCGTCGCTGTTGGAGGCCTGGCTGATAATCACCGTGCGCACCCACAGATTGGCGGCGTCGGGCAGCGACGCCAGAAACGTTTGTCCCAGCTTGACCATCTGACTCTGGTCGGTCAGTTGCGCGGTGGTGCGGCTCTTGATCGCGTCCAGCAGATCGGTGCGGCGGGACGGGGTGTCGGACAGGTCTTCTACTGCCATGCCAATGCCGGTGGGCACTTCGGCCTTGAGCAGCGTCTGGCCCTGGCTGACGGCCAGGGCAATATCCGCCTGTGGGCTGCTGCTGTCCTGGTCCTGACGCTCACTGCTGATCACCGGAATATTCAGCGCATTGACGGTGCCGCCATCCGGGCGGGCGCGGGTGTAGTGGGTGATGACCACGCCATCGACTAGCGGAAGGGTGGGGGCCACTGGCGGGGTGGGCACGGTTGGGGTCGTCGGCGTTGGGTCAACCGGCACAGTGGGCGTGGTTGGCGCGGTGGGTTCCGTCGGCGCGGTGGGCGTGGTCGGCACCGTGGGTGTCGTCGGAGTGCTTGGTTCCGTCGGCGGGGTGGGCACGGTGGGTGTGGTTGGCTCGATTGGCACCGTGGGTGTGGTGGGGGTTACCGGCGTGACGGGGGGCGTCGGGTCTGGCGGAGTGGGTGCCCCACCGCCACCGCCGCCATTGCTGGCTGCGACCAGATTCAGGGTGAGGGTTTTGCTGTCGGTTTGTGCTGTGCCGCCAGTGTGTCCATTGTCGTTGCTGCTGAGGCTAAGCGTGGCGCTGGTTCCGGCGCTGGCCCCGGCATCCGGGGTATAGCTGACGCCGCTGGCGGCCAGCAGGCTGTTGATTGCGCTTTGCGCCCCAGTCAGGGTCAGGCTGGCGCTGCCAGAGCCGGTGACCGTCACGCCGCCGCCGCTGGTAGCGGCCAGTGTGCCGGCGCTGGCCGCCAGGGTAACGCTGAGGCTGGCGCTGCCGGCGTCCTGATCGGCCACGCTGATGCCGGTCAGCGCGGTGGCGGTGGCCAGGGTGATAGTTTGGGTGCCTGGTGCGGTGAGCAGTGGCGTGTCGTTGGCGTCGGTCAGGGTGATGGTCAGCGTCTTGTCATACGTCAGCCCACCCTGGTCGGTGCTGCGCACGGCTACCGCATAGCTGTTCTGGGTTTCGTAGTCGAGAACTGTGCCGGCCTTGAATTGCAGATTGCTCCCGCTGACCTGAAAACGCGCCTGGTCCGCGCCGCCAACGATGCTGTAGGTCAAGGTGTTGCCAGCATCCGGGTCGGTGCTGGTCAGCGCGCCGATGGTCAGCGCGGTGGCGGTACTGGTGTTTTCCGCCACGCTACTGGCCGACAGGCTGATATTGGTTGGGGCTTCGTTGACGTCAGAAACATTGAGGGTCACCGCCTTGGTGGTGGTGTGGGTCGCATCCTTGGCGTTGATGGTGATGCTGTAGCTGGACTGGGTTTCAAAGTCTGCCGGGGTGAGCAGCTTGATCTGGCCGGTGGTAGCGTCAATGGTGCACGCCGCTGCGTCAGTACCGGACAGCGAGTAGGTCACGGTGTCGCTCTCGGCATCGGTTGCCGTGGCGGTGTAGACCACCGTGCTGGTGGCGGTGTTCTCCGCCACACTGGCGCTGGCGGCGCTGGTGATGACTGGCGCGACGTTGGCCGGAACACCGGTAACGGTGAGTGTCTTGCTGTCCTGCTGGGCGCTGCCTGTGCCACTGTGGCCGCCATCGTTGCTGTCCAGACTGATGGTAAACGGGCCGGCCATGCCGGCGGGCATGGTGCCACTGAGCTGACCGGCCGCCAGAAAGGCATTCAGGTCGCTTTGCGAGCCGGTCAGCGTGATGCTGGGCGAGCCCGAGCCGCTGACGGTCACGCCATTGCCGCT
The DNA here is from genome assembly GCF_002002905.1 of Aquaspirillum sp. LM1. Taxonomy (NCBI): domain Bacteria; kingdom Pseudomonadati; phylum Pseudomonadota; class Betaproteobacteria; order Neisseriales; family Aquaspirillaceae; genus Aquaspirillum; species Aquaspirillum sp. LM1. Next base: position 3,682,511 of record NZ_CP019509.1, on the reverse strand, counting down.
GATGGCCTGATACACCCCCGGCTCGCCAGACACCGACAGGGTCAGCACGCTGCTGCCGGCGTCCGGATCGGCCAGGCTGATCCCGGTCAGCGCGGTGGCGACGCCCTGGGTGACATTTTGCGTGGTCGGCGCACTAATCAGCGGTTTCTCGTTGACATTGCTCACGCTGACCGTCAGCGCCTGGCTGCTGGTGTGGCTGGCGGTGTCAGAAACCATGATGTTCAGGCTGTAGCTGCTTTGGGTTTCGTAATCAGCCGGGGTGAGCAGGCGCACCTGGCCGGTGGTGGCGTTGATGGAGAATGACGCAGCGTCGGTGCCGGTCAGCGCGTAGGTCAGGGCGTCGCCTTCCGGGTCGGTGGCAGTAGCGGTGTAGACCACGGTGCTGGTGGCAGTGTTTTCGGCAACGCTGGCGATGGCGGCGGAGGTGATGGTTGGCGCCACGTTGGGTAATAAGGCGGTGACGCTGTTACCGGTCAAATCCGCCACGTTGACCGCGGCTTCGGCTCCTGCCGCCCAGTCTTCTGCGGCGGCCAGGTTATAGGTGACGCTGCCAATCGAGCTGGTTCCGCTTTTATTCACCCGGCTGGCCAGCTCGGCCTGATCGGTAGCGTTCAGGGTAACGGTAAAGCTTGTGCCGCTGGTGATGTCCACGCTGCTGCTGGTCAGGGTGTAATCGGTGGCGTCGCCATGCACGGTGAACTTGCTGACATTGATGTCATTATTGGTGCCAGCGAGCTGCAAAAACCCTGATCCGGTGACGGTCAGCACGCCAGTCGCGGCGCTGTAGCTGGCGCTGGTGATGGTGGGGATGGTCGGGTTGCTGACCGTTACGCCATTGTCAGTCAGGTCTGCCGGGGCATTGGCTGTGCTGTCCCAGCCTGCTGCGCCGGCCAGGTTGAAGGTGGCACCCCCGGTGGCGCTGGTGCCGGCCTTGTTCAGAATCTGATTGACCGCCGCCTGGTCGGTGGCATTGAGCGTGACGGAAAATGCGCTGGTGCTGGTGGTGGTGACATCGCTGCTGGTCAGTGTGTAGGCGCTGTTGTCTTCGCCGCTCAGGGTGAGTTTATTCACCGCGATGGTGTCGCCTACCCCCACATTACCGGCAACCGTGACGGCCAGCACGCCGGTGCTGGCGTCGTAGCTGGCACTGGTGAGAGAGGGCGGGGCCAGGGTGATGTCGGCAAATCCGCCGTTGTTGTTGACCTGGAAGCTCTGCGTGGCGGGTGCATTGGTGAATGTCACCACCACGTCGCTGCCACCGCCAAACGTGCCGTTTTTATCAAAGTCGATGGTCAGCGTTTTGCTTGCGCTGTCGTATTGCAGATGGCTGGCAGTCAGCGCCTGGGCTGCGCCGTTGGTCAGCCGAATGGTGTCGGCAGCCTCAAACGTGGTAATGGTGTCGCCATTGGGGTCCAGGAAAATATCATTGCCATTGCCGCCGTCCAGTACATCAGCGTCAGCGTCACCGCTCAAGATGTCATCGCCATCGCCGCCGAGCAGGGTGTCATTATTATTGCCGCCCAGCAGGCTGTCGTTGCCTGCGCCTGCCGTGAGGCTATCGTGGCCGCCGCCGCCCTCAAGCGTGTCATGGCCACTGCCACCTTCCAGCACATCGCCCCAATTTCCCCCGACAAAGCGGGCCGTCGAGCTATGGCCGCTCCAGGACAGAAGAACGCCGTAGGTGCTTGTCGAAAGTCCATTGGAAGCGGTGTCAAGAAGGGAGGTGGCACCACCATTGTTCACCCCCGAGTTGTTCATTCTCCAGCTACCGCTATAGACCTGAATCACGATGCTCGTGCTGCCGTTCGCGGTCACATCCAGGCTGGGATAGGTGATGACAGCAGGCGACCCAGCCGCTTTCATGACATGCACGTTAGAATATCCGCTGGAGAAATTCCCGGCTTTGTAAAAAAATTGCATGATATTTCCTGCTGTGGTTTTTACACTCTGCCTTTGGATATTGGTTCAGCGTGCCGATATTGTTGCGGATGACCCAACCTTACCCATCGCCAAGCCGTCATGCACGGATTTGCGGACGTGACAAGCCCGGCCTATGCCCGTTTTGTGAATGGTGCGGTTTCACAAAACGGGCATCACGCCAAAAGCATATATATGTGTTGATAAACTAGCGTGCGCAGTGGTGTTTTGTACAATCAATGATGACCCGCGCGGTCATGGCTCCCTTGACTGCATGCAATGTCTTGCGTGCGCATCGGTGTGCTGCCCTGGTCTAAAACCCGGATAAGCCATTTCACGCAAGCGGCGACACGCACACCATGATTCATCTGTGGAATTGCCACAGGATGGATCGGCACTGCTCAGTGTGCTTGGATGTTGGCCATGGCCTCAGGAAAAGTCAATCGTGGTCAGAGGAATTAAGACAGACTGATTGATCTTTGCGATGAAATGGTGGTTGCCAGGCTGGCAGGTGGTGGTTCAACCGCTTTTATCCGCCGTGATTTCATGCATCCACCGGGTAATACTCAGTGCTTCACCCTGGGTGGCGTCGTGCAGTGCTGGTGATGTCGGATTCAATGCCGACACGCTGCGCAATGCGGCAGGGGTAATGCCATAAGCCGCCTTGAAGGCACGGGTAAACGTGGCCATGCTGGCAAAGCCACAGCGCTGGGCAATTTCGCTGATGCGCAAATTGGCCAGTTCGCGGGCGCGCAAGGCAAAGAATGCCCGGCGCAGCCGACGAGCGCGGATATAGTCGGCCACCCCACCCAATGGCTCGAACAGGCGGTACAGCGTGGCGCGTGACAGGGCGAACCGGGCCGCCACCTGGTCTGCGCCCAGGGCGGGGTCGGACAGATGGGCGTCGATATGGCGGCGAATCTGCAGCACCATACTGGTGACGCTGGCACTCGCAGTCTGTTCGTCGCGCGCCTCGATTTCACCTTGCAGGCAGGCGGCCAGCAAGGCAATCGAGCCGTTGGCGATTCTTTCGCATTCGCGCAGGGTCATGCTCGGGGCCTGCTCAAACAGCACCAGCAGATGTTGCGACAGAATCCGGTTCCAGGTGGATCCTGCTTTCAGCACCAGTCCGTGCAGCGCTTCCAGCCGGGGCAATTTTGTCTCCAGAATCGCCCGTGGAATCACCAGGGTGAGGTTTTCAAAATCGCTGGCCTGGGTGGCAAAGGTTTCGGCGCAATCCAGCACGCAAATATCCCCGGCCTGCACCACAATACTGGCCGAGCCGGCGTGGCCGTGATAACCGCCCACCATATAAAGCTGCACGATGATATGGTCGATGCCGCTGCGGGCAATGGTGGCGGTGGAGCGGGAAAACCGCTGCGCCACCGATCGGGTACGGCCCAGCAGAATGGAGCCCATGGAATACGAAGTCAGATCAGCCTGAAAACGGACAGGGTGGTCTGCGCCATGAAAATCAATATCGAAAAGTGCGTCTGTGGCCTGACACCAGACCGTGTAGTTTTCGTCAGCAGACAAATCGTGGCTGGTGAAGTGAATGATGGGAAGGCGATCTTCACCTTTTTTGGTCATAAGTGCACTCGTGCTTTGATGATCCGGAAATAGCGTCCCGGATCATAACATCCCAGCTTCAATCAGACGGGAGTTCATCTGGCGACTTGGGGCAGTTTTTGTTTTGCCGGTGCTCATCCATAACAAGCACGCAGCCAGTAGCAGGCCGCCCGGCCCGGATTGCCCGCAAACAGGTGAGCGCCGGCAACACACGATATAATGCAGAGACTTCTGTGGCGCCGCCGTGCGCCCATTTCCCCAAAAACCTGCTGAACGACACCCGCACGCCATGGCCCTGCTGAATATCCTGCACTACCCCGACCCCCGCCTGCACACCCGCGCCAAGCCGGTGGCTCAGGTGGACGACCGCATCCGCACCCTGATTGCCGACATGGGCGAAACCATGTATGCCGCCCACGGCATTGGCCTGGCCGCCACCCAGGTCAATGTTCACGAACGTCTGGTGGTAATTGACCTGTCGGAAGAAAAAAATCAGCTGCAAGTGTTCATCAACCCGACCATCATCGCCCGTTCCGACGAACAGGCCATCGGCGAAGAAGGCTGCCTGTCGGTGCCGCTGGTGTACGACAACGTCTCGCGCGCCACCCAGGTGACCGTGCAGGCGCTGGACGGCAATGGCAAGCCCTTCACCCTGGAGGCCGATGGTCTGCTGGCGGTGTGCCTGCAACACGAACTTGACCACCTGGAAGGCAAGGTGTTTGTCGAATACCTGTCTGCGCTCAAGCAAAACCGCATCCGCACCAAGCTGAAAAAGCTGGAAAAACGCACGATGTGACGCCCGGCGGGCCTGCCCCGGCGGCCCGCCCCTGCCCAGGATAGCCCCCGATGAAACTGATTTTTGCCGGAACCCCGGAATTTGCCGCCAGCGCGCTGCAGGCGCTGATTGATGCCGGCCACGAGATTGCCCTGGTGCTGACCCAGCCCGACCGCCCCGCCGGGCGCGGCATGAAGCTGAAAGCCAGCCCGGTAAAAGCCCTGGCACTGGCGCACCAACTGCCCGTGAGCCAGCCGCTGACGCTGAAAACCACTGATGCCCAGGCGGAAATCGCGGCGGTGGGTGCCGAACTGATGGTGGTAGCCGCCTACGGGCTGATTCTGCCCAAGGTGGTGCTGGACATGCCCACGCGCGGCTGCCTGAATATTCACGCCTCGCTGCTGCCGCGCTGGCGCGGTGCCGCGCCGATTCACCGCGCCATCGAAGCCGGCGACGCCGAAACCGGCGTCACCATCATGCAGATGGATGTCGGCCTGGATACGGGCGACATGCTGCTGACCGTACGCGAACCGATCCGCGCCGACGACACCACCGCCAGCCTGCACGACCGTCTGGCCACGCTGGGAGCCCAGGCGATGGTGGACGCACTGGCCCAGCTGGATCAACTGACTGCCACCCCGCAGCCTGAACAGGGGGTGACCTATGCCGAGAAAATCGGCAAGGCCGAAGCCCAGCTGGACTGGACCTTGCCGGCCACCGTGCTGGACCGCAAGATTCGCGCCTTCAACCCCTTTCCCGGTGCCAGCACCCTGGCCGACGGCGCGCCGCTGAAAATCTGGCAGGCGCACGTCTGCGACGGCCATGGCGAGCCCGGCCAGATTCTGGCGCACAGTGCCGAAGGCGTGCGCATCGCCACCGGTGAGGGCGCGCTGCTGGCCACCCAGCTGCAGGCCGCTGGCGGCAAACGCCTGGCTGTGCGTGAATTTCTGGCTGGACACCCGCTGCCGGCGCGGCTGGGGTAAGCGCGGTCAAACAAGGAAACAGGTTTTTCAGGATTTCGCTGTCCGCCTTGGCGATGCGCCGTTCAGCTGTAGCTGACCGGCAGCGTGCTGGTCTGGGGTCAGGCTCGGCGTGGTACAGGGTGACCCAGCACCGGCCCGCAGTGTCTCGCCCAGATCAAGCTCATCACAGCGTTTGGCGGTGCAGTTGCGGAACGATTTGTTTGGTAACTGCGCGTTTGAAACGCTGGGATAAAATTGCGATGAACGGGTGGCATGTTCGAAAAGATTAGGTCGCTACATTGTCGTGCAACCGATCAGCAACGCTTATTCACCCGACGGGGCTTCCCGCGCCAGGCTGGCGTCTAACTCTGGCAGCGCCACCCGTGGCACCCGCGTGGTTTGCTGGGCAATCAGCAGCTTATCCACCACCTGATACACCTCCTGAATCAACTCCTTGCCCAGCGCGTCTTCCAGCAACCGGTACTGCGCCTGCACCAGCGGGGCCATCTGCGCCACAATTGCTTCACCCTTGGGGCTGAGCCGCACCAGCACCCGACGCTGGTCTTCCGGCATCCGGCTGCGAATTACCACGCCCAGATCGTCCATCCGCGCCAGCACCCCGGCCAGACTGGGGCTGAGAATGTGGCAGATTTCACAAATTTCACGCGGCTCCAGCTGTTCGTGCTCGCTCAGGGTGCGCAGGATCCGCCATTGCTGCTCGGTCAGGCCAAAGTGGTTGATGATCGGGCGAAAGTGGCAGAGCAGTTCTTCACGGGCCTTTAAAAACAACTGCGGGAGGTTGCGATAAGAAATCCGGCGATCCATAACGGCCTTTGTGCGTCAAGCATGTACAGGGGGAAGGCGAATTTTACCGTAAGTTGCCGGGCATTATCCTAATATCGTAGTGTTTTTTACGATGCAGCATATGTCTGCCGGCAAAAGGTGTGGTGAAACGCCATATTGCTAATATCGCAGTAACCATATTACTATCATGTTAGTGTTTTGGCGGCAGCTCAAAGCGCCCAGCGCATGACGCACCAGGCCAGCCTCGCCACCACACCAGCCGGACATACCGGCACACGACAACACAAGGGAGAAAACACCATGAAACACCCGCACACCCTGCTGGCCATCGCCATTGCCAGCCTGAGCAGCGCCGCCCTGGCCGACGTCACCCTGTACGGCTCCATCGACGAAACCCTGGAAAGCGTCTCCGCCCGGGGCGCGGCCAACAGCGCGCAAAACATCGGCCAGACCACCCGCATCAACTCCAACAGCACCTTCATCGGCTTCAAGGGCAGCGAAGATCTCGGCAATGGCCTGAAAGCCATCTGGCAAGTGGAAAACAGCATCGCCCTGGACACCGGTGCCGGCAACTTTGCCACCCGCGACAGCTTTGTCGGCCTCACCAGCCCGAGCCTGGGCATGCTGCAGTTGGGCTTGCTCACCTCGTCGGCGCGTGCCATGGGTGGGATTTACGACATCAACAAGGCCGCCACCGGCATTGGCTTGTCCGCTGCCCTGCTGGGCAAGCTGGGCAACTTTGCCATTACCGACCCGGCGCTGAAAACCCAGGCTGCCGGCCAGATCGGCCAATTTGACAACCGTCTGCGCAACTCGGTGCAGTACACCACGCCCACCTTCAGCCACTTCTCGGCCAGCGCGCTGTACAGCGCCGGCGAGAACAGCAGCGGCCCACGCGCCTACAACGCCAACCTGGGGGTGAAATACGACAACGGCAGCCTGTATGCCGGGCTGGCTTATACCCGTTCCACCACCGGGGTGGACGATGGCGCAGCGCTGAGCACCAGCGCCTTCCGCCGGGTGGACGACCTGCGCGCCGCCGCGATTTACCGCTTCTCGGCCAACACCCGCATCGGGGTGATCTACGACCGCACCGAAGGCGATCTGACCCAGGCCGGGGCCAGGCTGTACGGCAACCGCAGCCTGAAGCAGTCGGTATGGTATGTGAATGGCTCGCTGGGCATCGGTGCCAATGGCCGGCTGATTGCGCAATACGGCCAGGCCGGCAAGCTCAGTGGCGGCAACAGCAGCCTGGCCGACAGCGGCAAGGCGCAGCACTACGAACTGGGCTACGAACATGATCTGTCCAAACGGACCCTGGTGAAGGTGCTGTACAGCGAGATTCGCAACAACAGCGCGGCGAAGTATGACTTTGCCATTGGCAGCATCGGCGGCGTGGCCGCCGGGGCGGATCCGAAGGGCTTTGCCGTGGGCCTGCGCCATTCGTTTTAACTCCTTTGCCAGATAGCCTGTTCCAGCACAGCAGTTCCCCAGCTTATCCCCCGTTGCCAGACGGGGGATTTTTTTGGGTAGGCTGGCCGCACACTGATGGAAAAAGCCGGCTATGTCATCACAGCGCGGCCAACTCCTGCACCAGCTTGGGCATGAAACCAAAGCGGGCAGGCTGATCTGCCAGTCCCAGCAGCGGGTAGACTTCTCCACCGATACCGGGTTTGACTTCGCCACTTTCGGTACGCTCTGCATCAGTGGCAAACACCATGAACTCGAACTTTTCCGAGATCGCGCACGGAAATTCCTGCCTCAGCCATTCTTCGGACTGGCGATACATGACCGGAGAAACAATGAAGATTTTCTGGGGGGAGAGGGTGTCGATCAGTTCCAGAAGGTTGGTCCGCACCACGCAGCTGCCGGAAATGACAGACTTTGCGATGATCAATACTTCCGCACTTTCGTAGCCAGGCTCCAGAAACTTGTGCACCACCGGCGCAATGCTGCCACCACCGGGAATGGTGTAATGGTTGTTCCAGAACACCGCTGCTTTGGTGGGGTGCGCCTGCTTCAGACAGTCATAAATGCCACGACCCAGGTAATCGGCGTCTTCGGCGGTGGCGACCAACAGGCAGGGCGTGGTCGAGGGAATTTTCTCGCTGAGCAATTTACCCAGGAGCATGCCAAGCTTATGCATTTCCTCGGTGTAGCTGTCCGGCGCATCAACAAACGACAGAAGGTTTCCCAAGCAGGCCTTGGCTTCTTCTGCGGCAAGGGCGCTGTAGCTTCTGTTGACCATGCTCATTGTGGGTGTCCCTCTGTAGGTGGCGAGGCGGCAAGCATCTCCGCTTCAACAGACATCAGCAGCATGAAAACATCACGAGGGCTGGTCAGGCTGGCAAGCGCGTCAGGGTGGGGAGCGGGGGCATGAGCCGCCACCTGCACTTCCAACCCATTGTAGCTGACTTTGAAAGCAGCGCATTCTACCGTCGTCCCCCCCATTTGAAAACGATCCAGCACCTCTGTCAGCCATGATGGCGGCGTGCATGGCGGCACTGATGCCCCCTCCTGCCAACAGAGCTGAGGCGGGTGAAACCCACCAAAAATATCTGGCCGAGCACTGGCTTTGGCCTTGGTCAGCACATCCAGCACAGTTCGCCCGGCATGATTGTCTGCGTGCCATTGCCCAAGAATGATCCTGAAAGCCTCATCCAGACGGGCGAGCTGACGCGAGTTGCATAACTTGGCAAAGACAGACTGAAGGGGGGTATGGCTCATCAGCAATGCAATTGACGTCAGCTCGTAAGGAAAATATTCCGCCCGGCAACAGCTTTGCATGGCGTGTGGAATTTTTTTCTGATTGGCTGCGGCCTTGTCTGCGCAGCTGACCACCAGAACTTGTTCCTGTTGTTGCACACGGTGATGCTCGATATCCACGATGATCTGCTTTTCAAAGCGCGCACGCAGCTCGTCCGTCCAGTCTGCGGCGGAGCCATCGGAGTTCTTCGCCTGATAATTGCGCTTTGTGCCGATTGCCTGATTACGTACGCACAAATCATCCACAAATGCAGTTTCCTGGCTGCTGATATGATGATGTGCGCACTCCGCTGGCGTAGTCGCTGCCCCAATGGACGCAATCACATAAACCGCATAGCACCCTTCGAAATCCGCCCCCTTTTTATTGCTCTTGCCACCACGGGCAATGTGTTCGAGCCGTTGCGCGTCATCATGGCCAAAGCGAGCGCTGACAAACTCTTGTACGGCGATGTTCGAAGTCATGTTCATCCAGAGAAGCTTGCCGCCAGGGTAATGCGAATCCGCCGTCAAGGCCGAGCATCGTCCAGCGCTCACGCTTGAGTGCTGTGGTTGCCGCATCATGGGGCACCTCCAATAGGCTTCCATGATCAAGACATATGGCTAAAGAATGAACGCTATCTGTCAAGTCCCGCCTGGTTATAAATGCGCTTCTTGAACAATTCAGGTTTTTTCTTCTGCCATTCTTTCAGCGCCTGAATGGGCGAAAGATGGTTGAGCGCACGCTGCGGAATCTGCTGGTTGTAAGTGTTCACATAGCGCTTAAGCGTTGTCTCCAACTCAGCCGCTGAAGCAAATCGGGTCTGGTTCACCACCTCACTGATTCGGCCATTGAAGCGCTCAACCATCCCGTTTGTCTGCGGGTGGCGCGGCGGGCACAGGCGGTGCTCAATATTCAGCGTCATGCAACGGACATCAAAGGCGTGGCGTCCGGTTGGCTCACGCTTTTTGCTGGTGAAGCGGTCGGTGAACTGACTGCCGTTGTCAGTGAGCAATTTGACGATCTTCATCGGTGCCGCGCGTTCCAGCCGGTTTAAAAAGTCCACGCTGCTTTGCTCACTTTGGTCGGCATAGATATGCATGAACACCCAGCGTGTGGCGCGGTCGATGGCTACAAACAGGTAACGTCGCTCTTTCTCGTCAGGCATCCGCGGCAAGTACTTGATATCCATGTGCAGGAAGCCAGGTTCGTAATCCTTGAAGGTTTTGACCTGTGGCTCAACCTGGCCGGCATCAGCCAGCGCCTGGGCTTGCAGTTGACGCAAATTGGCCACGCCATGGCGGCGCAGACAGCGATCCAGCCCAGAGCGAGAGACGTCTGGATTGATGAATTCGCGCACCACAGCGACCAGGTCATCCAATCCCAGTAGCGTCAGGCTTCGCAAGGCCACGGCAATCGCCTCTTGTGCCGGAGTCAGCGTGGTGCAGAGCTTGTGCGGGCGATGGGATAAATCCTCCGGGCTGTCGCGCTGTTTCCACTTGCGTGCGGTTGCCACGCTGATGTTGTAGCGTTTTGCCAACTCAAGCAACGATGCGGCTGAATTCTTGATCTCCGCTCGCGTACGAGGGGTGGTTCGAGCCTGGGCGTGGACTTCACTCATGTTGATTGCTCTGCTTTCAAGGTCTCAATTAGACCACGCATCATGTCTCTTGCCCAGAAGAGTGGCCTGCTACGAATTGGAATATGATCACACGGGATGCAACAGTTACTCTACTGCCCTTCGCAGCAGGCCGGCTTCATTCTTATGTGCGCCACAGCTGGCCGACCTGATGCTGTGCGTTTTCTTCATCCTGCTGATGTTGTTTCAATATGGCAATCTGAAAATCGCTTGCCTGAGAATCACCCTCATCCACCACATCCTGCTGGTAGTGCCGGGTGGCGCGTATTTGCTGGAGGATCGTTTTGCTGGTGGAAATCTGGGCACAAAACAACGCCAGCCGATCTTTAATCACAGCATATTCTGCATGCCTGGGTACACCAAAACATACCTCGGCAGCAAATACCCCCAAACCATCAATAGGAATAACCTGGCCTGGCGGCGTGTTGGCTTGCACATAGCGCTGATGCTGCTGTTCCAGCTGTAGCGCAATATGCTGCTTGATGGTATTCAGCTGCCGGGCTTTTTGTTCCAGCATACATAATGTGCGCTGAAGATTCTCCAGTGCATCTGTTTCTTCCTGCAAAAGCACCTGGGCCTGTTCCAGGCTGGTGTGCAGTGAATTGGTTTGAGGGGCGTGGTGGGCTAGCTGTTGCATCCCGTGTGATCATATTCCAATTCGTAGCAGGCCACTCTTCTGGGCAAGAGACATGATGCGTGGTCTAATTGAGACCTTGAAAGCAGAGCAATCAACATGAGTGAAGTCCACGCCCAGGCTCGAACCACCCCTCGTACGCGAGCGGAGATCAAGAATTCAGCCGCATCGTTGCTTGAGTTGGCAAAACGCTACAACATCAGCGTGGCAACCGCACGCAAGTGGAAACAGCGCGACAGCCCGGAGGATTTATCCCATCGCCCGCACAAGCTCTGCACCACGCTGACTCCGGCACAAGAGGCGATTGCCGTGGCCTTGCGAAGCCTGACGCTACTGGGATTGGATGACCTGGTCGCTGTGGTGCGCGAATTCATCAATCCAGACGTCTCTCGCTCTGGGCTGGATCGCTGTCTGCGCCGCCATGGCGTGGCCAATTTGCGTCAACTGCAAGCCCAGGCGCTGGCTGATGCCGGCCAGGTTGAGCCACAGGTCAAAACCTTCAAGGATTACGAACCTGGCTTCCTGCACATGGATATCAAGTACTTGCCGCGGATGCCTGACGAGAAAGAGCGACGTTACCTGTTTGTAGCCATCGACCGCGCCACACGCTGGGTGTTCATGCATATCTATGCCGACCAAAGTGAGCAAAGCAGCGTGGACTTTTTAAACCGGCTGGAACGCGCGGCACCGATGAAGATCGTCAAATTGCTCACTGACAACGGCAGTCAGTTCACCGACCGCTTCACCAGCAAAAAGCGTGAGCCAACCGGACGCCACGCCTTTGATGTCCGTTGCATGACGCTGAATATTGAGCACCGCCTGTGCCCGCCGCGCCACCCGCAGACAAACGGGATGGTTGAGCGCTTCAATGGCCGAATCAGTGAGGTGGTGAACCAGACCCGATTTGCTTCAGCGGCTGAGTTGGAGACAACGCTTAAGCGCTATGTGAACACTTACAACCAGCAGATTCCGCAGCGTGCGCTCAACCATCTTTCGCCCATTCAGGCGCTGAAAGAATGGCAGAAGAAAAAACCTGAATTGTTCAAGAAGCGCATTTATAACCAGGCGGGACTTGACAGGCTAGCGTGTTCAGGCAGGAGAGGAGAGAGAGGGTCATGTTATGTGAAATTTTGGCTGAAAATGGTCTTTGGCGGGTAGATTCAGGGCGTAGAGATGTGTGGCTGCGGAGAGCGATTGAGTCTATCAGGTTTTTTGTGTTTTAAGGCAGGCTGCCACCCACTGCCGCGAAATTAGCTAAAAATCATACACCGTGCAACCTTCCCTTACGGTAGAATAGCGCGCACAACCAATTGATCAGTATGTAAAAATGACAAAAAAACCGCCCCTCTCAATACTCCAGTTCAATCCATAAAATTCACACCCTCATCACGTCCGTGGACTTCATTGCCCGACATCGCCAGGCTGCTCGCGACTTTACCCGCCGCGCCGTTTTCACCTTCGAGCGTGTCGTCGGCGTCTTGCTCGTCAATCTGATGCGCTCGCTGCAAGTCGAGCTTGATCAGTTCTTCTCCCGGATTTCCTTGCCCTTGGGCCGTCGCGCTCATGACGATGCTTTCCGCATGGCGCGCAAGAAGTTGCGTTGGCAAGCCTTTGTCGAACTTAACCAGGCGGTTCTGGCAGACCTCCATCCCGCACCAGATTGGCACGGCTTGCGTGTGGTTGCCTGCGATGGCACCACGCTTTATCTGCCCACCACACACCCTGACACCATCAGCAGCGGCCCAGATGGATTCAACTGCTACCACTCGCAGGGCGGCATCTACAGTCTTGCCCGCGCCAGCGCCTTGTGTGAAACCAGTTCAGGTCTGATTCTGCACGCCAGTCTGGCTGCCGACACCCGTGACGAACGCAGCATGTTGGCCGAACAGTTTGAGCATCTGCGCCCTGACGATTTGTTGGTGTTGGATCGCGGGTATCCGGCTTATTGGCTGTTTGCCTTGTTGCTGGCGCGCCAGCAACATTTCTGCATTCGTCTGCCACAGAGTTTTTCGCCACAGGTTCAGGCTTTTGTGGCGTCTGGTCAGGCTTGTGCTGTCATCAGGATGCAGCCTGGCCACGGGCAGCGCCAGGATTTTGTCCAGCACCAGCTGCCGATGGATGCATTCTCGGTGCGCCTGGTGCGTGTTCCGCTCAAAACAGGCCAGATTGAAATTCTGGCCACGTCGCTGCTGGATGCGTCACGCTGGCCCGCAGTAGACTTTGCAGCGCTGTATCAGCAACGCTGGCGCATCGAAGAGGCGTTCCGGCATCTCAAATGTCGCTTGCAACTGGAGCAGTTTGGCGGAGAGACGCCACAGGCGATTCGTCAGGAGTTCCACGCCTCAATCCTGTTGCACAATCTGACCATCATTGCCGCGCAGGATGTGTTGGCGGAACAGGAGCTGGATGCGGCCACGCTGGTGCCAAACCTGACTCATGCCACACATCTGGTGCGTTTGTATCTGCCGCAGTTGCTGGAAGACTCGGCATCAATCGACAGGATTGGGCCGGCCTTGTTTGCTGGAATTGCTGGGCAGATCAGCAAACGACGGCCTGGCAAGCCAGCGCCGCCACGTAAGCCGAACCGGAAGAAACCACGCCGTCACCGGGCTTATAAATGACGGTAGGGTCATGCGATGTGGCTATTTTCGCGGCAGTGGGCTGCCACCTTGTCAGCGCGGTAGCTTACGTTTATCGGGTTCCGCCTTCTATTGTTTATAAAAACCCCCACCCTGCTTGGATAGGATGGGGTTGAAAGGCTTATCGCTACCCTCTGATGAGCTGGGGGCTTAGGGGGTTAACCGATTAAACGTGGTCTGTCCCCTAAAATGTTGTTTGTGTTGTTCCAAGTGTGTTTTGAACCCGCTCATGAAAACCCCCACCCCGCTGTTGACGGGATGGGGTTGAAGGGCTTGTTGCTACCCCCGGTGAGATGGGGGCTTAGGGGGTTAACCGGTTAAACGTGGTCTGTCCCCTATTGTTACTGCTTATCAAGCATAAACAACATTAGCATCAACCAACATAGAGCCGCCATTGTTAATCACCCCAACCAGCACCACTTCAGCTGCCGCGATAGTAGCAGTGCCTGCATCCACATAGCTGTAAACATAGGTGGTGTTAGCACCCGAAGCCGTGTTGTTGATAATGAAAACTTGCTCAGTGCTGGTAGTGGTGGTAAACGCTTCATTCAGGTAATCTGCCACTTGGGTCATATTCGTCCAATCGGTGATTACCTTGGTGCCACCAGTGGTCAAATTAGCTGCAGTACCATCGGTATTGATTACCAAGGAACGGTCATCAGTCAGAGTAGACTGTGCACGAGCCGAGGTGATTGCAGTCGAACTACTCCCAGTACTGCCGTCACCCAGCGCGGCAACGTTGATAAGATCATTGGACTTCCAGCCGGTGATAGTGTCAACACCATTCGTCGCACCACTAGAGAACGCAACATTGTCAGCTGCCAAGATAGACTCGGTCAGATTAATGGTGTCATTACCTGCGCCACCAGTGATGGTGTCTGTACCTTCACCACCGGTAATTACATCTGCACCACCATTCCCGATCAATTTATCCGTGCCAGCACCACCAGAGATGGTGTCTGCCGAGGAGCCGCCTCGGATCGAGTCAGCAGTATTAGTGCCGGTGATGTTCATATTCATCGACAAAGCGTTGGCATCAATCCGGACAGAATCAGTGGACGGGGAAGTCGTGGTGTCAACCGTAATCTTGCTCAGGTCAACACTTGTCGAAGCAAAAGTGTCAATCACGATGGTTTGCGCACCAGTACCAGCACCCGTTGCCACGATCACCATTTCTTTACCCGAGAACTGCGCCGAGGAAGAGTTGGTAATGCCAACGTTAGTGACATCCAGCACTTCAATATTGCTGAAGTTAATGTTGGTGATGTCGCCAGTGCCAATAGCCAGTGTGATCTTGTCGCCCGTACCTGCGCCACCATCAATGGTGGCAGTGACCGCACCCGTGGTCAGGGCAAATACATCATTAGCCGAACCACCAGTTACGGTAGCAATATCGCTGGTAGTATCGTAAGTCACGGTCAGCACTTCGGTCAGCGCTGAAGCATTGACTGCTTTTGCTGTCGAAGTCGCGGCCAAACTAATTGCCTTGGCGCCAGACAGATTCACCGTACTTGCAGTCCCCGCAAGCAGGGTAGCTGTCACAGCACCAGACGAGCTCTTGGTAGAAGACAGGTTGATCGTGTTAAATGCTTCCGCGTCATTGGTAATGGCCACATCACCAGTGATTTCTACCGAGATAGCGTCCGTCAGGCTACCTGTTGCAGCCGATTTGATGGTGAGCACATCAGCATCGGCAACCAATTTCAACGCAGCATTGTTAGCAAATGTCAGGGTGTCTGCCGCATGAGAGCCTGCTGCAGAGAAATAGAACGTATCTGCGGTAACTTTCGACAAATCATTGCCCGAGCTGGTTGCGTCGACTTCAACCGTCAGCTTTGCCCCTGCGGTCAGGGATTTAGTGATGCCATTGGTCAACGTTGCGGCAGTCAGAGTGCTGGTGTCAGCCGTCTTGATGGTCAGGCTCTTATCACCGGTAACGGCAATGTTCGAACCGGAACCAGCAATCACGCTGGTCGCCAGCGAAACAGTGTTAGCCGCAGTGGTGCTATTCAATGTCAGCACCGACATGTCCTGAGTACCTGCCGTCAAGGCAACCGTATTGGCATTGCCATTCAGCTTGATGGTAGCTGTCGAATCACCCAGCGTAGCAACACCATCCAGTTTCAGTGTCGTTGCTGCGCCCACATCAATGGCAGCATTTTTCTGAATGTTGTCTGCATTCAAGGTCAAGATGCCAGTGCTTGCCTTAACAGCGACACCCGCAGAACCATCAATGTTGTTTACCGTAACGCTATTTACACCGGCTTGAGTGGTGGATACAGTGACAGTGCCTTTGGTCACACCGGCAGCATCAAAAGTCAGACCGAAGCCTTTGAGGTCGAGGTTGATGTTTTCAATATTGACTGCCGTCAGGGCCGTAGCTGCATTTGCACTGATTGCTGCGTTCAGTGTGTCCGAATCAGTGGCGCTGCCATCAGACACGATGTCAGCCTGATTGATGCTGTTGTCCAGAGTGGCATTGAAGGTGTCGTTGCCAGAGTTGCCAGCAAAAATATCTTTGTTGGTAGTCAAACTGAAAGTCACATAACCTTATGCTCTGTTAAAAATCATCAGGTTATCTTAGTACATGTGACTTACTGACTGGCTGTTCATATCAGTTTCATATCACATCAGCCACCACCGGCTGAACCGCCATTTGAAAAACTCATATTTTTCATATGGTTACAAGCAAAAACCTCGGGCTGGGAAGCCCGCTTCTCCCCAAAAAATCATACTACTTTCCTACTTTCGGTTCAGTTGGCAGGGTGCGGCCTCAGGGTCGCATCGCCAGGAGAACTGCTGGCTAACCTCCTGTTTTTTAAGCAGTATACCAATCGCGCCATCATCGCGGTGCACCAGTTCAATGCCGGCGCTGGCCAGGGCGTGGATAACCTTGCTCAAGGTGGAACCCCGGCTATCTGCCTGGCCACTTTCCATTCTGAGTAATGCTGACATTGAAATGCCTGCCGCTTTCAGCAGGTCTTCCCGGCTCCATCCCAACATGGCCCTGGCCGCGCGGATTTGTCTTCCATCCAGCATTGATGATCTCCTGTCATGGGTTCAATACAGCCATTAAGCTATTTTTTGTTTCTTTATGGATGCATTGTGTTAATATCCGCAGGCACTCGGATGAAGGGTTACACCATGCCTACGCAAGCATTTACTGCTGAATTCCTTGCCTCGCTTCCAGAGCGTCAGCCATCTCGGGGCATGGTGTGTTATTTCGACTCCGAAGTTCGTGGATTCATGCTGGAGCATCGCGCCAGCGGTGGGGCAACCTGGTATTTCCGTTATCGTGATGCCAACAGCAAGGTGCGTTTGTTTCGCATTGGTCACTTTCCTGGCATCACGCTGGCCGATGCCAGAGCCAAGGCGCACTGCTTGCGCGTGATGGTGCAGGAGGGGGGAGACCCCAGGGTGGAGCGTCATCGACTGAAAGAGGTGCCCACGTTTGCCGAGTTCAGCGCTGAGCGCTATCTCTCCTATGCCCAGTCCCGAAAACGCAGCTGGGCAATTGATGAAACCCTGTTGCGTAACCATTTATTGCCACTATTTGGCGAATTCCGTATGAATCGGATTATGCGTTCTGACGTGATCAACATGCATCAGGCCATCAAAGAACAAGGTTATGCCGCCGGAACATGCAACCGGATACTTGTGTTACTTAAATTTATCTTCAATTGTGCCATTCGTTGGGATGTCTTGCCAGCAGGCAGTAATCCTTGTAGTGGTGTGGCATTGTTTGAGGATCGGGGGGCGCGTGAGCGCTACCTGTCGGTAGACGAGGTTCAGTTGCTGTTTGACGAGCTGGCAAAGAACCGGAATGTGCAGGTGGGATGGGTGATCCAGCTGCTGCTGCTGACTGGAGCCCGCAAGCGCGAGATCCTGGATGCGCGCTGGGAGCATCTGGATCTGGGCCGGCAGATTCTGACTGTTCCGCTGTCCAAGTCGGGCAAGCCGCGCCACATCCCCTTGTCAGATGCTGCCGTGGCATTGCTGCAATCCCTACCGCGTGAAACCGATATTCCCTGGGTATTTTTTAACCCCAAAACGCGCAAGCCACCCGTCTCCATTTTTTATGCATGGGACACAATCCGCCGTAAAGTGGGGCTGGATGAGGTGCGCTTGCACGACCTGCGCCATTCGTTTGCCAGCTTCCTGGTTAATTCCGGACGTTCGCTGTATGAAGTCCAGCGCCTGCTGGGCCACCATGACCCGAAGATGACCATGCGCTACGCGCATTTGTCGCCGGCAGCGCTGATTGAGGCGGCCAATGTGGTTGGGAGTGTGGTGGGCACGGTGCAAAAGCGCCCTGGTGATCTGCCGCAGGCGGAGACATCAGTGTGAGTGCGTCAGTGTGAGTGCGCTTGGTGCGTCGCGTTGGGGGTGATGTGGCGGTACGCTACGGCGGCGGGAGAGGCACAACACCCGGCGGGCCGGGTGTTGTATTGGGCTGCTGTGTGGCGTGCGTGCTTATTTGACGATCTGTGCCAGCTCGCCCTTCAGGTATTTATTGGCCATGGCATCCAGGCTCACCGGCTTGATCTTGCTGGCCATGCCGGCGGAGCCAAAGGCTTCGTAGCGGGCAATCACGATGTCGCGCATGGCGAGGGTACTGGCGGCCAGGTATTTGCGCGGGTCGAATTCTGCCGGGTGTTGGGCCATGAAGCGGCGGATGGCACCGGTGCTGGCCAGGCGCAGGTCGGTGTCGATGTTCACCTTGCGCACGCCGTGCTTGATGCCTTCAACAATTTCTTCCACCGGCACGCCGTAGGTTTCGCCCAGGTCACCGCCAAACTCATTGATGATGGCCAGCCACTCTTGCGGCACGCTGGAGCTGCCGTGCATCACCAGATGGGTGTTGGGGATGCGGGCGTGGATTTCCTTGATGCGGTCGATGCGCAATACGTCGCCGGTGGGCTTCTTGCTGAATTTGTACGCGCCATGGCTGGTGCCAATGGCGATGGCCAGCGCGTCCACGCCGGTATCCTTCACAAACTGGGCAGCTTCTTCCGGGTCGGTCAGCAGCTGGCTGTGGTCCAGCACGCCTTCGGCACCTACGCCGTCTTCTTCGCCGGCCATGCCGGTTTCCAGGCTGCCCAGGCAGCCGATTTCACCTTCAACCGACACGCCGCAGGCGTGGGAGAAATTCACCACGGTACGGGTCACGTCCACGTTGTAGGCGTAGTCTGCCGGGGTCTTGCCGTCGGATTTCAGCGAGCCGTCCATCATCACCGAGCTGAAACCCAGCTGGATGGAACGCTGACAGACATCCGGGCTGGTACCGTGGTCCTGGTGCATCACCACCGGGATATGCGGAAACTCTTCGACGGCGGCCAGGATCAGGTGGCGCAGAAACGGCGCGCCGGCATATTTGCGCGCGCCAGCCGAAGCTTGCACGATCACCGGGGCATCGCACTTGTCGGCGGCTTCCATGATGGCGCGCATTTGTTCCAGGTTGTTCACATTGAAGGCCGGCAGGCCGTAGCTGAATTCTGCTGCGTGATCGAGCAGTTGGCGCATTGAAACGAGTGCCATGGGTGTCTCTCCAAAAACATGATCGGTGCGGCGGTGCGCCGCACGGTAAAAATCCGGGCTTGGTGCCGGCTTGTGGGGCGTGGGCTAGAGCCGCTCACAAAACTCAGCGCAACGATCCTGGCCAGGGGCGCGACCGCAGACAACGGCAAGGTCGTGCCACCACGCCAGGAGGGGTTTGTTCGCCGCTCTTACTGGCGGCTGGCGCTGGACAAGGCCAGACCGGCAGCTACAAACGAACCGCCCGCTACACGGTTCATCAGGCGCAGCCGGCGCGGGGTGTTCAGCCAGGTTTTTAGCTTGGCCCCGCCGGCGGCATAGGCGCATTGCCAGCTGGTTTCCACCACAAAGAAGGTGGCGGCCAGCACCAGCAGCTGCGGGCCTTGCGCTGTATTGGGGTCCATGAACTGGGGGAACAGCGCGGTAAAAAACACAATGGCTTTCGGGTTGCTCATGGCCACCAGAAACCCGGTGCGAAACCCGGTCCAGCCGCTGCCGGTCAGAGTGTCGCTGCTTTCATCCAGCGCCTGGGGCTCGGCCCGCCAGGTTTTGATGCCCAGCCAGAGCAGATACGCTGCCCCGGCGTATTTTACCCCGGCAAACAGCCATTCCGAGGTGGCCAGCAGTGCGCCCAGGCCGGCGGCTGACGCGGTCATGATCAGCGCCAGCGCCAACAACAGGCCCAGCAGGGTGGGTAGGGTGCGACGCAGGCCGTAGCGGATGCCGTGGGTCATCGCCAGCAGCATGTTTGGGCCGGGGGTGGCGGATACCACCAGCACGGTGGCCAGGTAGATCAGCCAGGTGGATAAGGTCATGCAAGCTTTCCGGGTGGGAGGGGGTCAATTAATGGCTTTTGCTGCCCGGTTTTTCTGGCATGGCCGACGAGTGATGCTCGACAATCAGCCATTCCTTGCCGGTTTTGCGGTACACAAAGGTATAGCGGGCGGGTACCCGGCCACTGGTGGTGTCAAAAGCGTAAGTGCCGGAGTCGATGGCAACATGATTGGCCGGGAAGCGGATATTGCGCTCCAGGATGACGCCACGCGGTTTCTTTTCCAGAAAATGGACAAAGTAATCGCGGATTTCTGCGTGGTTGTGGCGCACCTTGTTGGAGACGGTCGGCAGCAGGATGGCGTCCACCGCATAATTGGCCGCTACATCGTCAGGGTTGCCGGTGGCCAGCGAGGCGTTCCAGCGGTCGAACAGCGCGGCAATTTCGGCTTCGGTGGCAATGGGGGTGACCTTGCTGGCGCTGCTGCTGACCTGGGCCGCCATATGGCCTGGGTTGACGCTGACATTGACGCAGGCACTGCTCAGTGCAGCGGCGGCAACAGCCACCGCGAGGGAACGGGCGAAACGGATCATCAACAGCTCCTTGCTTGGGGTCAGTTCAGTGATGGCGGGGGCGTATGCCCCCGCGCTGGGGTCAATCAGGCGCGGTCGGCCAGAATGGCCACCGCCGGCAGCTCCTTGCCTTCGAGAAACTCCAGAAAAGCGCCGCCGCCAGTCGAGATATAGCTGATTTTATCGGTTACGCCGAACTTGGCAATGGCCGCCAGGGTGTCGCCGCCGCCGGCAATCGAGAAAGCCGGGCTGTCGGCAATCGCCTTGGCCAGGGTTTGCGTGCCGCTGGCAAACTGGTCAAATTCGAACACGCCCACCGGGCCATTCCACACCACGGTGCCGGCCTTGGCAATGATATCGGCCAGCACTTGCGCCGATTGCGGGCCAATGTCGAGGATCATGTCTTCTTTGGTCACTTCGCTGACCGGCTTGAGGGTGTCGTCGGCATTTTCCGAGAACTCCGGTGCCACCACCACGTCGATCGGCAGCGGCACCACGCCGCCATGGGCCTTGATCTTGGCCATGACTTTTTGTGCTTCGCCTACCAGCTCGGCTTCGGCCAGGCTCTTGCCAATGGCCTTGCCTTCGGCCAGCAGGAAGGTGTTGGCAATGCCGCCACCCACAATCAGCTGGTCCACCTTGTCAGCCAGGGATTCCAGAATGGTCAGCTTGGTCGATACCTTGGAGCCGGCGACGATGGCCACCAGCGGGCGGGCGGGGGCTTCCAGCGCCTTGCCCAGCGCTTCCAGCTCGGCGGCCAGCAGAATGCCGGCGCAGGCCAGCGGGGCAAACTGGGCCACGGCGTGGGTGGAGGCTTCGGCGCGGTGGGCGGTGCCAAAGGCGTCGTTGACAAACACATCGCACAGGCTGGCGTAGGCGCGGCCCAGGTCCTGATTGTTTTTCTTTTCGCCCTTGTTCAGGCGCACGTTCTCCAGCATCACCACATCGCCGGCATTCAGCGTCAGGCCGGCTTGCCAGTCGGCCACCACCGGCACGGTTTTGCCCAGCAGCTCACCCAGGCGGGCGGCCACCGGGGCCAGGCTGTCTTCCGGCTTGGGTTCGCCTTCGGTCGGGCGGCCCAGGTGGGTCATCAGGATCACCGCTGCGCCGTTGTACAGCGCATGCTGGATGGAGGCCAGCGAGGCGCGGATGCGGGTGTCGTCGCCAATCACGCCGTTTTTCACCGGCACATTCATGTCCACGCGAATCAGCACGCGCTGGCCGGCCAGGGTTTGGTCAGTGAGTTTCTTGAATTTCATCATGCATTCCGTGGCAACGCCGTTGCCGGGCAGGCCTGGCAACGGCGAAGAAAAAACCGGGTTGGGCGCGGCAGCGGCCCAACCGCCTCAGGCCAGTCAGGCGGCAAACATCGCGCGGGCGGTGTTCAGCATCTGGCAGGAGAAGCCCCATTCGTTGTCGTACCAGGCCAGCACCTTGACCATATTGCCGTTGGAGACTTTGGTCAGGGTGGAGTCAAAGTGCGAGGCTTCCGGGGTGTGGTTGAAGTCCATCGACACCAGCGGCAGCACGTTATAGCCCAGCACGCCCTTCATCGGGCCTTCGGCAGCGGCCTTGACGATGGCGTTGACTTCGGCCACGGTGGTGGTGCGGGCGGCTTCGAAGGTGAGGTCAACCAGCGACACATTGATGGTCGGCACGCGCACGGCAAAGCCATCCAGCTTGCCGTTCATTTCCGGCAGCACCAGGCCAACGGCCTTGGCGGCACCGGTCTTGGTCGGGATCATGTTCTGGGTGGCGCTGCGGGCGCGACGCAGGTCCTTGTGGCGCACGTCGGTCAGCACCTGGTCGTTGGTGAAGGCGTGGATGGTGGTCATCAGCCCCTTGACGATGCCCAGGCCGTCGTTCAGCGCCTTGGCCACCGGGGCCAGGCAGTTGGTGGTGCAGGAGGCATTGGACACCACGGTCATGTCGGCGGTCAGCACATTGTGGTTGACGCCGTAGACGATGGTGGCGTCCACGTCATCGCCGCCCGGTGCCGAAATCAGCACTTTCTTGGCACCAGCGGTGATGTGGGCCTGGCATTTTTCCTTGCTGGTGAACGCGCCGGTGCATTCCAGCACCAGGTCTACCTTCAGCGCGGCCCACGGCAGCTCAGCCGGGTTACGGGTGGAGAAGAACGGAATCACATCGCCATTGACCACCAGGTTTTTGTCGTCATGGCTGATCTGGGCATTGAAGCGGCCATGCACGGTGTCAAACTGGGTCAGGTGGGCATTGGTGGCCAGGTCGCCGGAGGCATTGACGGCCACCACTTCAAATTCGCTGCGCAGATTGTTTTCGTAGATGGCGCGCAGCACTTGACGACCGATACGGCCATAACCGTTGATGGCGATGCGAATGGACATGAAACTTTTCTCCTGTGAATCATCATGGCGTGGCCCGCGTCCTGCGCGGGCCATCAGGGGATGGGGGGAATCAGAGCACGGACTTGACGGTCTGTGCCACGTTGTCGGCGGTAAAGCCAAAGGCTTCAAACAGCTTTTTCGCCGGGGCCGATTCGCCAAAGTGGTCAATGCCCACCACGGCACCTTCCAGGCCAACGTATTTGCGCCAGATGTCAGTGACACCGGCTTCCACCGCCACGCGCGGCACGCCAACCGGCAGCACCGAGGCAATATAGGCCTTGTCCTGACGGTCGAATACATTGGTGGACGGCATCGACACCACGCGCACGGCAATGCCTTCCGCCGCCAGCTGGGCCTGGGCCTTCAGTGCCAGCTCCACTTCCGAGCCGGTGGCAATCAGCACGGCACGGGGCTGGTCGGCGTCGCTCAGCACATAGCCGCCACGGCGGATGTCGGCAATCTGGCCGGCGCTGCGGGCAATAAACGGCAGGTTCTGCCGGCTGAAAATCAGCGTGGACGGGCCATCCTGACGTTCGATGGCGGCCTGCCAGGCCACGGCGGATTCCACCGTGTCAGCCGGACGCCAGGTGTCCATGTTCGGGATCAGACGCAGGGTGGCAATTTGCTCGACCGGCTGGTGGGTCGGGCCGTCTTCGCCCAGACCGATCGAGTCGTGGGTAAAGACAAAAATCGGGTTGATCTTCATCAGCGCCGCCATGCGCAGCGCATTGCGGGCGTATTCGCTGAACATCAGGAAGGTGGCACCGTAGGGCTTGAAGCCGCCGTGCAGGGTGGCACCGTTCATGATGGCGGCCATGCCGAATTCGCGCACGCCGTAGTACACATAGTTGCCGCCATGCTCGCGGCTGACGCCTTTGGAGCCGCTCCACAGCGTGAGGTTGGAGCTGGCCAGGTCAGCCGAGCCGCCCAACAGCTCCGGCAGTGCCGGGGCAAACGCTTCAATGGCGTTCTGCGAGGCCTTGCGGGTGGCGATGGTTTCGCCCTTGGCGTTGATTTTTTCAATCGCGGCAGCCGCGTGTGCGGCCCAGTTGGCCGGCAGTTCGCCACGCATGCGGCGCTCGAACTCGGCGGCTTCAGCCGGGAAGGCGGCACGATAGGCGGCAAAGCGGCTGTCCCACTCGGCTTCGCGCGCGGTACCCGCTTCACGGGCATTCCAGGCGCTGGCAATGTCAGCCGGAATCTCGAACGGCGCGTAGGGCCAGTTCAGGTGGGCGCGGGTGGCGGCAATTTCGGCATCGCCCAGCGGCGCGCCGTGCACATCGTGACCGCCTTCTTTATTGGGCGCGCCCTTGCCGATTTTGGTGCGGCAGCAGATCAGCGTCGGGCGGGTGGTGTCGGCCTTCGCGCTAGCGATGGCGGCGTCCAGCGCGGCAAAATCATGGCCGTCGATGGCCGGAATCACTTGCCAGCCGTAGGCTTCAAAGCGCTTGACGGTGTCGTCGGTAAACCAGCCTTCCACGTCGCCATCAATCGAAATGCCGTTGTCGTCGTAGAAGGCAATCAGCTTGCCCAGGCCCCAGGTACCGGCCAGCGAGCAGGCTTCGTGCGAGATGCCTTCCATCAGACAGCCATCGCCGAGGAACACCCAGGTGTGGTGATCGACAATGGCGTGACCGTCGCGGTTGAATTCATCCGCCAGGATTTTTTCCGCCAGCGCCATGCCCACCGCGTTGGTGATGCCCTGACCCAGCGGGCCGGTGGTGGTTTCCACGCCCGGCGCATAGCCGTATTCCGGGTGGCCAGGGGTTTTGCTGTGCCATTGACGGAAGGCTTTCAGGTCGTCAATCGACAGATCGTAGCCGGAGAGGTGCAGCAGGCTGTACAGCAGCATCGAGCCATGGCCGTTGGACAGCACAAAGCGGTCGCGGTCAAACCAGCCAGGGTTGGCCGGGCTGTGCTTCAGGTGATGACGCCAGAGGGATTCGGCAATATCAGCCATGCCCATGGGCATGCCCGGATGACCGGAATTGGCTTTCTGCACGGCATCCATGGACAGGACACGGATGGCGTTGGCAAGATCGCTGCGGGAGACCATGAAATACGAACCTCTTGTGCAAAGTGAGGGCCGGCAAAGCCGGTAACAAAATCATGTGATTATCGCCGATTGCGGCCATGGGCGGCAACTTTCCGGGCAATCGCATAATTCACACCCCCCAAGTCCGAAGTGCGGCTCACGGTATTCATTCAACGTTGCCGCAACCAAGCGACGCACCTTGATGCCGCCGCTTGCGCGGGATGGAGACACACATCCGATTGCCGCATGCCGCGCCCAAAAAAGCGGGAAGCTAGATAATCAAGGGCTGGTGAACAGCCATTGCGGGGGCATGAAGACCATCGGAGGGGCGCTGCTTTGGCATGGCCGCAGCAATTCGCCCCCGAGCGCAACGGGAAATCCACGCTCAGTGCCGGGTGTCGCCAAATACCTCATCCAGCGACTTGGCTTCCAGCACGCGATCACCCCAGGTTTCCAGCTGGGCGGGCGTGGCGGCGGCAATGCTGGCCAGCTGTGTGGCCGACAGCGCGCCGAAACGGCGGGTCAGCTGACGTTGCAGCAACAAGGCTTCACCCTGCTGCATGCCCTGCTGAATGCCTTGCTGCATCCCCTGAAGAATACCCTGCTCCATCCCCTTGGCAATCGCCTGCGCTTCCCAGCGGTCAATATTGGTTTCCAGCATTTCCATCCCTTTCGTCAATTCTTCGGCATCGGGCACGGCCAGTCCGGGCATTTTGCGCTGCAGCCGGTGTTTTATCCAGCGCGTCACCACCCGGTCGATGCGTTGCTTGAACGGGGAGTGAGCAATCGCTTGGGCAAGACAACGGATGGCTTGCTTGGCCGCTGCGCTATCTGGCGTGTGCTCGAAGCGAAAGATGGCCGCTACCACGCGCTGCATGTCTTCCAGCTCGGCAGCGGGGAATGCCCCTTCGTCCAGCAGCCAGAATTTCAGCCGGGGCTGAAAGGCTTTGAGCACTTGCGGATGGACGCGAATCAGATCGTAGAGTTCGCTGCTTTGCCGCCAGCGGGCGTCGCCGTTGTACAGCACGATGGGCAATACCGGGGGCAGCCCTTCGGCGGTATTGACCGCCTTGCTGCGCAGCAGGTGGTCGTAAAGTGCGGCCACATATTGCAGCATGCGCGCCGGCATGGTGTCGTCTGGGGTGGATTGAAACTCCAGCAGCAAATACAAATAAATCCGCCGTCCCTGCAACTCCACCGACCAGACAAGATCATCCGCACGCGGCTTCATCGCTGGGGTGACGTAGTTGCCGTTTTCCAGCCGGAGCGTGGTGTAGTCCAACAAAGCGGACACACCCGGCGGGGCAAAAGCTTCCAGCAGTTCCTGCACCAGTTCGGCGTGGGAAAACAGGTATTTATAACCGCTGTCGTGGAGATGTGCCATCACTGGAGTGTAGCGTGGCGGATGGAGGGGCTCAAGATGCTGCTGTGCTTGTTTGCCATGCCTCGGGCCAAAAACGCAGGACGTAGCACACCGCCAGAAGCGATGAACCGCCAAGACAGTGGGATTGTCAGGGGGGGCGCGCGACTGCCCTGCGGCAACTTTCCGGGCAACGGTGCGAAAAGCCGGGGCGTCGGGTTTGGTATTGGGGGACACCCCGTTGGGAGGATGTGCCCACGGCCAGGGGCGATGCCAGAGGTGGCCAGGCCATCACGCGCCGGGGCATGGGCGTCTCCCCTGCGCTCAATACGCCATATGCCGGGCAAACACCGTGTGCCAGTCTGGCAGGTGCAGGCCAAACGCTTGCTGAATCGCCTGGGTGTCCAGCCGGGAGTTGGCCGGGCGGCGGGCCGGGGTGGGGTAGTCGGTGCTGGGAATGGCTTCAATCGCGTCTGCACTGAGCAACAAAGGCTGGCCGCGCTGGCGGGCGGCATCGACAATTGCGCAGGCAAACCCATGCCAGCTGGTGTGGCCGCTGGGGGTGAGATGGTATAGCCCGCCCTGGGCGCGCCAGTCCTGATTGAGCAGCGCCAGGGTGCAATCGGCCAGAAAACGGCTGCTGGTGGGTGCCCCCACTTGGTCGTTGACCACGCGCAAGGTGGTGCACTCGGCGGCCAGGCGCAGGATGGTGCGAACAAAATTCTGGCCGTGATGGCCGTACACCCAGCTGGTGCGCAAGATCAGATGTGGCGCGCCAATGGCGGCAATCGCCTGTTCGCCCGCCAGCTTGCTGGTGCCGTAGACGTTCAACGGCGCGGTGGGGTCGGCCTCACGGTAGGGCGCGCTGGCGTCGCCGGCAAACACATAATCCGTGGAGTAGTGCACTAGGCCAGCCCCCAGCCGGGCGGCTTCTTCGGCCAGAATGCGCGGCGCGCGGGCATTCACCGCCCAGGCCAGTTCCACGTCGGTTTCGGCCTTGTCCACTGCGGTGTAGGCGGCGGCGTTGATAATCAGGCCGGGGCGGTGCTCGCGTATCCAGCGGGTCATGCTGTCCGGGTTGGTCAGGTCCAGCTGGCTGCGTTCGGCGGTGAGTACCGGCCCAAGCACCGACAGGCTGCGCAGCAGTTCATGGCCCAGCTGGCCGCGATGGCCGGTCAGCAAAATCGGTTTTTTCATGCAAACACCTCGGCATCGGCCAGTGCCAGCCCGATGCGGTCCTTGGCCGACACAATCGGGGCAATGCCTTCTGGCAGCGGCCACTGAATGTTCAGCGTGGGGTCGTCCCAGGCAATGCAGCGTTCGTGTTCCGGCATATAGAAGTCGGTGGTTTTGTACAGCAGTTCGGCAAATTCACTGACTACCAGGAAACCATGGGCAAAGCCTGCCGGCACCCACATCTGCCGCTTGTTGGCCGCCGACAGATACTGGCCGGTCCACTGGCCAAAGCTGGGCGAGCCGGCGCGCAAATCCACTGCCACGTCAAACACTTCACCGTGCGCCACCCGCACCAGCTTGCCCTGCGCGTGCTGGATCTGGTAGTGCAGGCCGCGCAGCACATTGCTGCCGGAGCGCGAGTGGTTGTCCTGCACAAAGGTCACGCTGTGGCCGATGGCTTCGGCAAAGGCGCGGGCGTTGTAGCTTTCGTAAAAAAATCCCCGCTCGTCACCAAACACGCGGGGTTCAATCAGTTTCACCCCGTGCAGGGGGGTATCAATCACATGCATGGCCGGTTTCCCTTATGGTGGATAAAACGACGGACGCCCTGCTGGGCGTCCGTGGTCAGCAGAAAAATGCTGCAGGCCGTTACGATACGTTATTACGGCGTTTTTGCACCAGCTTGGGATCGCGCAAGGGTTTCTCTACGCCAAAATAGCTGTCGATTTCCCCCATGTCCACTTCAGACAGCATGCCGGCGGCGGTTTTCAGCCGCAGGCGGCTGAGCAGGTACAGATACTTGGCCTCGGCCAGGTCGCGCCGGGAGGTGTACACCTGTTCTTCTGCGTTGAGAATGTCCACATTGGTGCGCATGCCGGCAGTAAAGCCCATTTTGGTCGATTCCAGCGCCCGTTCGCTGGATTTGACCGCCAGTTCCAGCGCCTGCACCTTGGCCAGTCCCGAGATCACCCCGGAATACTGCTTGGTGACTTCGATATGGGTCTTGTTCACGGTGGCTTCCAGCTCGCTGCGCACCCGTTCGCGATTGGCCACTGCCTGGGTGGTCAGCGCATTGGTGTAGCCGCCGGAAAAAATCGGGATGTTGACCTGAATCCCCACCTGACGAGTGCGATATTCCTGGTTGATGCTGGTCACGCTATCGGACAGCGAACGGTTGTACGAGGCCACAAAATCCACCGTTGGCAAATGACCGGCGCGGTTCTTGTCCACTTCGCGCTCCGCCACTTCCAGTGCCCGGCGCTGTGCGGCGATGTCGGCGCTGGTTTCCAGCGCGCGGTCCAGCCAGGCATCCAGCGTATCCGGCTCCGGACGCAGTTGCTGGGCAAAGTCGGCTTTCAGCGTGGCCAGGCTGACCGGGCGCTCGCCCACCAGCTCCTGCAGCGAACGAATCGCCACGGTCAGCTGGTTGCGCGCCTCGATCAACTGGGCGCTGGCCAGGTCACGACGGGCACGTGCTTCATCCACGTCGGTCACCGTGCCGTCGCCCGACTTGTACTGGATTTCGGCGGTTTTCAGCCGCTCGCCAATCGACTGCAGCTTGGCTTCAGCCAGGTCGATGCCGTGCTGAGACAGCAGTGCCTGAAAGTAGGCGCTGGACAGGCGCATGGCCAGGTCCTGCTGTTTGGCGCGGAACACTTCACTGCTGTAGGCAGCGCGGGCGCGGCCCTGGCGGAAGTTGGACACATTGGCCAGGTTGAACACCGACTGGCGCAGCTGCACGGTTTTCGAGTTGCTGCGGTAGTCCAGCCTGTCCTTGACTTCGGTTGGGCCCAGCACGGTTTGCACGGGATATTCCCGATCCCCGCGCACCTTGAAGCGTGAGCCGGACGCGGAAATCTGCGGCAGCAGCCCGGCGCGGCCCAGTGCGCTGTTCTGCTGGCCGGCTTCGTTTTCCGAAATGGCGGCCTGGTAGGTCGGGTCGTTTTGCAGGGCGGCGCGGTAGGCTTCCATGAACCCCAGCGCCGAGGCCGGCACGGCGGGGTTCAGGCACAGCGCCAGCGTCACCAGCGTGGTCAGCTTGCGAAGGCGCACGATCATTCCTCCTTGAACGCCGAGCCGATACGGGCCGTCATCGGTTTGATCAGGTAGTTCAGCATGGTGCGTTCACCTGTTTTCACCGTCACCGTGACCGGCATGCCAGGGCGAATCTGATGCTTGCTCAGGGTTTTCATCCCGGCAGCGCTGACCTTGACCTTGATCGGGTAGTACGGCATGCGGCTGAGCTCGTCGATCAGCACGTCAGCACCAACAGTTTCCACTTCACCAGGCACATTCGGCGTCTGGGCGTGGTTAAAGGCGGCAAAGGTCAGGTCCACCGGCAGGCCAGGGTGCATTTTGTCGATCAGCGTGGTCGGAATTTTGGCTTCAATGACCATGGGTTCGTGCTGCGGCACCACGTCCATGATGTGGAAGCCCGGCTGAATCACCCCGCCAACGGTATGCACATTGATGCCCACCACCACGCCGTCAATTGGCGACTTGATCTGGGTGTTGGCCATTTCGTATTCCAGCGCGGCCAGCCGGTCGGCTTGGGCGCGGGTTTCCTTCTGCAGCTCGGTCAGCTGGGTTTCCACTTCTTTCTGATACTCTTTTTGCCGTTGCAGCATGCGCAGCTTGAGTTCAGACAGGGCATTCTTGGTGCGGCCAATATTGGCGATGTTTTCGGCCAACTGACCACTGATTTCCGACACGGTGCGTTCCAGCTGCAGCATGCGGTTGCGCGGCACATAGCCTTGCGCGGCCATGTCGCGCACGCCCTTGAGCTCTTCATTGACGAAGGCCAGCTGCTGCTCGCGCGACTGTTTCAGCGATTCCAGGCCCTTGAGCTGTTCCTGGGTGCCCTGGCTGTTTTCCCGCAGCATGCCCAGTTCGGCCTGTAGTGCGGCGCGGCGCGAGGTGAACAGCTGGGTTTGCAGCGCCATGGCTTCCTTGGCACGGCTGTCGCTGGCAAATTTTTCTGTCAGCGCAGGCGAGAAGGTAATCTCCGACTTGCCGTCACGCTCGGCGGTCAGCCGGTCGGTGGTGGCCTGGGCCGACAGGTATTGTGACTGAACAATGCCCAACTGGGCATTGGCCGTGGTCGGATTCAGCCGCACCAGTACTTGGTCTTTCTTGACCGCCTGGCCTTCCTTGACTTCGATGGCATCAACAATGCCACCGGTCAGATGCTGGATGGTTTTACGGTTGGAGGCCACCTTGACCGTGCCTTCCGTGGCCACCCCGGCGTCCAGCGGGGCAAAAGCCGCCCACAGCAGAAATCCGCCAAAGCCAATGCCCAGCACCATCATCCCCCAGCGTGCCGGAGAGTGGGCATCCACATCCACGGTGATGGCCGGCTGTTGGTCAAAGGGCACCAGGTGTTCAGTCTGGGCCGTCGCTTTCGACGGCCCTTTCAAGCGTTTGAGCCAGTTCATTCTGATCATTATCCCTTGCAATTACTCGGCGGCGTCTTGGGCCGGCTGGGCTGCCACGGCAGGCGCTTGCGGTGCGGCGGCCACCTGGGCGGCCTTGGCCTGTTGGGCAGCAGCCGCCTGTTGCTGTGCCTGTTGCTGCGCGGCAGCAGCCTGGGCCTGGGCTTGTTGCTGGGCCTGCATCAGGTGGGCCAGCACCTGGTCACGCGGGCCATACGCGGCCATTTCCCCTTCGCGCACCACCAGCAGTTTGTCCACCGAGTTGATGATGCTGGTGCGGTGGGTAATCAGGATCACGGTTTTGCCACGGGCTTTCAGGTCCTGCACCGTGCGCACCAGTGCGGCCTCGCCCACGTCATCCAGGTTGGAGTTGGGTTCGTCCAGCACAATCACCGACGGGTTGCCATAGATGGCACGGGCCAGGCCAATGCGCTGCTTCTGGCCGCCAGACAGCATGCCGCCATCCAGGCCCAGACGGGTGTCGTAACCCTGCGGGAAGCGCAGGATCATGTCGTGCACCCCGGCGCGTTGGGCGGCATGAATCACCTGGTCGGAGTCAATCTTGCCAAAGCGGGCAATGTTTTCGGCGATGGTGCCTTCAAACAGTTCGATATCCTGCGGCAGGTAGCCAATCCATGGGCCAAGTTCGTCCTTGTTCCACTGGAAGATATCCGCGCCATCCAGGCGCACCTTGCCAGCCTGGGTGGGCCATACGCCTACCAGCAGACGGGCCAGGGTAGATTTGCCCGACGCCGACGGGCCAATCACGCCCACCACATCGCCCGGCTGCACGGCAAAGGTCAGCCCGCGCAGCACGGCATGCTGGCCACCCGGCGGCACGGCAATCACGCCTTCCACGGTAATCTGGCCAGCCGGGGCCGGCAGCGACATGCCAGCGCCACGCGGCGGGCATTCTTTCAGCATTTCATCCAGGCGGGTGTAAGCGGTACGCACGCCCAGCAGCTGTTTCCAGGTGCCGATGGCCAGCTCAACCGGCTGCAGCGCCTTGCCCATCAGGATCGAGCAGGCAATCATCATCCCTGGGGTCAGCTTGCCTTCAATCACCAGCAAGGCACCCAGGCCCAGAATCAGCGATTGCAGGCTGATGCGGATGAATTTGGTGGCCACGCTGATGCGGGCGTTGCGGTCGGAAGCCAGCGTCTGGTTGTCCAGAATCCGGCGATGGTAGCCAAACCAGCGTTCGCGAATCGCCGGCAGCATGCCCATGGCTTCAATCACTTCGGCGTTGCGCAGGTTGTTGTTGGCAAATGCCGACGAGGCCATGGCGGCCTGGTTGGCGTCAGCCAGCGGCTTGCGCGTGCTGACTTCGGTCAGGTAGGCCAGGCCAAACAGCAAGATGGCGCCAATCAGCACGGTCAGCCCGAGCAGCGGGTGGAACAGGAAGCACACCAGCAGGTAAATCGGCGTCCACGGGGCGTCAAAGAAGGCAAACAGGCCATTACCGGTGAGGAACTGGCGCACATTGGTCAGGTCGTGGATGGCCTGCGACGGGTTGCCGCCAGAGCGCTTGAGGTTGCGTTCAAACGAAGCGGTGAACACCCGCTTGTTCAGCATCATGTCCAGCTTGTTGCCAATGCGGATCAGCACGGTAGAGCGCACCAGCTCCAGCAGCTCCATCAGGCCATACAGCGCCAGCGTCATCAGCGTCAGCATCAGCAGCGTGGTTTCATTGCTGCTGGCCAGCACCCGGTCGTACACCTGCAACATATAGATGGATGGCATCAAGCCCAGCAGGTTGATGACAAAGCTGAATGCGCCAAGCTGATAAAAGCTTTTGCGAAAACTGTACAGGGCGTCGCCCAGTTCAGTACGGGGAATTAGATGTTTTTTCATTCGCTCACAACAAGAAAAAAGTTGGACCAAAGCGGCCTATACGCACACCTGGCAGGCCAGGTGGTGACGGATTTTCCACCACCCACCACAACTGGCACGCAGTCTACCATGCTGCTTCTGCAACGGTTTGTAACGGTTTGTACCTGCGTCACGCGTTTTATGCCCCTGTGGTGGGCGTGACGCGCTGGCGCACGGCGGTATCGGATGGCTTGAAGTGGCCAGGCATGATGGCGTATTGCCTCAGCGGCTGCGCCAGTCGTTGAGGATTTCGGCCAGGCTGTCGGTCATGCTGACCTGGGGTGCCCAGCCGGTGTCGGCGCGCAGCTTGCGGTTGTCGCCCACCACGCGGGTCTGTTCGGCACGCCGGAAGCGCGCCGGGTCGTTTTTCAGCGCAATCGGCAGGCCGGTCAGCGCCATCATTTGTTCCACCAGATCGCGAACGCGATATTCAATTCCGGAGCAAACGTTGTAAACTTCGCCGCTTGTGCCGTTTTGCGCCAGTGCCAGATACGCTTCAAGCACATCGGACACATTGGTAAAGTCGCGGGTCACGTCCAGATCGCCGGTTTCCAGCAGCGGCGGACGCAGGCCGCGTTCAATTGCCACCAGTTGTTCGGCCATGGCTGGCAGCACAAACTGATTGCTCTGGCCCCGGCCAATATGATTGAACGCCCGCGCCATCACGATGCGGTAGGCGCAGTGCAGGCTGTGCTGGTAGCACCAGGCCTCGGCGGCCACCTTGCTGGCGGCGTAGGGGTTGCGCGGCCTGAGCGGCTGATGCTCGGCCACCGGCAGCGCGCTGTCGGCTACCAGACCGTACATGTCGCCCGAGCCGACAAACAGCAGCGTGCCGGCAAACGCCAGACTGTCCAGCGCCGCCAACAGCTGGCGGGTGCCTTCCAGATTGACCTGCAGGGTCAGTTCCGGCTGACGGAATGCAGTGGGAACATGACTTTGTGCCGCCAGATGCAGCACAATATCGGGTTGGAATGCCGCCAGCGCCTCGCGCAGCGGCGCGCCGGACAGAATATCCGTGGTGCAAGCACACACTTGATAGGCATCAGGGTGGGTGTGCGCCAGATGCGCCACCATGCGCGAGGCAACAAAACCGCTGCCGCCAGTCAGAAAAATACGGTGTTGGGTCATGGTTTTGGTCAGGTTTCAAGACTTGCCGGTCAATCGGGCCGGGCAAGTGTAAATGATTTATCTCAATGCAAGGAGCCGGGCCCAGACCCGGAAGCAGATTTCTATGAGCAAACATGCACTGATTACCGGGGTGACCGGCCAGGATGGCGCGTATCTGGCCCAGCTGTTGCTGAACAAGGGTTACGAAGTCTACGGGCTGGTGGCCCGGCGCAGTTCGGACAATATGTACTGGCGGCTGGACGAGCTGGGCATTACCGGTGACGTGCGCATCATTGAAGGCGACCTGACCGACCAGGGCGCGCTGATCCGCGCCATGCAGCAAAGCCAGGCCGAAGAAGTGTACAACCTGGGCGCGCAAAGTTTTGTTGGCACCTCGTGGAACCAGCCGGTGCTGACCGCCGAAGTGTGCGGCACGGCGGTGACCAAACTGCTGGAAGCCATCCGCTTTGTCAATCCGCAAGCCCGCTTCTATCAGGCCTCCACCAGCGAAATGTTTGGCCTGATCCAGGCCGAGCGCCAGAGCGAGAGCACGCCATTCTACCCGCGCAGCCCGTATGGCGTGGCCAAGCTGTACGGCCACTGGATCACCATCAACTACCGCGAAAGCTTCAAGCTGCACGCCTCCAGCGGCATTCTGTTCAACCACGAATCGCCGCTGCGCGGCATTGAGTTTGTCACCCGCAAGGTGACCGACGCTGTGGCGCGCATCAAGCTGGGCAAGCAAAAGGAACTGCGCCTGGGCAATATCGACGCCAAGCGCGACTGGGGTTTTGCCGGCGACTATGTGGAAGCCATGTGGCTGATGCTGCAGCAGGACACGCCGGACGACTACGTGGTGGCCACCGGCGTGACCACCACCGTGCGCGACATGGTCAACATTGCCTTTGCCCACGTTGGCCTGAAAGCCGAAGACCATCTGGTGATTGATCCGGCGTTTTTCCGCCCGGCGGAAGTGGAAGTGCTGCTGGGTGACCCGACCAAGGCCAAGACCAAGCTGGGCTGGGAGCCGAAAACCGATCTGACCACCCTGATCACCATGATGGTGGACGCCGACCTGCGTCGCGTAGGCAAAGAATAACACCATGCTCGTTCCTGTCGTCTTGTCCGGCGGAGCCGGCACCCGGTTGTGGCCAGTGTCCCGCGAGGGGCATCCCAAGCCATTCATGCGTCTGGCCGATGGTCAGAGCCTGCTGCAAAAAACCTTTCTGCGCGGCGTGCGTCAGGAAGGCGTGGGTGAAGTGCTGACCATCACCAACCGCGACTATTACTTTCGCAGCAAGGACGAATACGCCGCCTTGCGCTTGCGCGATGCCAGCCTGCGGCACACCTTCCTGCTGGAGCCGGTGGGGCGCAACACCGCGCCGGCCATTCTGCTGGGGGCGTTCAAGGTGCGCGACAGCCACGGCGAAGCGGCCACCCTGCTGGTGCTGCCCGCCGACCACCTGATTGCCGACACCGTGGGCTTTGCCCGCCATGTGCAATACGCCGTGGCCGCTGCCGCGCAAGGCCAGCTGGTGACCTTTGGCATTGTGCCCACCGCGCCGGAAACCGGCTTTGGCTATATTGCCTGCGGTGCCGCCAGCGCTGACGGCCACACCCGCCAGGTGCAGGGCTTTGTGGAAAAGCCATCGCTGCCGGTGGCCGAGCAATACCTGGCCAGTGGCAACTACCTGTGGAACTCGGGCATGTTCTGCTTTACCGCCGGCACGCTGCTGGCGGCGTTTCGCGCCCATTGCCCGGCCCTGTACGCCGCTGCCGAAGCCTGCTGGGCAGCCAGCCGTGGCGAAGCCGGGCTGACCACGGAAATCGATGCCGACAGCTTTGCCGCGCTGGACGATATTTCCATCGATTACGCCATCATGGAAAAGGCCGACAATGTGGTGGTGGTGCCGGCCACCTTCGACTGGAGCGATATTGGCTCGTGGAACGCCATGAGCCAGCTGGTGGAGCCCGACGCCGACAATAACCGCAGCCTGGGCGAGGTGATCACCTTTGCCAGCCATGGCTGCTACATCCACGGCGACGACCGGCTGATTGCCGCGCTGGGCGTGGATGACCTAATTGTGGTGGACACTCCGGATGCGCTGTTGATCAGCCACAAGGACAACACCCAGGATGTAAAAAAGGTGGTGCAAAAGCTCAAGACCATGGGCCACGATTGCTACCGCCTGCACCGCACCGTGTCGCGCCCGTGGGGCACGTATACCGTGCTGGAAGAAGGTGAGCACTACAAGATCAAGCGCATCGAGGTGAAACCTGGTGCATCGCTGTCGCTGCAGATGCACCACCATCGTAGCGAACACTGGGTGGTGGTCAGCGGCATGGCCAAGGTAGTGAACGGCGAGCGCGGCGAGTTCATGGTGAACACCAATGAATCCACCTATATTCCGGCGGGCCACAAACACCGGCTGGAAAACCCTGGCGTGATTGATCTGGTGATGATTGAAGTGCAAAGCGGGGAGTATCTGGGCGAGGACGACATTGTGCGTTTTGCCGATAATTATGGCCGCAGCTGAGTGGCAGCGGCATGACTCAGCAGGCAGGATGGCGACGCTCCCATGGCGTCAGTCTCCTGCCTGAAATTTTTCCGGGCTGGCGCCCCGGCAGACTTGGTCTGGCCGGTGGCGCTGCGCCCCGGCTGGCAGCGGATAAGGTTGAATGTAGGTCATGAATAACGCACTGCGTGCTGTCTGGAGGTTCAGGGGATTTGTCCTGACCAGTGTCAAACGGGAATTCCAGTCCAAATACCGGAACTCCCTGCTCGGGGCGGCCTGGATGGTGATTCATCCGCTGTCGATGATCCTGGTGTATACGGTGATTTTTTCCCACATGATGAAATCCAAGCTGCCCGGCGTGGAAGGCGGCTTTGCCTACAGTATTTATCTGTGCGCCGGGGTGCTGACCTGGGGCCTGTTTGTGGAAATTGTCAGCCGGGCGCAAACCATCTTTATCGACAACGCCAACCTGCTGAAAAAACTCAGTTTCCCTACCCTGTGCCTGCCACTCATTGTGGTGCTCAACGCCCTGTTGAATTTTGCCATCATTGCCGGGTTGTTTATCGGCTTCTTGCTGCTGGCCGGGCTGTTTCCGGGCTGGGTGGCGCTGACGGCGCTGCCGGTGCTGCTGATTCAGGTGCTGTTTTCCATTGGCCTGGGGATTACCCTGGGTGTATTCAATGTCTTTTTCCGCGATGTCGGCCAGTTGTTTGCCGTGGTGATCAATTTCTGGTTCTGGTTCACCCCGATTGTCTACCCGGCCAATATTCTGCCGGCCTCGCTGGCGCACTGGCTGGCGTTCAACCCGATGGCGTCGTTGGTGGGCGCGTATCAGCAGATTTTTGTGCATGGCCGGGCACCGGACTGGGCCGGGCTACTGCCGGTCACCCTGCTGTCGGTGGTCATGTGCGTGCTGGCGGCACAGCTTTTCAAGCGCCACGCGGGCGAAATGGTGGATGAACTCTGATGGGCACGATTCAGGTAACTGGTCTGGGCAAGGCCTATCGACAATATGCCAGCCGCTGGGGTCGCCTGGCCGAATGGCTGCTGCCGTCATCGCGTCCGCGCCATCAAAAAAAATGGATCCTGCATGACATCTCCTTTGCCGTGGCACCCGGCGAGGCGGTGGGGATTGTCGGCGTGAATGGTGCCGGCAAGAGCACGCTGCTGAAACTGATTACCGGCACCACCCAGCCAAGCTGCGGCACGGTGGCTATTCAAGGCCGGGTGGCGGCGTTGCTGGAACTGGGCATGGGCTTTCACCCGGATTTTACTGGCCGGCAAAATGCCTATATGGCCGGCCAGCTGATTGGCCTGTCTGCCGACGACATTACCCGGCTGATGCCGGAAATCGAAGCCTTTGCCGAAATTGGCGACTATCTCGACATGCCGGTGCGGGTGTATTCCAGCGGAATGTCGATGCGCCTGGCATTCAGTATTGCCACCTGCCAGCGCCCGGACATCCTGATTGTTGATGAAGCGCTGTCGGTGGGCGATGCGTATTTTCAGCACAAAAGCTTTAACCGCATCCGCGAATTCGGCAAACAGGGCACCACCCTGCTGATTGTCTCGCACGATAAAGCCGCGATTCAGTCGATCTGCAACCGCGCCATCCTGCTGGAGCATGGCCGGGTGGCGATGGAAGGCGAGCCGGAAGCGGTGATGGACTACTATAACGCGCTGATTGCCGAAAACGGCAACCGCACGGTGCAGCAGGCCACCCTGGCTGATGGCCGCACGCAAACCCAGTCGGGCTCGGGCGAGGCCAGCATCACCGCCATTGGCCTGTACAACGCCGAAGGCGAGCCGGTGGAAGTGGTCAAGTGCGGCGAGGAAGTGGCCTTGCGGGTCACCGCCAGGGTCAACGCGCCGCTGGATTCGCTGGTGCTGGGCTACGCCATCAAGGATCGGCTGGGCCAGGCCGCCTTTGGCACCAACACCTACCATCTGGGGGCCGAGCAAACCCAGTTGCAGCCCGGCGAGCAGATTCATTACACCCTGCGCTTTCCGGCCAACCTGGGCGCGGGCTCGTATTCGGTGGCGGTGGCGCTGCATGCGTCGGACACCCATGTTGCCGGCAATTATGAATGGCGCGACCGCGCGCTGATTTTCAACATGATCAACACCAGCCAGCCCGAATTTGTCGGCACGGCCTGGCTGCCGTCGGCGGTGGAGTTTTCCCGTGAGTGACACCCAGAGCTTTTATCGCGCGTTTGAAGAAAAATACCGGGGCTCGCGCGAACTGATCAAACAGCGGCTGCAGGCGTATAACCCGTTCATCCTGCCGCTGCAGGGCATTTACCCCCAGGGCAGCGGCATCGACCTGGGCTGTGGCAGGGGTGAATGGCTGGAAGTGCTGCGCGAACAGGGCTTTGACGCCCATGGTGTGGACCTGGACGACGGCATGCTGGCCGCCTGCCTGGAGCGCCAGCTGCCGGTAAAAAACCAGGACGCCATCGCCGCCCTGGCCGAGCTGGCCGACGCCAGCCAGGCGATTGTGTCCGGCTTTCATATTGCCGAGCACATGCCGTTTGAGGTGCTGCAAACCCTGGTCCGCGAAGCGCTGCGCGTGCTCAAGCCGGGCGGCTTGCTGATTCTGGAAACGCCCAACCCGGAAAACATCATGGTGGGCTCGTCCGGCTTTTACCTGGACCCCACCCACCAGCGCCCGCTGCCGCCGGGATTGCTGCGCTTTGTGCCCGAACATCAGGGTTTTTACCGCACCAAGGTGGTGTTGTTGCAGGAGCCGAAGATCCTGGTCAACAGCCCGCATATCCGCCTGTATGACGTGCTCAGCGGGGTGAGCCCGGATTACGCCATTGTTGCGCAAAAACACGCGCCGGCGGCGCTGCTGGCTCCGTTTGCCAGTGCATTCAATCGCCGTTACGGCCTGGATATCGAAAACCTGTCTGGCCGCTTTGAACGCAATCTGCAAGAGCGGCTGGACCGGCTGGAGGCGCTGACTGCGCACATTGAACAACGCACCGCCCAGGCCGAACAACGCGCTGCCGAAGCGCATGCCGCGCTGGAGGGGCTGCTCAACAGCAAATCGTGGAAGCTGACGGCCCCACTGCGTGCTGCGTTTACCCTGGTGCGCGACTGGCGCAACCGGCTGCGCGGCCAGCCTGCACCCGTGGAGGCTCCTATTGCCGAGCCGACCCCGACGCCCGCACCTGCGCCCGTTGCCGTGCCCACGCCGGCGTGCCGGCTCACCCGCCTGCACCCGCATGTGCTACCGGTGTCGCCGCGCCTGCCCGAAGCGCTGTTGCTGCCCGCACCGGCAACGGACGCGCCCTGGGTGCGGCTGACCGGCCATGTGGAAGGCCATTACAGCCTGGCCATCGTCAACCGGGGGCTGGCTGGCGCGCTGGAACAGCTCACCGATGGACGCTTGCAGTTTGTCCCTTACCACGGCCAGCCCTACGCCGAGCCACCACAACTGCCGCCCGAGCAAGATGCGCCACTGCACGCCGCCTTGCGCCGTCAACTGCCCGAACACGAAGCCGATCGGGCCATTTCGCTGGTGCACCACTACCCGTTCATCCACGACCCACAGCCGGCTGCGCTGCGCGCCATCGTGTTTTTCTGGGAAGAAACCTCGGTGCCGGCGGACACCATCGCCCATCTGAATAGCCAGTTTGATCTGGTGCTGGTGGCCAGTGAGTCGGTCAAGCGCGCCTTGCTGAACTCCGGCTGCCGCCCACCCGTGCGGGTGATTCCCATCGGCATCGACCATCTGATTGGCCCGCACACCGCCCCGCTGACCACGCTATCGGTACGCGAAGGCCAGCCGCTGCGATTCTTGCATGTGTCGTCGGCGTTTGAGCGCAAGGGCGTGGATGTGCTGCTGGCCGCCTACCTGGACGCCTTCAGCGCCGACGATGCAGTCGAGCTGTACATCAAGACCTTCCCCAACCCGCATAACCAGATTCACGCCCAACTGGCGGCGCTGACCGCCGGGCGCGACATGTCGGCGCGGGTGATCATCGACGAAGCGCCGCTGGACGACGCCGGCATGCTGGCGCTCTACCGCAGCGCCCACGCCATGGTACTGCCCACCCGGGGCGAAGGCTTTAACCTACCGGCGGCGGAAGCGCTGGCCATGGGGCTGCCAGTCATCACCACCGGCCACAGTGCCCAGGCGGATTTCTGCTGCCATGACACCGCCACCCTGGTGAATTTCCGCTTTGCCGCCTCGCGCAGCCACCTGCGCGCCAGCGACGCCTGCTGGCTGGAGCCTGATCCGGTGGATTTGGCCGCCAAACTGCGCCAGCTGCGCCAGCGCATTCTGGACGCGGACCCGGCACTGACCACGCAGCGCCAGGCTGGCCAGCAGCATGTGCGCGATACCTACCGCTGGGACAATGCCGCCCAGGCGCTGCTGGCCAGCGCTGACTGGCTTGAGCAGCAGCCGGCCCACAGTGGCCCGCTGCGTCTGGCGCTGCTCAGCCCATGGGCCACCCGCTGCGGTATTGCCGAGTACAGCCAGGAGCTGCTGCGCGCCATGGCCCCGCCCGAAGTGGCCGTCAGCATTTACTGCGACGAGCGCACCGACCCGGCGGCCAGCGCCGGTGCCCAGGTGTGCTGGACGCTGGGGATGAACGACAGCGTGCCGCTGGTGCTGGAACAAATTGGCCACGGCAATGCCCAGGTGGTGCTGGTGCAGCACCAGCCCAGCCTGTTCCCGCTATCGGACAATTGCTGCGCGCAACTGGCCCAGCTGCATCGTCAGGGCCGGGTGGTGATGCTCGAGCTGCACTCCACCCAGCCGCTGCTGGCCGAATGCCGGGTGTCGGCGCAGGGCGTGGCGGCACTGGCCGAGCTGGACCGCATTATCGTGCACAAGCCGGAA
Organism: Aquaspirillum sp. LM1; assembly: GCF_002002905.1. Taxonomy (NCBI): domain Bacteria; kingdom Pseudomonadati; phylum Pseudomonadota; class Betaproteobacteria; order Neisseriales; family Aquaspirillaceae; genus Aquaspirillum; species Aquaspirillum sp. LM1. Next base: position 3,641,235 of record NZ_CP019509.1, on the reverse strand, counting down.
GACCTGAACCATCTGCTGGCGCTGGGACTGAGCAACAATGTGATGCTGCTCACCCTGGGCGTGGTACAACCGCTGGCCGACCCGGCAGAAGCCGCCACCCGCGCCGCGCTGGGGATTCCTGCCGACGCACTGGTGCTGGGTTGCTTTGGCTTTGCCCTGCCGCACAAGGGCATCGACACTCTGGTGGATACCGTGCGCCCACTGGAACAGGCCAGTGGCCGCCGCGTGCATCTGCTTGGGCTGAATTCGGTGCTCGACCCGCGCAGCGAACAGATGATCCAGCACTGCCAGGAACAGGCGCAGGCGCTGGGCGTGGCCGGGCAGGTACACTGGATCACCGACTACCGGCCCATTACCGAATGCCAGCAACTGCTGGGTGTGGCCGACTATGTGGTGTTTCCGTACAAATACACCCGCGAAAGCGCCAGCGGCGCGGTCACCATCGGCCTGTCCACCCTCAAGCCAGTGCTGGTCAGCCCGCTGGAGATTTTTTCCGACCTGCCCGATGTGACCTGGCGCATGGACGGCCACGAAGCCGACGATATTGTGCAGGCGGTGCTTACCCTGTCCCGTCAGGCCGACGTGTGTACGGCGCTGGTGGAGCGTCAGCGCCAGTGGCTGCGCGCCCGCGATTGGGACACGCTGTCGGCGCGGCTGCTGACGGTGATGCACAGCCTGCGCGGCGAACGCCAGCTGGCCCAGGCCATTGCCCCAGCGCGCCAGGCCTGGCAGGCAGACTGGGCCGCCGCGCATGGCAAGCAGCTGCTGGTGGATGTGTCAGAGCTATACCACCGCGACGCCCGCACCGGCATCCAGCGCGTGGTGCGCAGCGTGCTTAACGAACTGTTTCGCGCGCCGCCAGCAGGGTATGCGGTTTGCCCGGTGTACGCCAGCCAGGGCGAACCCTTCCGCTATACCGACAAATTTGCCCCGCATGGTGCAAGTCCGCAGGACGAACAGCCGATCCGGGTCAACGCCGGGGATATTTTCCTGGGCCTGGATCTGGCCGCGCATCTCTTCCCCGAGGTAGAAAGCCAGCTGGCGGCCTTCCGCCTGGCTGGCGCGCAGGTGCATTACGTGGTGTACGATATTATTCCGCTGCGTTACCCTCATCTGACCGTGGCCGGTATCAGCGAAGCGTTTGCCCACTGGCTCAGCGGCTTGGCCCGCCACGCCGACGGCCTGATGTGCATTTCCGACGCCGTGGCGCAGGATGTGCGCCACTGGCTGTTGCAACAGCATCCTGAACTGCCGCTGCCGGCAATTGGCCATTTCCATCTGGGTGCCGACCTTGACCAGTCCAGCCCGAGCACGGGCCTACCGGATAACGCTGCCAGCATGCTGGCCAACCTGGATGCCCACACCAGCTTTTTGATGGTGGGCACGATTGAGCCGCGCAAGGGTCACACCCTGGTGCTGGAGGCGTTTGAGCAGCTGTGGGCTGCCGGGCTGGATTGCCGGCTGGTGCTGGTGGGCAAGGCTGGCTGGAATATCACCGAGCTGGCCGAGCGCCTGCGCCAGCACGCCGAATATGGCCAGCGGCTGCTCTGGCTGGAAAGCACCAGCGACGAGTATCTTGAAAAAATCTACCGGCATACCGATTGTCTGATTGCGGCATCGGAATGCGAAGGATTTGGCCTGCCGCTGATTGAAGCCGCCCAGCACGACTTGCCGATTCTGGCCCGCGACATTGCCGTATTCCGCGAAGTAGCCGGTGTGCATGCCAGCTATTTCAGCGCCAGCCAGCCCGATGCGCTGGCCCAGGCCGTGCGCGACTGGCTGGACAGCTACGCGATTGGCAGCCATCCGCGCTCCGGCGCCATGCCGTGGCTGACCTGGCAAGCCAGCACCCAGGCGTTGTTGCATGCCGTGCTCCCGCCCGTCCGATCAACCGAGTGACCCAGGCCGATGACCGATATTGCCTTGCCCAGCGACTTTTCTGCGATTCCTCCCGATCCCGCCGGGACGGAAGGGGCGGATGCGTCGTTGAGCGCGGCAGTCAAGCAGGTCATCACCATCCACCTGAACAATATCCCGCTGCTGACCGGGCTGGCCCCGGCGGTGTTGCAGCAGTTGGGCCAGGCCATGCAGTTCCGCACGGTGGAAAAAGGCACGTATGTGATGCACAAGGGCAGCGCCGGCGAGCATCTGGTGTTTTTGCTATCGGGCCATCTGCATGTGCTGGACGTGACCGAAGATGGCCGGGAAATTCACCTGGCTACCCTGGCACCGGGAGACTATGTGGGTGAAATGGCGGTGATTGACGGTCAGCCGCGGTCGGCATCGGTGCAGGCCAATGAAACCGCGCTGGTGGCATTTTTGCCGCGTGCCCAGTCGCTGCAGCTGATTTACACCAACCCGCTGGTGGCCGAACGGGTGATGACGCGCATGGCCGGCACCATCCGCGCCGCCGCCGCCAACCGGGCCATCCTGAGCATTCCCAACGCCTTCCAGCGCGTGTATGCCGTGCTCAACCAGCTGGCCAAGCCGGTGCCGGGCAATATGGTGGTGATTGCCAGCATGCCCACCCAGCAGGACATTGCCGCCATGGTGAACACCAGCCGGGAAACCGTGTCGCGCGCGCTGCAGGTGTTGTTACAAAAGAAAGTAGTGGAAAAAGACATGCGGCGTCTGATTGTTCGCCAACCCGAGCTATTGCGTAAAATGGCCCTCGAAGACCCCAGCCTGGCAGCTGCTTCGTCTGCGCAGGCAGGGCAGTGAGCGGCCTGTGGCCGCGCCTGCGCGCCGGATGGGCTCATCTGGAAGACAAGCTGCGCGAAGAAGATAAACAGCAGCATATGCTGTGGAGCTTCTGGCTGATGCAGGGTGCGTGTATCCTCTGGCCCATGCCTTGGGCACTGCTGGCCGTGTGGCTGGCCGGGCTGGGCAAGGAAATCTGGGACGCCCGCTATGGCAGCGGGTTTTGCTGGTACGACATGCTCGGGAATATGCTGGGTTTGCTGGCCGCAGTGATTTTTATCAGTTTGGCCCCGGAAGGGCTCTATCAAGCATGAAACTTCTTGTAAACGGTATTCCCCTGCTGTCTCCGCTGACCGGCATTGGCCAGTACACCCGCCAGCTGTGCAGCGAGCTGGTGCGCCAGCCAGACATCGACTTGCTGATGTCGTATGGCATGCGCTACGAACGCGGTCTGCATCTGCCCTCCGCCAACACCACCCGCTCCCTGCAGGCCGGCTACAGCCTGTTGCGCAAAATCCTGCCGCGTCCACGCCAGCTGAAACGGCTGGTGGAAGAAACCCGCTTTACCTGGACCAGCCGGCGGATCCTGCGCGAGGGCTATCTGTACCACGAGCCAAACCTGCTGCCGCTGCCCTACGAAGGCCCGACGGTCATCACCCTGCATGACCTGTCCTGTTTTGACCATCCGGAAACCCATCCGGAGGAACGGGTCAGCATCATGCACCGCGAGCTGCCGCCTGCGGTGGAGCGGGTCGATCACATCATTGTGATTTCCGAAGCCACCCGCCGGGCCGTGCAGCAGCGTTTTGGCGTGGACGACTCGCGCATTACCGTCACCCTGCTGGCCGCCGACCCCCGGTTTGCCCCGCGTTCTGCCGACAGCCTGAAGCCGGCACTGGCCGAGCTGGCACTGAACCCTGGCGGCTATTTGCTCAGCGTGGGCACGCTGGAGCCGCGCAAAAACCTCACCACCCTGTTTGAAGCCTACGCCGGCCTGCCCGACGCCGTGCGCCAGCGCTATCCGCTGGTGGTGGTGGGCATGCCGGGCTGGCGCACCGAAGGCCTGATGGCGTCGGCCCAGCAGTTGGTCAGCCGGGGCGAACTGCGCTTCATGGGCTATGTGGACGACGCCGTGCTGCCGCTGTTGTATGCCGGCGCAGCGGCATTTGCCTACCCGTCGCGTTATGAAGGCTTTGGCCTGCCGCCCCTGGAAGCCATGGCCTCCGGGGTACCGGTGCTGGTGTCTAACACCACCTCGCTGCCGGAAGTGGTGGGCGACGCCGGTGTGCAAGTGGCACCAGACGACGTGGATGCCATGCGCGAAGGGCTGCATCGCCTGCTCGACGACCGCGACGAAGCCCGCCGCCGGGCAGATCTGGGCCTGGTGCAGGCCACCGCGTTCAGCTGGGAAAAATGCGCCGCCGAAACCCTGGCGGTATACCGGCGCGTGCTGCAGTCGCGCGGCCTGGCCTGATCGCGTGCGATGCGCTTGCCCCGCCCGGCCCAACTGCTTGGCATTCGCCTGGGGCTGGTGCTGCTGGCCTGCTGCCTGGCCGGCTGGGTGGAGTGGCAGCGCCCGCAACTGCTGACCCGGTTTGACGAAGCACTGCGCGACCTGCAGCATCAGGTCAGCGCCAGCCAGCAGCCCGAACACCGGGTGGCGGTAATTGACATCGACGAAGCCAGCCTGCAGCAGCTCGGACCGTGGCCATGGCCGCGCCAGCGCATTGCCGACCTGCTGGAAATTCTGCTCACCCACTACCAGGTGCGCGGCATTGGCGTGGATATCCTGTTTCCCGAGCCCGCCGACCCCGCCGGCGACGCCCGGCTGGCCTTGCTGGCCGAACACGCGCCCGTCACCCTGGCGCAAATCTTTGACTACACCGCCCGCAGTGTGCCGCTGCAGCAAGGGCAACTGAGCGGCGGCCAGCCGGCGCGGGCTGACCCGGCTCAGGTTGTGGCGGCCCACGGCTATATTGCCAACCATGCCGGCCTGAGCCAGGCGCGCTGCCTGGGCAATATTGGCTATCGGCCAGACAGCGACGGCGTGCTGCGCCGGCTGGCCCCGCTCACCCGGTTTCAGGGCCGCGACTATCCGCTGTTTGCCGCCACTGTACTGGATTGCGCCCAGCCGCCGGGCAGCCCCTCCAGCTTGCCCCAGCTGGACGAAGCCACCTGGCGGATTCCCTACCCCTACCAATGGCAGGCGTATACGGTGATTTCTGCCGCCGACATCCTGCAGCAGCGGGTGGAACCCTCCCTGCTGGGCGGACGCTATGTGCTGGTGGGGGCCTCATCGCTGAGCCTGGGCGACCATGTCAGCACGCCGCTGGCCCCGCTGAATGCCGGCGTGCTGGTGCATGCCGCCAGCCTGTCGGCGCTGCTGGATGTGCAGCAGGGCAGTGGCCAGCACCCCTGGCATGGCCGTGGCCTGCTGGCGCTGTGGGTGCTGACCAGCGCGCTGCTGTTTGTCTTCACCATGCCGCGCCTGCCCGCCTGGGGCAATGTGCTGTTACTGCTGTTGCTGACCGGCAGCTGGCTGCTGCTCGGGCTGTGGGGCGTGCAGCGCGGGGCCGAGTGGTCCATCAGCGCGCCACTCAGCGCCTATTTGCTGCTACTGGCCACCGCCATCCCGTTTGAATGGTGGCAAACCCAGCAGCGCAACAAGCGCCTGCTCAGCACGTTTTCCCGCTATGTCGCGCCATCGGTGCTCAATGAACTGGTGCGCCGGGGTATGCTCGACACCCTGACCCCCACCCTGCGCGAAGTCACCATCCTGATAGCCGACATGGAAAGCTACACTCGCACCATGGCCGCGCTGTCGCTGCCCGACGCCGCCCGGCTGATCCGGGACTTTCTCGAACGGCTGACCGCGCCCGTCCTGGCGCACAGCGGCACCCTGGACAAATACACCGGAGATGGCCTGGTGGCGTTCTGGGGCGCGCCGCTGCCCTGCCCGGAACAGGCTGACAGCGCGGTGTCAGCGGCACTGGATATTTTGCAGGCAGTGGCTGCGCTCAACCAGCAACGCCATGCCGAGGCGCTGCCGCCATTGCGCGTGCGCATCGGCATCGAAAGCGGCCTGGCACTGGTGGGCGACCTGGGCACCACCTTCCGCAGCAGCTATACCGCCGTGGGCGACTGCATCAACTTTGCCTCACGGCTGGAATCCGCCGCGCGCACCCTGCCGGCAGATATCATCATTGGCAGCGAAGCCGCCAGCCGCATCACCCAGCACACGCTGATTCCGCTGGGCAGCATTCAGCTGCGTGGTACCGAGTCGATGATGGCGGTGTTTACGGTAGGTCGGGGACACGCCGGGTAACGAGATGCACGGAGGGCGCTCAGTGCAGGTCAAACACCTCAGCCAGGCTGGCAGCATCCAGCGCGCGCTGAAACCAGTCATCCAACTGGGCCGTGCTGGCCAGTGGCAAGCGTGCCAGAATCGCCGGATCGAGCGGGCCAAAGCGCTTGTTGAGCAGCAGTTGCAACAGCTGAAGCCGGGTGCTGTGTTCCGCTTCCTGTCGGCCCTCCTGCCGTCCTTCTTTTCGCCCTTCCTGAAGCCCTTCCCGTTTTCCTTCCAGCACTGCGTCACTACGCCATTTGGCCACGCGGGTTTCCAGCATGTCGGTTCCTTTCAGCAGTTGGTCGATATCAGGGACATCCAGGCCTGGCATTTTATGGCTCAGGCGGTAGTGCAGCCATTCCATCGCGGCCCGGCCAATACTTGCCCTGAACGGTGAATCGGCCACCATCTGGCCAAAATAGCGGATGGCCTGTCGGGTTTCTTCGGTGTCGTTCGGGTGTTCCATCCGGAAAATGGCCGCCACCACGCCTTGCAAGCCTTCCAGATAGTTGGCGCTGAAACGGCCTTCGTCCAGCAGCCAGAACTTCAGCCGTGGCTGGAATTCGCTCAGTACCGTGGGGTGCGGCTGGATCAGGTCGAACACTTCCGGGCTGTGCTTCCAGCGGGCGTCGCCGTTATACAACACAATCGGCAGCACGGGCGGCAAACCCTGGGCCAGGTCAACGGTTTTGCTGCGCACCAGATGGTCATACAAGGCCGACACATATTGCATGATCCGCACCGGCATGCCCCGGTCCACCGAGGATTGAAACTCCAGCAGCAGATACAGATAGATGCGCTGGCCGCTCAGCTCGACCGACCAGACAATATCGTCTTCACGCTGTTTCATGGCCGGGGTGATAAAACTGCCGGTTTCGCGGCGCAGGGTGGCGTAGTCCAGCAAGGGGGCCAGGCCTGGTGGAGCGAAGGTTTCCAGCAGCTCACGCACCAGGTCGGCGTGTGAAAACAGGAACTTGTAGCCGGTATCGTGCAGATGTGCCATGGGGTATCATAACGTGCAGGCGCTGATATAGCATCCAGATAAGTCGCTGGCGCTCAGTGCAGGTCAAACACCTCGGCCAGGCTGGCAGCATCCAGCGCGCGCTGAAACCAGTCATCCAGCTGGGCGGTGCTGGCCAGTGGCAAGCGGGCCAGAATGGCCGGATCAAGCGGGCCAAAGCGCTTATTGAGCAGCAGTTGCAACAGTTGAAGCCGGGTGCTGTGTTCCGCTTCTTGCCGGCCTTCCTGCCGTCCTTCTTTTCGCCCTTCCTGAAGCCCTTCCCGTTTTCCTTCCAGCACTGCGTCACTACGCCATTTGGCCACGCGGGTTTCCAGCATGTCGGTTCCTTTCAGCAGTTGGTCGATATCAGGGACATCCAGGCCTGGCATTTTATGGCTCAGGCGGTAGTGCAGCCATTCCATCGCGGCCCGGCCAATACTTGCCCTGAACGGTGAATCGGCCACCATCTGGCCAAAATAGCGGATGGCCTGTCGGGTTTCTTCGGTGTCGTTCGGGTGTTCCATCCGGAAAATGGCCGCCACCACGCCTTGCAAGCCTTCCAGATAGTTGGCGCTGAAACGGCCTTCGTCCAGCAGCCAGAACTTCAGCCGTGGCTGGAATTCGCTCAGTACCGTGGGGTGCGGCTGGATCAGGTCGAACACTTCCGGGCTGTGCTTCCAGCGGGCGTCGCCGTTATACAACACAATCGGCAGCACGGGCGGCAAACCCTGGGCCAGGTCAACGGTTTTGCTGCGCACCAGATGGTCATACAAGGCCGACACATATTGCATGATCCGCACCGGCATGCCCCGGTCCACCGAGGATTGAAACTCCAGCAGCAGATACAGATAGATGCGCTGGCCGCTCAGCTCGACCGACCAGACAATATCGTCTTCACGCTGTTTCATGGCCGGGGTGATAAAACTGCCGGTTTCGCGGCGCAGGGTGGCGTAGTCCAGCAAGGGGGCCAGGCCTGGTGGAGCGAAGGTTTCCAGCAGCTCACGCACCAGGTCGGCGTGTGAAAACAGGAACTTGTAGCCGGTATCGTGCAGATGTGCCATGGGGTATCATAACGTGCAGGCGCTGATATAGCATCCAGATAAGTCGCTGGCGCTCAGTGCAGGTCAAACACCTCAGCCAGGCTGGCAGCATCCAGCGCGCGCTGAAACCAGTCATCCAACTGGGCCGTGCTGGCCAGTGGCAAGCGTGCCAGAATCGCCGGATCGAGCGGGCCAAAGCGCTTGTTGAGCAGCAGTTGCAACAGCTGAAGCCGGGTGCTGTGTTCCGCTTCCTGTCGGCCCTCCTGCCGTCCTTCTTTTCGCCCTTCTTGCCGCCCTTCCTGTCGGCCCTCTCGCCGTCCTTCCTGCCTTCCCTCCTGCAGCCCTTCCCGTTTTCCTTCCAGCACTGCGTCACTACGCCATTTGGCCACGCGGGTTTCCAGCATGTCGGTTCCTTTCAGCAGTTGGTCGATATCAGGGACATCCAGGCCTGGCATTTTGTGGCTCAGGCGGTAGTGCAGCCACTCCATCGCGGCCCGGCCAATGCTTGCCCTGAACGGTGAGTCGGCCACCATCTGGCCAAAATAGCGGATGGCCTGTCGGGTTTCTTCGGTGTCATTCGGGTGTTCCATCCGGAAGATGGCCGCCACCACGCCTTGCAAGCCTTCCAGATAGTTGGCGCTGAAACGGCCTTCGTCCAGCAGCCAGAACTTCAGCCGTGGCTGGAATTCGCTCAATACCGTGGGATGCGGCTGGATCAGGTTGAACACTTCCGGGCTGTACTTCCAGCGGGCGTCGCCGTTATACAACACAATCGGCAGCACGGGCGGCAAGCCCTGGGCCAGGTCAACGGTTTTGCTGCGCACCAGATGGTCATACAAGGCCGACACATATTGCATGATCCGCACCGGCATGCCTCGGTCCACCGAGGATTGAAACTCCAGCAGCAGATACAGATAGATGCGCTGGCCGCTCAACTCGACCGACCAGACAATATCGTCTTCACGCTGTTTCATGGCCGGGGTGATAAAACTGCCGGTTTCGCGGCGCAGGGTGGCGTAGTCCAGCAAGGGGGCCAGGCCTGGCGGGGCGAAGGTTTCCAGCAGCTCACGCACCAGATCGGCGTGTGAAAACAGGAACTTGTAACCGGTATCGTGCAGATGTGCCATGGGGTATTGTAGGCATTACCGTCGGTCAGAGGCAAACATCAGGGGGGGGCGCCAAGATGATTTCCCCGTGTTTGCTAGCGGCCAAACTGCCACTGCCAGCCCAGCTGCACGCTGCGGCTCTGGTAGGCAAACAGGGAAATATTCTCCCGATTGCGCACCATGCGATACTCCAGAAACAGCCCGTGTTCCTTGCTCAGCGGCAGCGAAACCATCGCCCGCAACAGCTGGGTGTGCTGGCGGCGGGCCACGTCGATCAGGCCGGGAGAATAGCTGCGGGCACCCGCCCAGCTCTGATACAACCAGCCCAGTTCACCCAGCATGCCGCCCCCCAGTGCGGCGCGTGCCGACAGGCTGGCAAACAGGCCGTGCCGGTCGCCGCCGGCGCGGGCACCATTGCCAATATCCACCCCGTAGCCGCCGCTGCCCTGTAGCCAGATGGGGCCTTGCTGATAGGTCAGCACGCCACGGGCTTCCCACAGGCTGGAGTCAAAATACGAGCGCGACGGGTACATCACGTGGCTGACCCCGGTCAGCCCACTCAATTGCCAACCTGCAGGCAGCGGCAGCGGCGGGGTCAGCCAGGCATTCAGCGAGACATAGCGCTGGTAGTCCTTCCCGCCCAACTGGGTCAGCCCCAGTGAGCCCCCCAGCCGGGTATCCCAGCCGGCAAAGCGGCGCACCCGCTCCGCCCCCACCGAAGTGGACACGCTGTTGTAGCGCGAGAGATGATCGTAGCGGCGGGCCTGTAACTGGGCATACCCTTGCCAGCCATTCGCGCCGCTGACCGACCCCTCCAGCGACAGATTATTAAAGCGGTCGCGCTGCGGGGTAAACTCGGGTGACAGCACCAGGCTCAACAGATTGCTGCCCTGGCCGATAGTAAAGTTGGGATTGCTCGCCCCCTGATTGACATTGTCGTCACTGCCGCGACTCAGGCGCAGGCGTCCTTCCCAGCGTGGCGCAGGAGCCTGACAGCCTTTGGCGCGCTGCAGGGCAATGATTTCCCGGATGCCGGGGGGGGGATCAAAGCGCACCTCAATCGCCTGAAACAGGATTTCGGCTTCTTCGGCATTGCCCAGCCGGCATTGCAGGATGGCCAGATCCAGCCAGGCTCCGGCGTGTTCCGGCTCCTGCGCCACCAGCCGGTGCAACGCTTCGCTGGCCTCTTCAAAACGGCCTTCGATCAGCGGTTGCATCGCCTCCAGATACGGGTTGGCAGCAGGGGCGTCAGTATCCGCCCACGCAGGGAAAGGCAGCAGCATCAGCAGGCCGAGCAGCAAGGTGGCCCAGCAACGGATGCCGCGTGTGTTTGCCGCTTGTCCGGCAGAATGTGGGACCCTCATTCCAGCAATTTTTCCGTGTTGGGGAACACCCACAATGCTATGCTATCCATCTACTTGAATGATCCATCTACGCTATATTCAAACATGCAGCCAACCCGCTGGCGAACACGCTGCTGGCATGGCTGCATGAAGAGAGTTTCACAGGGAGTACCGAATAATGGGCATCCATACCCCTATCCGCCACCTGCTTGCTGCTGTGCTGTTTAGCCTGGCCACTGTTTGCTGGGCCGGCGAAGCCGGCAAGGTGGTGCTCAGCGTGGGCGAAGTCCGCCTGCAGGGCCAGCCGGCCAAGGCCGGCAACAGCGTTCAGCCCGGCGACCGTCTGAGCACTGGCGCAGATGGCTATCTCTACATCAAGACGGTGGACAACGGTTTCCTGATTTTGCGGCCAAACAGTGAAGCCAGCATTGTCGCCTACCAGGCCGATACTGACACACCGGCCAACAGTCGGTTCAAAATTGAGCTCCAGCAGGGTGTGGCGCGCAGTATTTCCGGCCAGGCGGTGAAAAATGCCCGGCAAAATTTCCGGTTCAACACGCCAATTGCTGCTATCGGCGTGCGGGGCACCGACTTTACCGTATTTACCGATGCACAAACCACCCGTATTGCGGTTTTATCCGGAGGCGTCGTGGTCAGCGGCTTCGGCCAGGGTTGCTCACCCGATGGCAACGGCCCGTGCGAAAGCCCGAACAGCCGCGAACTGTTTGCCCGGCAAAGTGCCGAAGTGCTGCAAATCAGCCGGGGCCAGCAAGTGCCCGAACTGATCCGGGGCAAGGCGCTATTGCCCGATGTGAACACCCCGCCGCTTCCGGATGAGCCAGGCAAAACTTCGCGCAACAGCATCCGCCGCTCATCCGACACCAGCCTGGAATCCAGCCTGGTGCCGCTCAAGCTGGCCGAACTGGATAAAGCCACCGTGGTAAACGGCAGCACGGCACCGGCTGTCACCCTGCCCAACTCGGTAGCACCCATCAGCTGGGGGCGCTGGAAAACCATTGCCGAACAATCGGCCAGCATCAATCTGGACACCCTGGGCACCGAAGGCTACCGGATGGCTGCCCTGACCGGCGACTTTGCCCTGCTGCGCCACCAGAACGCCAGCTGGCAAGCCCCGACTGGCAACCTGAACTTTGCCCTGCAAGGCAGCATGGCGCAGTTTCAGCGCAATGGTGCCACCCAGCTGGCCAGCCTGGAAAATGCCAGCCTGTCGATCGACTTTGACCGCAGCCGCTTTGCCACCCAGTTTGACCTGGTGTCACAAGACATCCGCCTGACGCGCCAGGCGCAAGGCAATGTAGGCAGTGATGGCACCTTCAGCAGTGCCAGCCAGTTTCTGGACGGCAATAACATGACCGTACAGGGCGTGCTGGCCGGCGCTCAAGCCAGCACCCAGGCCGGCTATACCTTTCAATCCCGGATCGACGACCTGACCGTTGCCACCGGCGTGGCGTTGTGGGGCGTGAAGAAATAGTGATTGGGGGGGCTGCTGTGCCCAGGGAACGCTGAAAAAACCCTGGATCCCCGCGAAGGTGGGGATCCAGGGTTTTGATTTTGCTGAGTTCTGTTTTTGGCAAAAACGATTTTTCTGAATAAATCAGCGCGTCTTTGGTCCCTTCATCGCCGGTGGGTTCCGATTAGCGGCAAGTTTAGGTGGCTCTCAATTCGTCGAGTAGATCAGGATGACGGTCTAGCAGTTTGAACAGCTTGACCAAAGCCAGCGGTGGCTTGGTCTTGCCGTTTTCGTAGCGTGAAAACGCATTCACACCACCGCCAAAGAGTTCGGCTGCCTGACGCTGATCGAGATCAAGTTTTCTACGCACCCGGGTGATATAGCCAGGATCGACGAATGCCGAATTCACCTGTCGCTGGAATACACCAATCATTTCACTATAACGATCGCCGTGCTCGCGGTTCAGAACAACTTCGCCACACGCAGGGCAGAACTCGCCCGTCACCGCAGGGATCATGGTGGATTCGCCCTTGTAGGCATAGGAAATGTCGCGCGTATCGTGAATCAACTCAACCGCGCCGCATACAGGACATTTCATGGTTAAAGCTCCTTGAACGAAACAACCAGCAAGTCATCAATCACTGTCAACTTTAGGTACACCTCAGCTTCGCCCGCTAACCGAGTGCGGTACACATCTTGCCAAATACGGTGGTCGGCGTGAGTGGTCATGCTTTTGTAGAAATCAGCGGAAGTAAGCGCCTTCACCACTGCGCACATCCCTGCCAAGTTGTTGATACCCAGCTCACGCGCTCCACAAAACGCGGTAGCCGTGGCTCTGACCTGACCGGCCTTGATCAATGCCTTGACCACATGCAACTTGTTGTGCGGAATGCTTTTTTCCATACGCTGATTGTAACCTATTAGGTTTTTTTGGCAAATAGGTTATTTTCGATCCAAGGCAGTGATGGCACCTTCAGCTGCGCCAGCCAGTTTCTGGACGGCAATAACATGACCGTGCAAGGCGTATTGGCCGGCGCTCAAGCCAGCACCCAGGCCGGCTATACCTTTCAATCCCGGATCGACGACCTGACCGTTGCCACCGGCGTGGCGTTGTGGGGCGTGAAGAAATAGCAGATTGGGCGCGTGGCTCAGTGCGACGCCCGGCTGCCGGGCGTCGTATCCCCAGGGCAAGCGCATCAACCCTCTGCCGCCCTGAAGTAGCAGCTTGAGCCCACCCATCCGTCACGCTACACTTGGGCGATGGCACACCTCCACGACAGCGGTTATAAATACCTGTTTTCCCACGCCGAACTGGTGCAGGAACTGCTGGAAGCTTTTGCCCCGCCGGGGGTGTCCGCTTTGCTGGATTACACCACCTTGCGGCTGGAAAACGGCAACTACGTCACTCCAGCGATGAAGCCGCGCGCGGATGATCTTGTCTGGTCGGTCGAATTGCAGGGACGGCGGATTTACTTGTATTTGCTGCTGGAATTCCAATCCACCCCGGACGACACCATGCCGGCGCGGATGCTGCAATATGTGGCTGCGCTTTACGACCATCTGCTGCGCAGCAAGGCAGTCAATCCCGCCGAAGGGCTGCCCCCGGTATTGCCCATCGTGCTGTACAACGGCGACGCCCGCTGGCGGCAAAGCAGCGAACTCTACGATCTGATCCGCGTCCATCCGCAGGTGCTCAAGCCGTTTCAGCCCCGGCTGAAATTCTGGCTGCTCGATCAAGGCGCGTTTGCCGCCGCCGAACTGGAAGATATGCACCGGGTGGTGGCAGCCATCTTTTGTTTTGAACACACGCCAGACACCGCCGCTGCCAAACGCGCCATCCGCAACCTGGCTGACGCCGTCGCCCACTCCCCGTTCAAGCAACGCATCGACCGGGTGGTGACGCGCTGGATAAAACACCGGTTGCAGCGCAAAATGCCCGGACTGGCCGTGCCCGATGCCGAAGAATTGACGAAAGGGATGGAAATGCTGGAAACCAATATTGACCGCTGGGAAGCGCAGGCGATTGCCAAGGGGATGCAGCAAGGTATCCAGCAGGGCATGCAACAGGGTGAAGCCTTGTTACTGCAACGACAACTGACCCGCCGCTTTGGCGCGCTGTCGGCCATGCACCTGGCCAGCATTGCCGCTGCCACGCCCGCCCAGCTGGAAACCTGGGGTGATCGTGTGCTGGAGGCCAAATCGCTGGACGAGGTGTTTGGTGAAACCCGGCATTGAGCATTGTTCTGGCGACCTCCGCACCCGTCCCATCGCTGTAGTCGATGCTTGGTCTCCATGAGCGCGACCCCGCAACAGCAGAAAGCCACGCGCTGGCATTCATCAGCCGCAGGGCGGCGAACCAAGCACATCGCCTCCAAGTACCACTCCGCTCCCCATCAAGCCCCTTACACACAATTTGTGCATTCCAGCACAAATTCACGGCACACGCCCTGCTGATAGTGCGGTAAACTGGCCACTGGTAACCGATTGAAAAACAAAAATAAATTCAATCAACACCCAAACAATACACGGCTTATCCACAAAACCATCCACCGAATCAAGCTTGACAGCACGTCAACGCCCCATAAAATGGCCGCTGTTGCTATTACGCAACACTCGCACGCTCTGCCATGAAATGTGACGTACATCACACCCTCGGCAACCACAACCTGACACTATACGCTTCGCAATCTACTGCACCAGGCGCCTGTCAGTGTCTCCGGTTGGCCGGCGGGTGTCTTAACAAGAATATTCTTCCAAGGAGCTGTAAACAATGGCTTTGACCACCGCACAAATTCAAAATGCTTATGTGGCGTTTTTCAATCGCCCGGCTGACGTTGCTGGCCTGAACTACTGGACCAGCTACAACGGCAGCATCGCTGACCTGTTCAACGCTTTTGCTGGTTCGCAAGAGTACAAGGCCCTGTTCACCGGTCAGAACAGCACCCAAGTTGTGAATACCGTTTACCAAAACCTGTTTGGCCGTAGCCCGGACGTGGCTGGCCTGAACTACTGGGTTGGCCAGCTGGACGCAGGCAAGGTCACCGTGGGCAACATCGCCAACGCCGTGAACGCTGGCGCCCAAGGCACCGACAAGACCATCATCGACAACAAGGTTGCTGCTGCCACCTCGTTCACCACCGCTCTGGACACCACCTCGGAAATCGTTGGCTACGCACAAGCCAGCAACGCCACCCTGTCCCAAGTGAAGACCTGGCTGAGCGCCGTGACCGACCAAGCGTCCACCGTGACCGCTGCCACCGCTGCCCTGCCGGCCCTGACCACCACCGTGGCCAGCGGCGCTGCTGCTGCTTCGCTGAGTGCCTCGCTGACCACCGGCCAGGACAACATCGTTGGCACCACCGGCAACGACACCTTTACCGCTCGCATCTTCGACAACTCGAACACCCTGCAATCCGGTGACAAGATCGCTGGCGGCGGCGGCACCGACACCCTGAGCGCCGACATCGGCAACTCGCAAAACTTTGCCATCACCGCTGAAACCAGCGATGTGGAAACCGTGTCGATCCGCGCCCAAGCCGTATCCAAGGACAGCACCGACAACAACACTGCTTCCACCAGCGAAGTGCAAATCGACGCACAACGCATGGTTGGCGTGAACCAGTGGGAATCCAACAACAGCCGTGCTGACCTGCTGATCGAAGATGTCCGCATTCTGGACACCCAGATCACCAAGGACATCACCATCGCCATGGTCGAAACCGACCCGGGCCATGTTGACTACGGTGTGTACTTCGACCAACTGTCCCTGCGCGCCACCAACAACGCCAGCAGCACCCTGACCCTGGAAGTGATGGACACCCGTTCCAACGCTGCCGGCACCGGCCCGCTGAAAGACAACCCGTACAACGGCTTCCAGTTCTACGTGAACGGCAAGCTGGTGAAGGTTGCTTCCACCGCCATCGACAACGCGCTGACCTACGCCGAACTGAAAACCGCCATCACCGACGCCGTCAAGGCTGTGCCGGAACTGGCCAACTTCACCGTTGACTTTGGTCGTTCGTTCACCGTGTCCGACACCCTGGGCAGCCCGCAAACCGGCACCACCATCACCCTGACCAGCACCAAGGGTGAAGCAGTGACCACCGGCACCGGCTCTGGCTGGGTTGCCGCTGGCGCCGTGCCGCCGAGCTCCGGCCTGCACACCAACATGTCTACCGCTGCCAGCACCAGCACCGAAAAAGTCACCTCCAAGGTTATCCTGGACGACGTGGGCCGTGGCTCCACCGGTGGCGACCTGGTAATCGGTGGCCTGTCCGTGGGCGACACCTCCACCTCCCTGGGCGTTGAACGCTTCGAAATCGAAGTGCGCGACAACAGCAAGCTGCAAACCATCAACTCGACCAACAACACCCTGCAAGAAGTTGTGATCAAGAATGGTGCCACCACCAGCAGCAGCTTTGCCTACGTGACCACCGAAAAAGACAAGGGCGACCTGACTGTCAATGGCAACGTGGCACTGACCCTGGGCAACAGCAACGTTGACAACAACGTGGCTCCGACCGCTGTGTCCACCACCGGCACCGCCACCAGCTACGGCACCGGCATCGACGCCGCCCTGCCGGGTTCCGCTACCCAGCACAACGCCTACGGTTTCTCCGACGTTCGCCTGATCGACGCTTCCGGCGCATCGTCCAACTCCGCTGGTGTGGCCACCAACGCTGCATTTGCTGGCGACCTGTCGTTCACCGCTGAAGTGACCGCACGCTCCATCGCCAAGTACATGAACCTGGTTGACACCCAAGCCAACCCGAAAGAAACCGTTAACACCGGCGACGGCGTGAATGGCTTCGGCACTGGCTCGATCGCCAACTTCAACTACCTGACCGGCACCGGCAACGACAAGATCGTGGTTGACGTTGATGGCTCCGTGGTATCCAGCCGCAGCCTGGTGGTTGCTGGCCGTGAAGACTTCACCTTCAACATCGACGGTGGCGCAGGTAACGACTCCATCACCCTGAAGCTGATCAACAACGACATCGTTGCTGGCGTGCGCAACAACCCGGGTAATGGCCAAAACTGGTACAACAACCAGGATCTGAACAACAACGTCACCGTGAGCGGCGGCGCTGGCAACGACACCATCTGGACCCCGGGTGCTGGCGATGTGAA
This sequence comes from Aquaspirillum sp. LM1, assembly GCF_002002905.1. Lineage (NCBI taxonomy): Bacteria > Pseudomonadati > Pseudomonadota > Betaproteobacteria > Neisseriales > Aquaspirillaceae > Aquaspirillum > Aquaspirillum sp. LM1. The sequence goes on along the minus strand of NZ_CP019509.1, from coordinate 3,624,099 downwards.
GATCGACGGTGGCGCTGGTAACGACACCATCTACACCGACAACACCGGCTTCCAAGCCGTGACCACCTCGGGCGCTACCGGCTACAGCGGCGCTGCCACTTCCTACGTGAAGGGCCAGTGGGTGTTCAACACCGTTGACCAAGTGACCGCCTTCGGCGCTGCTCCGGCTGCTGGCCTGTACGGCGCTTCCGGTCGCAACATCAACGACCTGCGTTCGGACACCAACGAATCGTACAACTTCTACAACAGCAAGCTGGTTGTCACCTTCCAAGGCATCCCGACCGCTACCGCTGTGACCGTGACCGGCACCAGCTACAAGACCACCGACCTGGAAATCAACCAGGCCATCAAGAAGGCCATCAACGGCGACGCCGTGCTGAGCAAGCTGCTGGTTGCCGAAGACGGCCCGGCTAACAGCCTGGTGGTGAAGTCCCTGATCGACGGCGCAATGGCCACCACCGATCTGGCCGTCACCCTGACCCCGCTGACCGCAACTGAAGTGGCTGCCCTGTCGGCTACCGAAATTGCTGCTGCTGGCGCTGCTTACGGCCTGACCGCTCCGACCGCTGCTACCGTGTCTGCTGCCATCGCTGCTGCCTACACCGCATTCAGCGTGACCAACGGCGACTACGTCACCGCTATGGCCAACGACGGCGCTGCCAGCATCACCGGCAACAACAGCCTGTCCACCAGCGACAACCTGGTTCTGCCGGGCGCTGACAACGACGTGATCGTGCTGGGCACCACCGAAGGCACCTCCGCTGCTGCTTCCAGCAACGAAACCATCGTGATCGGCACCAGCTTCGGTAACGACACCGTGGTGAACTTCGACGACAGCGGCTTCGGTCAAGACTACTTCGACTTCACCGCGCTGAAGGGCACCACCCTGACCGCGGCTTACACCACCGACAAGTCGATCACCATCCAGGCCGCCACCACCCTGGCAACCTCGGCTACCGTGACCGAAAAGGCTGCCGTTGAAGCCCTGTTCAACGCTGCCAACGCTGCTGCACAAGACCACGTGTTCCTGTCGGTGAACGCACACAACGTCGCTTCGGTGTACACCGTGGTTGACGCTGCTGGTGCCTCCAACGCTGTGGCCACCCTGCAAGGCACCATCGACCTGGCCGACGTGGCTTGGACCAGCCTGACCGCTGCCAACTTCACCAACTCCAGCGCCACCAACTACTTCCTGACCAACGGCCCGACCGGCTTGAACGGCACCGCTGGCACTGGTGGTACTGGCACTGGTACCGGCACCGCTGGCACCGTGGCTGTGACTGCTGCTGGTTCGGTTACCGAAACCGCAGCTACCAACACCACCTTCAACGTGGCGCTGGGCAACTACACCTACAACATCGCTGGCTTTGGCGCTGGCGACAAGCTGGTGTTCCCGACCGCTGGCCTGGCCACTGTCAACAACGCCAGCTTTACCGATGGTATCGTTGAAGTGCAGTACGCTTCCGGTGGTCAAACCGTGGTGGTTCAACTGACCGGTATCCCGGCAGCAACCGATGCCGGTATCTTCGGTGTGTCCTCCTTCAACACCGCCTTCGGTGCTGGTAGCCTGGCCTGATTAATTTCGGGTAATTAACTTGTAATGTTCCCTCACTGAGCTGACTGGCTCAGTGGGGAACCGGAAAATTTTTAGGAGCTTTTAAAGATGGCTAAGATTTATCTTGATTCTGGCGACACCTTCACCCTGTCCGGCGCTGCTTCCGTGTTCGGTTCTACCGGCACCGAAAAGCTGATCGTCAACTCCGGCGCAACCGGCGTGGTGGCTGACCAGAACGTGGAACGTGTTGACCTGGCCGGCGCTTCCAGCGCTTACACCTTCCAACAGTCGGGCAACCAACTGAAGGTGTTCAGCGGCACCACCCTGGTGGCCACCATTCCGGTGCAAGATGACACCGACGGTACCCAAGTGGTGTTCACCAACGGTTCCGTGAGCGTGAAAGTTGCTGCTACCGGCATGACCCTGGGTGGCGCTACCGTGCCGTCCGCTGCTGCTGCTGCCGTGACCCCGACCACCATCGACGCAACCGTCACTACTGGTTCGGGTTCCTCCACCGGCACCACTACCACTGGCCAAGCTTTCAGTTTGACCAGCAACTCCACCCCGGACGCCCTGGTTCTGACCACTGGCAACGACACTGTCACCGGCGCCGCTGGCACCCTGGCTTCCACCGACCTGGTGATCGACTCCAGCACCACCGATTCGGACACCCTGAATCTGGCGATGAACGGCTACGTGTCCACAACCGCCACCATCACCAACGTTGAAACCATCAACGCTACCGGCACCTACGCTTCCGTGGGCCTGGATCTGGCCAACGTGACCGGCACCAAGACCCTGAAGCTGGCTGCAGGCGTGTCTGGCGCTACTGCCACCGTCGCCAACGCCGCTGCCACTAAGGCTGCTGCTGTGGTGACTGCTGACAACGTGTCGATCCTGGGCTTCAGCACTGCCGCTACTGGCACTGGCAGCAACGTTGACGTGACCGCTGGCGCTGCTGCCAGCACCGTGTCGATCACTGGCGGCGCTGGCGGTGACACCGTCACCCTGAACGCTGTGGCCAACTCCACTCTGACTCTGGATGGTGGTACTGGCACTGATGCCTTCACCGTGAATCTGACTGGTGGCGCAAACGGTCTGACCGTGACTGCTGGCACCATCGAAACGCTGACCCTGAACAGCAAGACCGCTGCTAACACCATCACCATGGCCAACACCGCTGCCCTGGCTGGCGTGGCGACTGGCAACAAGGTGACCGTGGGTGGCGATCAAGCGCTGACCCTGAAGGGCAACCTGGACTTTGTGGCTGGTGCCGCCCGTACAAGCGGTGTGGCGATTGAGAAGGCTGCTGGTGCAGGTGCTGTTACTTTGCAACACTCCACCGGCACCCTGACTTCGGCTCCTAGCTTCTTCAACCGTGCGGCTGTGGACACCATCAACGTGACGGCCACTACTGGTGCAAACATCACCATCAACGAAGCCACCACCCTGAAGCTCTCGGTTAATAACGGCACCCGGACTTACGACGTGGACAACGCCAGCACCACCGCCATCACTGCTGGTGGCGGCAGCCTGAAGCTGGACCTGACCGGTACTTCGGCTACCGCCGCTGTGCAAGATTCGGTGACGACTGGCGCTGGCGTGGGCACCTTGGTGATCACCAACAACACCATCGACTCCACCCTGACCGTGTTGAACACTAATGCTACCGCGACTACCGTGGACACCGTTGTGGTGAGCGGCAGCAAGGACCTGAACATCGGCACCTGGACTGCTACCACCAACGAACTGCTGACTGCTTCCAGCCTGACCGGCAAGCTGACCGTGACCGTTGGTGCAAATGCTGCCACCGTGGTTGGCGGCTCCAGCAACGACAGCATCACCGGCGGCGGTGCTGCTGACAACCTGCGTGGCGGTGCTGGCAACGACACCATCAACGGTGGTGCATTTGCTGACACCCTGACCGGCGGTACCGGCGACGATCGTTTTGTGATCGCCAACGGCGCAACCATTGACACCATCAGTGACTTCTCCATCAGTGGCACCAACGGTGCTGACGTGATCGCCTTCTCGATCGGTGACACTTCCACCCTGAGTGTTCCGAAGGACGGTAGCGGTACCACGGCTATCACTGCCGGCACCGTGGCCAAGGTTGTTCACGTTGCTGCAGCGAAGAGCCTGGTTGCTGGCGAAAACGTGATCGTGATTGACGGTACCTTCTCTTCGTCCGCCGCAATGAAAGTGGCGATTGAGTCTGGTGGCTCCCGCGCTCTGACCTTGGCTGGTGCTCCGAGCGCCAACGATGACTTGATCATCGTGTGGACTGATGGCACCAACGGTCACGTCGGCGGCTACAACCTGGCCACCACCGCGACCACCCCGACTTCTGCTGGCACTTACACCGAGCTGGTTACCCTGACCGGTATCACGGATGTCACCACTGTCGCAACTGCTAACTTCCTGTTCCTGGCTTAATTAGGATGGATGAAATGGTGCAGCAAGTATTTGTTCTGTTGCATTGACTTGCCCGCACCAGTTCATCACGGCAAAGAAACCGCCTCGTCTTGTACGAGGCGGTTTCTTATTAATTAAACAGTTCATTGGCTCGGAAATAACCTTACAAACCCTATGAATTTCATTAGATGTGTAGTTTTAGGGGAAGATATATCACACATAGCCACATGGTTATAATGTCTCGAATGGATATGCCCACCATTATTTTATACGCAATATGGCTAAGTCGTTATTAGCCTGTATGGCTTGTGACAATTCAGCTTGGGCGTTAGAGAGGTGGCAGCACAGCGCTACACTTTAGTGGGCGTGAATGCGCTGTGCTACAGGGTTTTTCTGGCGAGACAGAGGGACTGTGCTTGACCTTCTTATAAAGCCATGGCAAATGCTTCGCCTGTGGCGATCAGGTCGGTCATTGTTGCACCAGTCAGTTTGATCAGGATATCACTGCTGGTGGCGGTGGTATTGTCCATATCGGCAAAGAAATACACGTTCGAGCTATAGGTGAACACCACAGCGTTACCGCTGGTTTTGACATCCTGCCCCACCCGGCTGATTGCATCAGCTAATGAAGTGGCGGCGGCTTTATCAAAAGTGAATTTACCAGTGGCAATGCCGTTAGTCACCCCAGCGGCAGCAGTGACATTGGCAGCAATGGTAAATGTCTGATTCAGGTTGGTTGCGGATAGATTAATGGTGTCAAACCCGCTGTGAAAACCGGTGATCGTGTCGTAGCTGCTGACGGTGGAGTCTGTCGGGTTAATCAGGTAGACCACACCGCTGTTAGAGCCACCCAGTGCGATGGTGTCTGCGCCGCCACCGCCGGTGATTTTGTTCGCCCCGGTGGCGGACGCCGCCATGGTGATGGTGTCGGCTCCAGCACCACCAATCACCGTGTGAGCGCTGGAGCCATTGGCGGTGACACTCAGCTTGCCGTCGGTTTCCGCCGAGGCGTCTAGGTTCAGTGAAAAGTTGTTGGTTTGGGTCACCGTCAACGTGGCGCCAGAGGCAATCAGGCGATCACGAGTCACCCATGCCGCATTGCCCGTCAAAGCCAGGGTGAGAGTTTCAAAACTGCTAACATTGTCTAGGTCGGTAGATGCCGTGTCATCGCTCACTGTCAGCGTGTCCGTACCATCCCCCCCTTGCAGAGTGTCAGTAGCAGTTAGGTTGATTCCTGCAATAATATTGTCATCACCTGCCTCGGCGAACACCAAGTCATTACCTGCACCCATGGTAATACTATCTGCGCCAGCACCACTGATGAAATTATCGTTCCCTCCCCCTCCGGTTAGTGTATCTGCACCTGCTCCTGTTTTGAATAGCATATTGCTGGTGTCGCTCGCAGATTTGACACTGATACTGTTTGCACCCTCTTTGGCATCTACAGTGATGAACTCACCTGGATTATTATCCACCACAATCACATCGTTATTATTAGTGCCGATCAAAGTGCTGCTGGTGGCAGAGCCATTGCTAAAATCACTGACGCTCAGTGTGGCGCTGCCACTCAGTCCGGAGGCATCCAGATTGCCCGCCACCAGCGACCCGGCAAAGGTGTAGCTTTGGGGATTGCTGATGCTGACGTTGGCCGCGCCAAAATCAGCGCTGGTCAGGGTTTGGGCGGTGTTTGTGCTGTCGGTGATTTTCACCGTTTCATAGCCCACGGTTTTGAATGCGCCAGCGCCGTAGGTTTGCTTGGCGCTGACATTCAACACATCATTGCTGGCCGAGCCATTGGCGGTAAACGTAGCGGCATGGGCCTTGCTGTCATTCAGGGTGAGGTCGGTTGTTCCGGCCATCAGGGTGACCGTCTGGCCGCCTGAATCTGCCGACAGATCATATAGCCGTACCGTTACCTGGCTCAGGTTGACCGCCGTGGCCAATGTGCTGGTATTTTTCAGTGTCAGGGTTGCGCCGCTGCTCAGGCCATTGGTCAGCGTGTCACCGCTAAAATTGGCTAACGCCCCTGCCAGGGTCAGATTCTGGTTGCCAGAAATCTCCAGTGCACCGGGGTTGTGGGTCAGCGTCACGGTATTGGCGCTGCTGCCCGCGCTATTCAGGCCGAGCGTGGCCAGATGGTTGGCGCTGGCGGACAGGGTGAGCGCGCCCCCGGCCAGCTTGACGGTGCTGCTGCCAGTGCCGTTTGCCAGGCTGTCCAACACCAGATTGCTGATGCCTGTGCTTACGTCCACGTTGACTTGGTTGGTGTTCAGCCCGGTCAGGCTGGCTTTGGTCTGGCTGTCGGTGGTGGTGGATACCTTGATGGTGCTGTGGTCCACGGTGGTGGCATCAAACACGACATTAAACCCCTCAAAAGCCACATCAATGGTTTCCACATGGCTGATGGTCGGGCGGGCAGGGGTTTGCGTCAGCTTGAGGGTGGCAATATCGTTATCGGTACTGCTGCTGTCTACAATGACATCGCCGCTGATGCTGTTGGCTACGCTGGCCCCATCAATGGTGTCATTGCCCTGGGTGAGCACCAGCGTATCTGTGGCGCTGGTCAGGGTAAATTTCTGTCCTGCACTTTGTCCTTGTTTGGCCGTGCTCAGCGTGCCGGTATCCAGCGTCAGCGGCGTTACCGGGCTGGCGGCGCTGGCAGGCACGCTGCTGCCACCCAGGGTCATGCCAGCATTGCTGATTTTTACCGCTACCGCGCCATTGCTGAACACCAGCAAGGTGCCATCGCTGTCGTCCTGAATGGTCAGGGTGGCAAACAGGGTGCTGCCCTGGTAAATCCGCAGCTGATTTCCCGTTTGCTGAAAACTGTAACTGCTAGATGCGCCCGGCAGTTCAATGCGCTCGATATTCTGGTCGGCCACCACCCCGGCGGAACCAGTATCGGCAATCAGCTTTTCACTGCCTTCCGCACCGTATACGGGGGCCAGGCTGGACAAGATAAAGCTGTCGTTGCTACTTAAATAAACCTTTGCCATCAGTGTCTCTCTTGTGGATTGGGCTGGGTGGTGCAACCGCAGGCCGGATACGTGGCGCTTCCGCGTGCGTTGGGGAAGGGCGGTTGGGGTTCAATGCAGCGCACTGGCTGCTGTGTGCCAGATAATCCGCTATTTTCCCATGGTGATACCGCTTTTGTCAGGGGGCATGCGGATGTGCTGGCTGCTGCAAGGCTGGCTGGGCGTGACTCTGTGATCTGAACCGGGCAGGGACCGAGATTGGGTCACAGAGGAGCGAATGGCTGGCGCGGGGTGTCATGCCTGAGGGTGCTGACAAACATGATACTGGTGGATATGGTAGCGGGTAGGATAGTTTTTGACAATGGTTCTCATTTGTTTTGGGGATGGCAAATCCCTTCTGCCTGAGGAACAATAGGGAACAGACTCCGTTTAATCTGTCGACTCCCTAATCCCCCTGCTCACCGGGGGCAAGCCTTTCAACTCAACGCCATCCCGTCACCTGCTGCCCCCACGCTGACACGGCATTGAATGTTTAAGACCGCGAAGCAAACCGTGCTCGTTCGGCTTAACCTAGTAGCCAGTCACGTTGAAACACAAGGGTTCATGTCGCCATGAAGAACTACTCGCCGCACGACACCGAGTCATTCCCGCGCAGGCGGGAATCCAGGCGTGTCCACAGCGCACAGCGGGGTGAGTTCTCACGAGCGCTTACCTGCGCCATGCCCACCGCGCACACTGTGGTGCGGTCTGGGTTCCCGCCTGCGCGGGAACGACACGTCAGATGAAACTCATGCCGAAAACGGTCTAATCGCCTGTCAGTCGATTCAGATCATGGTGACTGGCTACTAGCTATCGGCATCCAACGGGGGACTATCCGCTGTTTCTTGATGGTTTCCCACCGCCCAGCGATGCGCTATGACGAACTGAATATAGGGGACAGGCGACGGTTTTTTGACGCAGCTCAGGCAAATTTGAGCAGCACCTTGATCTTCGCCTTGATCTCGGCCATCTCGGTCGGTGTGGCTTGCCCCTTGCGTTCAGCTTGCCGGGATTTCCAGTCGAGATTCTTGACTTGGTCGGCCAGTGCTGCACCGGTTGCGCCATTCCCCCCAAGCACGACCTCGAAAGGATAACCCTTGATCTGGTTGGTGATCGGCACGCAGATCAATAGCCCCGAGCGCTGGTTGTAGGCCTTCGGACTCAAGACGACAGCCGGTCGCCGCCCTGCCTGCTCGTGTCCGCTCTGTGGCGTGAAATTCAACCAGACAATGTCGCCCTCATCCGGTACGTACACCGCCATCAGAGCAACTCCTGACCCTGTGGCAACCCAAAGTCCTGCTCGGTATGCCGGTTCTTGGCTGTAATGCCGGCCAGCAGATCATCCAGGCTGTAGACCGGTGCTGCCGGCTCGATGACGATACGGCCATTCTCAGCTCGCACTTCGACGGGCTGATCAAGCGAGAGGTGTGCGGCTTCCATGATGGCGGCCGGCAAACGCACTGCGGGACTGTTACCCCATTTCTTAACGAATTGAAGTGCCATGCCGATCTCCGTTGAAACAAATGTAGATACGTTGACAGTATAGGTAATTTACTTCCCAGTATCAAAGAACGTATCTGGGGACACACTGATTTATTCCCCAACCGCTGGATCTAAGCCTCCTGATCAGCGAACATCAGCCCATTGAACGTGGATGGTGACATGACAAAGCAAGCCAGCTTTTCCGAACTGGAATACGCGACGAAGAAAAAATCACTCGGCGTGAGAGGTGTTTGAGCACACCTGACAAGCGCTACAATACCCCCATGCCCCACGACACCGACGCCTCCTACAAGCTGCTGTTCTCCGCCCCCGAAGTGGTGCGTGACCTGGTGCTGGGCTTCATCCCCGATGACTGGCTGCACAGCCTGGATTACACCACGCTGGAAAAAATCCCCGGCAGCTACGTCACCGACGACCTGCGCGACCGCGCCGATGATGTGGTCTGGCGAGTCAAGGCCGACGGTGAATGGGTGTATCTTTACCTGCTGATTGAATTCCAGAGCACCGCCGACCCGTGGATGGCGGTGCGAATGATGACTTACCTCGGCCTGCTCTATCAGGACCTGATCCGGCGCGGCGACGTACTGCCAGGCCGGCGGTTGCCGCCCGTGCTGCCGATTGTGCTGTATAACGGCCAGGGCAACTGGCGCGCCGCCACCGACATCGCCGATCTGATTCCCAAAGCCCCCGGCCTGGTGGCCAAACACCTGCCCAAGCTGGAATACCTGCTGATCGACGAAAACCGCTACACCGACGCCGATCTGGCCGAGCTGAAAAACCTGGTGGCGGCCATCATTCGGGTAGAACATCCGGAAAACGAACAGGCACTGCTGCAACTGATTGATCTGTTGAACGAATGGCTGGAAGGCAAGCCAGAGCTGAAACGCACGTTTGCCATCTGGATCCGGGCCGTGCTGTTAAGACAAAGCAAACACACCCTGGCCTTGCCCAAGGTGCGCGACTTGAAGGAGCTGAAGATGACCTTGGCAGAACGGTTTGATCAATGGGCGCAGCAGTACGAGCAGCGTGGCAAGCTGGTGGGGTGGCAAGAAGGGCGACAAGAAGGGCGACTAGAAGGCGAACAAACGGGTGAGGCACGATTGCTGCAACGCTTGCTTACCCGCCGCTTTGGCGCACTGCCTGCCGACTGCGTAACTCGAATCCGCACAGCGAGTTCCGGGCAACTGGAGCGGTGGAGTGACCGGGTACTGGACGCCAGGACATTAGCTGAGGTGTTTGAGCAAGCCTGACCAAGATCGACAATACCCCCATGCCCCGCGACACCGATGCCTCTTACAAGCTGCTGTTCTCCGCCCCCGAAGTGGTGCGTGACCTGGTGCTGGGCTTCATCCCCGACGACTGGCTGCACAGCCTGGATTACACCACCCTGGAAAAAATCCCCGGCAGCTACATCACCGACGACCTGCGCGACCGCGCCGATGATGTGGTCTGGCGGGTCAAGGCCGACGGCGAGTGGGTGTATCTTTACCTGCTGATTGAATTCCAGAGCACTGCCGACCCGTGGATGGCGGTGCGGATGATGACTTACCTTGGCCTGCTCTATCAGGACCTGATCCGGCGCGGCGACGTACTGCCAGGCCGGCGGTTGCCGCCCGTGCTGCCGATTGTGCTGTATAACGGCCAGGGCAACTGGCGCGCCGCCACCGACATTGCCGACCTGATTCCCAAAGCCCCCGGCCTGGTGGCCAAACACCTGCCCAAGCTGGAATACCTGCTGATCGACGAAAACCGCTACACCGACGCCGATCTGGCCGAGCTGAAAAACCTGGTGGCGGCCATCATCCGGGTAGAACACCCGGAAAACGAACAGGCACTGCTGCAACTGATTGATCTGTTGAACGAATGGCTGGAAGGCAAGCCAGAGCTGAAACGCACGTTTGCCATCTGGATCCAGGCCGTGCTGTTAAGACAAAGCAAACACACCCTGGCCTTGCCCAAGGTGCGCGACTTGAAGGAGCTGAAGATGACCTTGGCAGAACGGTTTGACCAGTGGGCGCAGCAGTACGAACAGCGCGGCAAACAGGTGGGGTGGCAGGAAGGCTTGCAGAAAGGCCAACAGCAAGGGCGACAGGAGGGCCGGCAAGAAGGCGAAGCCCTGCTGTTGCTGCGCCTGCTCACCCGCCGCTTTGGCCCCTTGCCCGCTGACTATATCGCCCGAATTCAGGCGGCGAGTTCCGGGCAGCTGGAGCAGTGGAGTGACCAGGTGCTTGATGCCCGGACGCTGGCCGAGGTGTTTGATCCGGCCTGATCAACCACTCCGCTACCCCATGCCCCGCGTACCGATGCCTCTTATCAAGCGGCTTGTACTGGTAGCCGTTAAGCGATGGAGCTTACCTGCACGTGGGTCAACGGGATGAAGAGATGGGGATGGCAGGGATGCGTGTGGCGTAGGCGGTGAGGTGAGACATCACACCATCTTGATGATCAGCCGCTTGCCACAGGCGTGTGCATATTTGCGTAGTGTAGCGAATGAAGGGGAATGGCTGTTGCTACGAATTGAGGCTTCCAGACGCGAGATGGCGCTTTTGGTTGTGCCCATGCGAGTGGCGACTTCTTCCTGTGTCAGCCCTGCTTCCTTGCGCGCCTGCAGCAGCTCGCTGATCGCGGCATATTCTTCTTCTGACGCTTCCCAGGCTGCCTGAAAGCCTGGCCGCTGCATCGCGTGAGCAAGTTCTGCCTGGATATCTAGGCGAACTGGATTGTAGCGGTCGTTATCCATGTTTAATCTCCTTGAGTCGCTTGCGGGCCGTTTTGAGTTCGTGGGCTGGCGTTTCCGGTGTTTTCTTGATGAAGCTGTGCAGAATGACGATCTGGTGACCAACCATCGTGCAGTAAAAAGCGCGGCCGATCCCTTCACTACCCTTGCAACGTAGCTCGAACAAACCTTCGCCCATCGCCCGTGAGTGCGGTAGTCGAAGATCGGCACCATGGTTCTCCATGAGGCTCACCAAGCGCAGAAAGTCAGCGTAAATCCCCACTGGCCATTCAGCGATTTCTCGTTGGACACGCTCATTGAAGTAATTGATTGACCAGTTCATCATTAAATGTTAGCGAATATGCTAACCTGCAGCAAGAGGAGCCCGTCACGCCAACAATGGCAACACCTTCTGCATCGCCCCACTGACCGCTACAATACCCCCATGCCCCACGACACCGACGCCTCCTACAAGCTGCTGTTCTCCGCCCCCGAAGTGGTGCATGACCTGGTGCTGGGCTTCATCCCCGACGACTGGCTGCACAGTCTGGATTACACCACCCTGGAAAAAATCCCCGGCAGCTACGTCACCGACGACCTGCGCGACCGCGCCGATGATGTGGTCTGGCGAGTCAAGGCCGACGGCGAATGGGTGTATCTTTACCTGCTGATTGAATTCCAGAGCACTGCCGACCCGTGGATGGCGGTGCGGATGATGACTTACCTTGGCCTGCTCTATCAGGACCTGATCCGGCGCGGCGACGTACTGCCAGGCCGGCGGTTGCCGCCCGTGCTGCCGATTGTGCTGTATAACGGCCAGGGCAACTGGCGGGCCGCCACCGACATCGCCGATCTGATTCCCAAAGCCCCCGGCCTGGTGGCCAAACACCTGCCCAAGCTGGAATACCTGCTGATCGACGAAAACCGCTACACCGACGCCGATCTGGCTGAGCTGAAAAACCTGGTGGCGGCCATCATCCGGGTAGAACATCCGGAAAACGAACAGGCACTGCTGCAACTGATTGATCTGTTGAACGAATGGCTGGAAGGCAAGCCAGAGCTGAAACGCACGTTTGCCATCTGGATCCGGGCCGTGCTGTTAAGACAAAGCAAACACACCCTGGCCTTGCCCAAGGTGCGCGACTTGAAGGAGCTGAAGATGACCTTGGCCGAACGGTTTGACCAGTGGGCGCAGCAGTATGAGCAGCGTGGCAAGCTGGTGGGGTGGCAGGAGGGCTTGCAGAAAGGTCAGCAGCAAGGTCGACAAGAAGGTCGACAAGAAGGTCGACAAGAAGGGCGACAAGAGGGTCGGCAAGAAGGTGAAGCCCTGCTGCTGCAACGCTTGCTCACCCGCCGCTTTGGCGCACTGCCTGCCGACTGCGTAACTCGAATCCGGGCCGCAAGTTCCGGGCAACTGGAGCAGTGGAGTGATCGGGTGCTGGACGCCAGGACATTAGCTGAGGTGTTTGAGCAAGCCTGACCAAGATCGACAATACCCCCATGCCCCACGACACCGACGCCTCTTACAAGCTGCTGTTCTCCGCCCCCGAAGTGGTGCATGACCTGGTGCTGGGCTTCATCCCCGACGACTGGCTGCACAGTCTGGATTACACCACCCTGGAAAAAATCCCCGGCAGCTACGTCACCGACGACCTGCGCGACCGCGCCGATGATGTGGTCTGGCGAGTCAAGGCCGACGGTGAATGGGTGTATCTTTACCTGCTGATTGAATTCCAGAGCACCGCCGACCCGTGGATGGCGGTGCGAATGATGACTTACCTCGGCCTGCTCTATCAGGACCTGATCCGGCGCGGCGACGTACTGCCAGGCCGGCGGTTGCCGCCCGTGCTGCCGATTGTGCTGTATAACGGCCAGGGCAACTGGCGCGCCGCCACCGACATCGCCGATCTGATTCCCAAAGCCCCCGGCCTGGTGGCCAAACACCTGCCCAAGCTGGAATACCTGCTGATCGACGAAAACCGCTACACCGACGCCGATCTGGCCGAGCTGAAAAACCTGGTGGCGGCCATCATCCGGGTAGAACACCCGGAAAACGAACAGGCACTGCTGCAACTGATTGATCTGTTGAACGAATGGCTGGAAGGCAAGCCAGAGCTGAAACGCACGTTTGCCATCTGGATCCGGGCCGTGCTGTTAAGACAAAGCAAACACACCCTGGCCTTGCCCAAGGTGCGCGACTTGAAGGAGCTGAAAATGACCTTGGCAGAACGGTTTGACCAGTGGGCACAGCAGCATGAACAGCGTGGCAAGCAAGAGGGTCGACAAGAAGGCGAAGCCCTGTTGCTGCAACGCTTGCTCACCCGCCGCTTTGGCGCACTGCCTGCTGACTGCGTCGCTCGAATCCGTTCCGCGAGTTCCGCGCAACTGGAGCGGTGGAGTGACCGGGTGCTGGACGCCAAGACATTGGCCGAGGTGTTTGAGCACGCCTGACAAGCGCTACACAACCCACCGTGCCCCACGACACCGATGCTTCCTACAAGCTGCTGTTCTCCGCCCCCGAAGTGGTGCGTGACTTGGTGCTGGGCTTCATCCCAGGGCAATCGCATGAATGTTTTTATCATGCGATTGACTGGTGTTTACCCACAACCGACAAGCCAGAGACTGTCCACACCCTCTCTACTTGTGGTTTTTTTGGACGGAATCATGGACAAAGAAGGCCCGTAGCGGCTGGCAGAGTGTTCATTTCATGAGAATGGCCATCAACTGTTCTGCGGACTTGGGCTGATATCCGTTCATGCGATTGCCCTGGGCTTCATCCCCGACGACTGAAGGCCGACGGCGAATGGGTGTATCTTTACCTGCTGATTGAATTCCAGAGCACTGCCGACTCATGGATGGCGGTGCGGATGTGTGTCCTGGCGCTGCAAAGCAGGTTTGTGCATGGATGTTAGTGTTAATATAGTGTGACTTGCTCCATGGTTAGGGTCCCAGGCCTGTCATTCCATCGCTGGCAGCACAACCGCTATGCATTCATCTTCGCCCTCCTCCTATCCTCCGCACGCCCCAGTGCTCACCAATTATTGTCTTATCCCATGAACACCGCCCCTGCCTCTTCTACCCAGTTGGCCGACGCCATTGCTGCCCATCGTGCCGGGCAGCTGGATCAGGCGGTGACAGGCTATCGGGCGGTGCTGGCCATCGCGCCAGACACCCTGCCCGCGCTGACCAATCTGGGCAGCATCTTGCGCCAGCACGGCCAGTTGGAAGAAGCCATCGGACTGCTGCAGCGTGCGGTGGCGCTGCCGGGGTCGAATCAGCATGCGGCGTATAATTTAGGCAATGCCCTGCGTGCCGCCCATCGCCCTGCCGAGGCAGTGGCGGCGTTTCGCCTGGCCACCGAACGGCAGCCGGGCTGGGCGCTGGCGCAGTGTAATCTGGGCGTGGCGCTGGCGGATGTGGCGGAATGGGATGCCGCGGAGCAGGCATTGCGCCAGGCGCTGCAGCTGGAGCCAAACCTGGCGCTAGCCCAAGACAATCTGGCTGCGCTGCTGTCCACCCGGCTGATGGCGATGCAGTACCAGCCGGTGGAAACAACGCGCTTGTATCAACAGGCGCAGGCGTTTGCCGCGCTGTGCCCGCCAGCAGATCCCATGCCGGACCGGCCACCCCAGGCGGGGCAGCCATTGCGGGTGGGGTTCCTGTCGCCGGATTTATGCGACCATCCGGTGGGGATGTTTCTGTTGCCGGTGCTGGATGCGCTGGACCGGCAACGCATCCAGCCGGTGTTGTATAGCACTGGCGGACGCGACGATGACACGCGCCAGGCGCTGAAGCAGCAGGCGGCCTGGCTGGATGTGTCGGCGCTGGATTCGGCTTCGCTGCTGGCCACTTTGCGCAGCCATCAGCTGGACGTGCTGGTGGATCTGTCCGGACACACCGCTGGCCACCGGCTGGCCGTGCTGGCCCGGCGGGCCGCGCCGCTGCAGGTGTCGTGGCTGGGCTACTTTGCCACCACCGGGGTGCCGGCGATGGATTATGTGCTGATGGATCGCTGGCATGTGCCAGCAGGCGCAGAAACACAGTTTACCGAGCAGGTGGCGTATTTGCCTGCCGGGCGGTTTTGCTATCGGGCACCCGGATTTGCCCCGGCTGTTGCCCCGCCCCCGGCGCTTCAGCGGGGTTATATTACCTTTGGCAGTTTCAATAATCCGGCTAAATACCACGATGGGGTGTTTGACCGCTGGGCGCAGATTTTGGCTGCTGTGCCCGATTCACGCCTGCTGTTGAAATGGCGGGATTACAGCGAAGCCAGCGCCCGGCAGCAGGTGCGGGATGCGTTTGCCCGACGCGGGATTGACCCGGAGCGGATGACATTGCGTCCGTTTTCCTGTCACGCCGAGCTGCTGGGCGAATATGCCGATATGGATATCGCACTGGACCCGTTTCCGTTTACCGGCGGGCATACCAGCTGCGAGGCATTGTGGATGGGCGTGCCGGTGGTCAGTTGGCCGCAGGCGCGGCCAGTCAGCCGGCAAACCTGGGCGTTTTTGTCAGCGCTGGGCCTGACCGAACTGGCCGGACACACCGGCGAGGACTATGTGCAGATAGCCGTGGACCTGGCCGCCAGGCTGCCCTATCTGGCCACCCTGCGCCAGACGCTGCGCGCCCGCATGCTGGCGTCACCGTTATGTAATGCAGCAGGCTTTGCCCGTGGATTTGAAACGCTGCTGACCCAGTTGTACCACACCAGGGTCAAACGGACAGCAAACTGAGATTTTTCACTGGCTTATCGACGTATTTAAATAAAAAACGCCCGTCAACGTCATAGAGATACTCAGTTATTGCGTGCAAACTAAACATATATCATATGTTTTAAGCATAACCCGCCACGCTCCCGCACGGTGCTTGCCAAAGCCAATCACGCTATATATGCTCCCCATATGATTTTGTTTGTCATGGCAACACTGTGGTCACCGCCAGCGGTTCAATACGGCCAGACGGCTGTCTCACCCGGCGACCCCAGCCCCAGAATAACGATGTCACCCCCAAGTGACACAGCAGCTGTTTCTTGTTGAACCACCCTGGAGAATCCCTTGAAAAAAATGACCCGTTCGCTGTTTGCCGCCCTGCTGCTGGCCCTGCCGATGTCCGCTTTTGCCGTAGGCGCAATTGCCGTGGATGATGAAGTGGGCGAACTCGAACCTGGCTACGGCTACGTAACCGGGATGAGCTCGGAAAAAGAAGCCAAAGCAGGTGCCCTGAAAGAATGCCGCAACAGCGGCAACAAAAACTGCACCGTGGCGGTGTGGTTCAACAAATGTGGCGCTTACGCCAACTCGCGCAAGTATTCCGGCGTGGGCTACGGTGCCACCAAGAAAATTGCTGAAGCGCGCGCGCTGGATGAATGCGGCGATGCAGCCTGCAAAATCCTGATTTCTGACTGCGAATAAGGCCCGGCCAGGTCTTTGTGGCGGATGCAGTCAGACAACAAAGACCGACGATGCACCGCAGCAGATTAAAAAACGCCCGCCTGCGATGGATTGCAGGCGGGCGTTTTTGCGTATTGTCTTGGCTTTGCGCCGGTTCAGGCGCTCAGGTTGACACCGGCTCGCAAATACACCAGCCGCTCCTGGTACAGCACTTCTCCCTCGCCCAGCCGGGTGCGCGGGCCGTCCGGGGTGGCACGCTGAAACACATAGCGCTGGCCCTGGCTTTCAATCCAGGCCGGGATTGGCGCGCCCTGATACTGGCCGATGGATTCTTCAGCGGCAACGGAATCGCCCAGGCTCAGGCTGGGGGCGGGCGATGAGGGGGTGGGCGCAGCGGCAGGAGTGGCCGCAGCAGCAGGCGGGGTGTCTTCGTATTCCCATTCGCGGCTGTCGCGGTCGCGCAGACGCGGCGCATCTGCCGACTGGCGGCCCAGCCACCAGCGCAGCACCCAGCCCGGCACCAGCACGCGGTGTACCTCCTTGTCGTCGGTCACCACGCAGGTGACGGCAAAGGCGTGGCCGCAGGCGGGGCATTTGGCCTGGGCGGCAATCACCACGCGCTCCTGAACCAGCTGGGCAATGCCGTGCATGTATTGGCTGTCCACCACCTGCTTGCAGGCGGGGCAGTGTTTGGCAAAACGGCGGATGGTTTGCCCGTTGGCAAAGCGCAAGGGCAGCTGCTTGGAAATGGGGTCGTTGGGGTGCATGGCTGACAATGAGGGAACGTGTTGAAATAGTAACAAAATTCCGCCCATCGTGCAGGGTTCAGCAGGACAATTGCACGAATAAACGGCGCATCAGGCCACAAACTGCCTGCTGTGCCGGATTTGGGCCTGGCCGGTGTTCACGCCCGCCCAGCAAATGCAAAAACCCCCGCCGGGCCAGAAACCAGCCGGGCGGGGGGCAGAAGCACAGCCAGGGGCTTAATGCACCACCGACTTCACCAGATCTTCCACCACTTTCTTGGCATCGCCAAACACCATCATGGTTTTATCCATGTAGAACAGTTCGTTGTCCAGGCCGGCGTAGCCCACGCTCATCGAACGCTTGACCACAATAATGGTACGCGCCTTGTGCGCTTCCAGAATCGGCATGCCATAGATTGAGCTGCTCTTGTCCTTCAGCGCAGCCGGGTTGACCACGTCGTTGGCACCAATCACCAGTACCACGTCGGTGTCGGCAAAGTCCGAGTTGATTTCTTCCATTTCCAGCACCTGGTCATACGGCACTTCGGCTTCGGCCAGCAGCACGTTCATATGCCCCGGCATCCGGCCCGCCACCGGGTGAATGGCGTAGCGAACCTTGACGCCCTTTTCATGCAGCAGCTCGGCAAACTCCTGCAGCGCATGCTGGGCGCGCGATACGGCCAGGCCGTAACCCGGCACAATCACCACGCTGTCGGCGTTGGCCATCAGGAAGCCGGCGTCTTCTGCCGAACCCGACTTGTAGTTCTTCGGGCCGCTGTCGCCGCCGCCACCTGTTGCCACTTCGGCACCAAAGCCACCCAACAGCACGCTGACGATCGAGCGGTTCATGGCTTTACACATGATGTAAGACAGAATCGCGCCGGAAGCCCCCACACATGCACCGGCAATGATCAGCACCGGGTTGTTCAGGGTAAAGCCAATACCAGCGGCAGCCCAGCCCGAGTAGCTGTTGAGCATCGACACCACCACCGGCATGTCGGCACCGCCAATCGGCACAATCAGGGTCACGCCCAGCACCAGGGCAATCGCCACCATCACCAGGAAGGCCGCGTGGCTGTCGGTGAAGAAATACACCGCGCCAAAGCCCACCATCGCCAGCGCCATCACCAGGTTAAGCAGATGCTGGCCGCTGAAGTTCAGCGCTTTGGCACCAAACTTGCCCGACAGCTTGCCATAGGCAATCACCGAGGCGGTGAAGGTAATCGCGCCAATGAACGCGCCGATGAACAGCTCGATCTTTTGCACCGGGCTATGCTCCACCCCGGTGTGGAAGATGGCCGCCACGGCAATCAGCACTGCCGACAGGCCCACCAGCGAGTGCATGGCGGCAACCAGCTCTGGCATGTGGGTCATTTCCACGGTTTTGGCCTTGAATGCGCCAATCGCAGCGCCAGCGGCAATGGCCCCCACAATCAGCAGCAGCACCGGCTTGTCCAGCACCATGAAGGTGGTGGCCACGGCAATCAGCATGCCGATCATGCCGTAGGTATTGCCCTTGCGCGAGCTGGCCGGAGAAGACAGGCCCTTGAGCGACAGAATGAACAGCACCGCCGAAATCAGATACAACACAGCAGACAGATTTTGCATGGCGGGCTCCTTATTTCTTCTTCTTGAACATATCGAGCATGCGCTGGGTGACCAGGAAGCCGCCGAAGATGTTGATGCTGGCCAGGAAAATCCCCACCGCGCCCAGAATCGAGGTGATGGTCAGGGTTTCGCCGTTGATATCCACCACTTGCAGCATGGCACCGACGATGATGATGCCGGAAATGGCATTGGTCACCGCCATCAGCGGGGTATGCAGGGCCGGGGTAACGTTCCACACCACGTGGTAGCCCACAAAGACGGCCAGCACGAAAATGGTCAGGCTGATGATGAACGGATCAGTCATGATTGAGCTCCTTGTCGCTTACGCCGGCTGGCCAAAGCGTTGCACGCCCTGATGGGTAATCAGGGTGGCCGCCAGCAGGTCGTCTTCCAGGTTCAGCGAGAAACCTTCCTTGGTGAGCATCAGGCTCAGGAAGGTCAGCAGGTTTTTGGCGTACAGGCTGGAGGCGTCAGCCGCCACCAGGCCCGGCAGGTTGGTAAAGCCCACCACAGTCACGCCCTGGTCGGTGGTGATCACCTGACCGGCCTGGGTCAGCGGACAGTTGCCGCCCGATTCGGCGGCGATGTCCACAATCACCGCGCCCGGCTTCATGCCGGCGACAATGTCGGCTTCCAGCAGGATCGGGGCTTTCTTGCCCGGAATCAGCGCGGTGGTGATGACAATGTCGGCAGCCTTGGCGTGCTTGGCCATCAGTTCGCCCTGACGACGCTTGTAGTCGTCGGACATCTCTTTGGCGTACACCCCGTCGTTGGCTTTTTTCTCTTCGTCGGTCATCGGCACTTCAACAAACTTGGCACCGAGCGACTCCACCTGTTCCTTGGTGGCCGGACGCACGTCGAACGCCTCCACCACGGCACCCAGGCGCTTGGCGGTGGCAATCGCCTGCAAACCGGCCACGCCAGCGCCCAGCACCAGCACCTTGGCGGCTTTCACCGTGCCGGCAGCGGTCATCAGCATGGGCATGAAGCGCGGGTAGAACTGGGTGGCCAGCAACACCGCGCGGTAGCCGGCAATGTTGTTCTGGCTGGACAGCACGTCCATGCTCTGCGCGCGCGTGGTGCGCGGCAGCAGTTCCATGGCAAACGCACTGACCTGACGGCTGGTCAGCTCGGCCAGGGTGGGGTTGTTGTGCGGATCGAGCATGCCGATCAGCACGGCACCGGATTTGAGCGACGCAATATCGGCAGCCGGCAGGGTGCGCACGGTCAGCACAATGTCGGCAGCTGCCAACAAGGCCGAGCGGTCGCCCACCACGGTAGCGCCAGCGGCGATATAAGCTTCGTCAAGCACGGCGGATGCCCGCCCTGCTCCGGTTTCGACGGCCACAGAATGACCCAGGGCGACGTACTTCTTCACCGTGTCCGGTGTCGCCGCCACCCGGCTTTCGCCGGCCGCCTGTTCGGCGGGAATGGCAATATGCATGTGGATGAACCTCGCGGAGTTGAAAAATGGATTGCCTATGACATGCCAGCGAAGGGCGAAGGCGGTACAGGGGCTTACCCTGCCCGGACAAAGAGCCGGCCGCAATCGTCAGAAAGTACTGGCGTGTTCCGGTCGGAAAGGCGTCGTCAATCGACGGGCAGGCAAGGCCAGTCGGCTCACGGCGCATTTCAAACGCTTGTTTTACCCTTATGCATATTTAAGCCATACAACGTCCTTTTTGTGAAGTGTTTTTACGAATAAGCGACGTTATAAACCAACAACTTGATGCAATGCAATATTTTTATCCTCAGCTTATCCCACCCCCTTGTCTTTGGTCAGACCTTATGACCAAAGGCGCTATCTGCATGAATCCATAGCGACTATTACCAAAGTCACTGTTACATCAAGCGTTACAGTAAAAAATTAACCGGCCCGGAGTCGGGCCAGCCTATGCTGCACTGCAAAATACTGCCGTCACACTCAGGCCACAATTTCGTAAGCAAACCGACCAATCAGCACCACCAGCAGCAGCAAAAACACCCCGCGCACCAGCTGGCTGCCACCGCGCAAGGCCAGCCACGAGCCGCTGAGCGCCCCCAGCACATTGCACACTGCCATGGGCAACGCATAATGCCAAAGCACTTGATCTTGCGGCAAAAAATACGCCAGTGCTGCCAGATTGGTGGCGATATTGACAAACTTGGCTGCTGCCGACGCATGCAAAAAATCAAAGGCAAAGCAGCGGATGAACAAAAAAATCAGGAAGCTGCCTGTGCCCGGACCAAACAGGCCATCATAAAAACCAATGGCCCCACCTAGCAGCATGGCCTGGATGCGCTGGCGTCGCCCTACTGTCACCGGCGTGTGCAGTGCACCAAAATCCTTCTTCCACAGCGTATAGACCGCCATCACCAGCAAGAGCGCCAGCACCAGCGGACGCATCACCGCCTTGGGAATCAAACTGACCGCGCTGGCCCCGACAAACGACAGCGCAAACGCTGCCAGCGCCGCCGGCAGCACCAGCCGCCACGGCAAGCGCACCCGGCGCACATAGCTGCGCGCGGCAAACAACGTGCCCGACACCGCCGCCACCTTGTTGGTGCCAAACACCACCGCCGGAGCCGCGCCAGGCAGCGCGTTGAACAAGGCCGGAATCTGGATCAGCCCGCCACCGCCCACCGCAGCGTCAATCAGGCCGGCCATAAACGCCATGACGCCCAAAAACATCAGCGACTCAGTCATGTCCACCATGCCTTGCCATGAAAAACACAGCCTACCACAGCGATTTGCCCGGTCAAAACATCACAAAGGCAAGTGTAATGGCATGTAGCATCGACATAAACTAGTCTTTGGCATCTTTATTGTGGCCAGAGCAGCACAGGGCCAGCCAATAAACACAATTTATCGACAACATATCAATAAATTTTCGTTATCATCCCTTCTGGCTGGCCTTGATCACCGGCCTCTCCCCATTCCGCCCCGACGCGGCCCCCAAGCGGCCCATGGGCATAGCGAAAGACATACGATGGACATTCACGCCTACATGCAGACGCTGGGCCGCGCTGCCCGCACCGCCAGCCGCGAACTGGCCAAAGCCGACACTCAGCAAAAAAACCGCGCCCTGCACGCCATCGCCGACGCCCTGACGCGCGAGGCCGACGCGCTGGTGGCCGCCAACCAGGCCGACCTGGCCGCCGCCCGTGACGCCGGGCTGGAGCCGGCCATGCTCGACCGGCTGACACTGTCGGCCACTGGCGTGGCGCAAATGGCCGAAGGCCTGCGCCAGATTGCCGCCCTGCCCGACCCGGTGGGCGAAATGGGCGAATTTGCCTACCGCCCGTCCGGCATCCAGCTGGGCAAGATGCGCGTGCCGCTAGGCGTGATTGGCATCATTTACGAAGCCCGCCCCAACGTCACTGCCGATGCCGCCGGCCTGTGCCTGAAATCCGGCAACGCCTGCATCCTGCGCGGCGGCTCGGAAGCCATTCGCAGCAACCAGGCCATTGCCGCCTGCGTGCATGAGGGCCTGCGTGAAGCTGGCCTGCCGGAAGGTGCGGTGCAGGTGATCAACACCACCGACCGCGCTACCGTCGGCGAGCTGGTCACCATGACCGAATACGTCGATGTGATTGTGCCGCGTGGCGGCAAGGGCCTGATTGCCCGCGTGTCCGCCGAGGCGCGCGTGCCGGTGATCAAGCACCTGGACGGCAACTGTCATGTGTATGTGGACGTGGACGCCGACCTGGTAAAGGCTGGGCGGATTGCCGACAACGCCAAAACCCAGCGCTATGGCACCTGCAACACCATGGAAACCCTGCTGGTACACCACACCGTGGCGGTGGCGTTCCTGCCGGTGATCAGCGCCATCTACCTGAGCAAGGGCGTGGAACTGCGCGGCTGCCCGCGCGCGCAAGAGATCATCGGTGCTCAGGTCAAACCGGCCAGCGAAGACGACTGGTTTACCGAATACGCCGCACCGATTGTGGCGCTGAAAGTGGTGGACAGCCTGGACGAGGCCATCAACCACATCAACCACTACGGCAGCCATCACACCGATGCCATCATCACCGAAAACTACACCACCGCCCGGCGCTTCTTGCGCGAGGTGGATTCGTCCAGCGTGATGGTGAACGCCAGCACCCGCTTTGCCGACGGCTTTGAATACGGCCTGGGCGCTGAAATTGGTATTTCCACCGACAAGATCCACGCCCGTGGCCCGGTGGGCTTGCATGGGCTGACCAGCCAGAAGTGGATTGTGCTGGGAGATGGCCAGGTCAGGGGATAAGCCATTCGGCGAACACACCGTGGGCGTGGGGGGCGCAGGCATCGTGGGTCGAGGCAAGGCGTGATGCCCTCACCTCGTTCACAAAAACGATTTTTATGAATCCATCAGCGCGTTCTTAATGATCCGCCCCCGGCCCCATCGCCACCCGCGCCTGGGGTCGCGCCAGCCACACCAGGCCAAGCAGGGAAAGAAACAAAAACCCCGACAGCCAGAAATACTCATTCGACGCCAGCACCGCCGCCTGGCCCGTTACCATCCGCTCCAGCGTGCCCAGGGTTTGCTCCGGACTCAGGCCGGCGCTGGACAGGCTGGCTTGCGCCTGCACCGCGCCGGGGCTATACGGCGTAAGCTGTTCCACCAGTTGGGCGTGGTGCAGGTGGGTGCGGTCTTCCCACACCGTGGTGGCGATTGAGGTGCCAAATGCGCCAGCAGTGATCCGGCAGAAGTTGGACAAGCCCGACGCCGCCGGAATGCGCGCCGGTGGCACGCCGGACAGCAGGATGGCAGTCAGCGGCAGAAACAGCGTGGCCATGCCCGCCCCCAGCACGATTTGCGGCAGCACCACGGTAAAATTATCCACCCCAGTGGTAAAGCCGGCGCGCATGAAAGACACACTGGCCAGAATCACAAACGAGGCACTGGCCAGCCAGCGTGGGTCCACCCTGGGCAGGGATTTACCAATGATGGGCGACAGCAGCAGCGCCAGAATCCCCACTGGCGCGGCAGTCAGCCCGGCCAGGGTGGCGGTGTAGCCCATCTGGGTTTGCAGCCACAGCGGGATAATCACGATGCCGCCAAAAAACAGCCCGTAGGCCATCGCCAGGGTGAGCGTGCCCGCCACAAAATTGCGCCGGGCAAACAGCGACAAATCCACCACCGGGTGTGCTTCGTTCAGCTCCCACACCAGAAAAAACACAAACGCCACCAGCGCCACCAGGCCCAGTGCCACAATTTCGCCCGAGTTGAACCAGTCCAGCTCCTTGCCCTTGTCCAGCATGATTTGCAGCGCGCCCACCCAGATCACCAGGGCAATCAGGCCGGGCTTGTCGATTGGCACAATGCGGGTTGGGCTTTCACGCGGGCGATAAATTTGCCAGGTCACCCAGGCGGCCAGCAGGCCCACCGGGATATTGATGTAAAAAATCCACGGCCAGGACACATTGTCCGACAGCCAGCCGCCCAGAATCGGCCCGATCACCGGGGCCACCATGGTGGTCATCGACCACATGGCCAGCGCCATGCCGCTTTTGGCTGGCGGGTAGGAGCTGAGCAACAGCGCCTGCGACAGCGGAATCATCGGCCCGGCCACCGCGCCCTGCACAATCCGGAAAGCAATCAGCAGCTCCAGATTGGGTGCCAGCCCGCACAACAGCGACGCCAGCACAAACAGCAGCACCGACGCAACAAACAGCCGCACCTGGCCAAAGCGCTGGGTCAGCCAGCCGGTGAGTGGCACGGCAATGGCATTGGCCACGGCAAACGAGGTAATCACCCAGGTGCCCTGCGACGACGACACGCCCAGGTCGCCGGCAATCGCCGGAATCGACACATTGGCAATGGTGGTGTCCAGCACATTCATAAAGGTGGCCAGCGACAAGGCCACGGTGCCGGCCACCAGCGCCGGCCCCTGCAATGGTGCGTGCCCGACGGGCGGATGAGCAGCGGCGCTCATCAGCGGCTCTTGCCCAGATTGGCAGCAATAATCCGCGCAATGCGCTGTTCCGCCTGCTGGTCTTTCGCGCCAAACACCGTGGTCTGCAGCGCCGGAGCCTGGCGCGGCGTGGTGCCCAGCACCGGGCCAGACTGGTCATGCAAATCCACCTCGGCCAGCATCGACAGCCCCACCCGCAGCGGATGCGCCGCCAGTTCGGCGGCGTCCAGGCTGACCCGCACCGGCACCCGCTGCACCACTTTGATCCAGTTGCCGGTGGCGTTTTGCGCCGGCAGCAGCGAGAACACCCCACCCGTACCGGCACCCAGGCCCAGCACCTTGCCGTGGTATTCCACCTGGCTGCCGTACACATCGGCGCGCAATGTCACCGGCTGGCCAATGCGCATGCGCGCCAGCTGGCTTTCCTTGAAATTGGCCTCCACCCACAGGCCGGTCAGCGGCACAATCGCCATCAGCGGTGCGCCAGGCTGGATGCGCTGGCCCACCTGCACGCTGCGCTTGGCCACATAGCCGCTCACCGGGGCGGGCAGCATGGCGCGGGTCATGGCCAGATGCGCTTCGCGCACCTTGGCCGCTGCGCGTTGCACCGCCGGATGTTCTGCCGGCGTGGTGCCTTCGGTTTGCGCCTCGCTGGCGCTCAGTTGTTCTTTCGCGCTGGTCTGCGCGGCCCGGGCAGTCAGCACTGCCGACTGGGCGTGGGCCAGCTCTTCCTGCGCCACCGCACCACCAGCCGCCTGCTGACGCCGGGCCAGATCGGCCTCGGCGCGGGTCAGTTCGGCCTGGCGCACCGCCAGTTGGGCCGCCGCCGCTGCGCGGCTGGCAAACAGGTTGCGCGCCAGGCGCACCTGCTGGGCCAGATCGGCCTCGGCCTGCTCCAGCGCCACCCGCGCATCAGCCGGGTCGAGCAGCACCAGCGGCTGGCCAGCGGTCACGTAGTCGGTATCGTCAGCCTGAATGGCCAGCACGGTGCCGCTGGTTTGCGGGGTGATCTGCACCAGATTGCCGCTGACGTAGGCGTTGTCGGTGTGTTCGTGGTAGCGGGCAACCAGCGCCCACCAGGCGGTGTACGCCAGGCTGGCCAGCAGCAGCAGCGCGGCCAGCCGGATCAACAGCTGGGTGCGACGGCCTGACGGCGTCGGGGCAACGGGGGCTTGACTCATGATGCATGACTCCGGGAAAGCAGGGCAGAAGCGGGCAGGTCGCCGTGGTAAGCGCCGCCCAGCGCCTTGATCAGGCCAATGCGGGCCTGCTGGCGGCGGGTGTTCAGTTCGACGGCCTGACGGCGTTGCGCCAGCCAGGGCGCGTCCAGTGCCAGCGCGGACAGTTCGCTCTCCAGCCCGGCGCGAGCACGCGCCTGTGCGGTGTGGCGGGCCAGACTGGCCTGGGTAAGCGCGGCATGGGTGTGCACCGCCTGCTCGGTTAGCGCACGCAGGCTGGCGGCCTGGTCGGCCACCTCACGCACGGCGTCGAGCAAGCTCTGGTTGTACTGGGCAATCGCCCCATCACGGCTGGCTTGCGCGCCGCCCAGCGCAGCGCGACGGGCACCGCCGTCAAACAGCGGCAGGCTCAAGGCCGGGCCCACGCCCACCATCCGGCTGGCGGATTGCAATAGCTGGCTCATGCCAATGGCCGAATAGCCAATAAAACTGAGCAGATTGATATTGGGGTAAAACGCGGCGCGGGCGCTGTCCACCTCGCGTCCGCCAGCTTCCACCCGCCAGCGGGCCGCCACCAGATCCGGGCGACGCCCCAGCAGATCCGCCGGCAGCACGCTGGGCAAGTCATCACCGGCGGGTGCGCGCAGGGCTGGCTGGCGCAGTGTTTGCGCAAAGCCTGGGCCCTGGCCGGCCAGCGCGGCCAGCGCATGACGCTGCAGGGTGATCTGCTCGGCCAGCGCCAGCGTTTCCTGACGGGCCGCCGCCGCCTGGCTATGCGCGGCAGCCAGCTCGCCAGCGTGCGCCAGCCCGGCATGTTGGCGCTGGGCATGCCATGCCGCCGCACTTTCGGCGCTGGCTTGCGCTTCGCGGGCAATCGCCGCCAGCGCGTACAGACGGTCCAGCCCCCAGTAAGCATGGGTCAGCGCCGCACTGAGCAACAGGCGCGCGCCGGCCTGGTCGGCCTCGGCCGCCTGGGCGCGGTGTTGCGCCGCATCCCGGCTGGCGCGTTCGCCGCCGGCCAGATCCAGATCATAGGCAAAATCCAGGCTCAACTGGCCCGAGGTGCGCCAGCTGCCGGCCAGCGGCGGCGGAATGGTGCCGTGTTCGCTGTAGCGCTGACGGGTGACGTCGGCGTTCAGCGCCGCGCCGGGCAGCAGCCGGGCGTCGGCCTGTTCACTCAGCGCCACCGCCTGGCGCAAACGCGCCCGCGCCAGCTGCATGGACGGCGCATCGGCCAGCGCCTGTTCCATCAGCGCATCCAGTTGCGGATCGGCCAGCGCGCGCCACCACTGTGCCTGTGGCCACGCCGCCGGCCCCTGGCTCAGCGGCCCGGCCAGCGCGGCAGGCACCGTCAGCGGCAACGCCGGCACCCCCGGCCCGGCACACGCCGTCAGCCAGACAGCGCTGGCGGCGGCAAGACAAGAAAACACGTAGCGCATGATCGCCAAGCATCAAAAATCAGGAAGGCTACACTGTACGCCAGTGCTATCGGCGGGATAAGCTGGCGAAAATGGGAAACATTGTTCCTTGGGTGGGATAATATGCCGAAAGGACACACCGCCGACACGCTGACCCGGTACGTCATGTGCAGACAGCCGTCTACCCTTCGGCGGGCAGGCTTTTTTTCAGCTGGCGCATGAAGTCGCCAAAGTGCGGCAACAGGCCGGCAAACAGCGGGTGGGTCTTGTTTTCCAGCATCACCTCACCAAACAGTTTCAGTCCTACTCCCAGCGCGGTGGCACTGTTGGCGGGCAGGTCGCTGCGCTGGCGCAGGCGCTCGACCACCGTCAGGATGTCGTCGTGGTTGCCCACCTCAAACACCAGTGGGGCGGCATGGGTAGAAGGCACACCGTGGGCATCGGCCAGGGGTGCCACGGTAATGCGGTAGCGGTGTTGTCGCATGATCTGCAGCCTTGAAAATCCAAAGTTAAAGAAGGGCGCGCCAAGGATGATGCGCGGCATGCCTTGACTGTAGCGCAGCGCCGCTTGTGGGATAAGCCAGCTAAAACGGGAAACATTGTTCCGCCATCAGGATAATCACATGCTCAACACTGACCTCAACCAGCTGCTGGTGTTTGCCAAAGTGGTCGAGCACGGCAGCTTCATCGCCGCCTCGCGTGCGCTGGGCCTGCCCAAAACCACGGTTAGCCGCAAGGTGCAGGAACTGGAAGAACGCCTCGGCACCCGGCTCCTGCAGCGCACCACCCGCCGGGTGGCGCTGACCGAAGCCGGGGCGATTTACCACGAATACTGCAGCCGTATTGTCCAGGACATGGAAGAAGCCAATCTGGCGGTTGGCCGGGTGCAGGCCGTACCGCGTGGCGAGCTGCGCGTGTCGGCGTCGTTTTCGTTTGGCATGGGCGCGCTGGTGCCGCTGGTGCCAGAATTCATGGCGCGTTACCCGGAAATCCGTCTGCAACTGGAACTGCGCAACGACGCGGTAGACCTGGTGGCCGAAGGCTTTGACCTGTCCATCCGTATTGGTCCGCTGGCGGATTCTTCATATGCGGTGCGTTACCTGGCCGAAAGCCGGCTGGCACTGTACGCCAGCCCCGACTACCTAGCGCGCGCCGGCCAGCCGGCCACGCTGGACGAACTGATCCACCGCCCCACGCTCACCCTGTCGCGCCTGGGCCGTCATGGCCGCTTTTACTGGCCGCTGGCCCGGCAGAACGGTGAAGCGCACGAAGTGGCCATCACCCCGCAACTGGTGGCCAACGACCCCGGCGTAATCAAGTTTGCCGCCCTGGCCGGCCTGGGCGTGGCACTGCTGCCGCTGATCCTGATCCGCCCGGAAGTGGAATCCGGCCAGCTACTGCCCGTGCTGCCCGACTGGGAAGGCCCACCCACCGAAATCGGCGCGGTCTACCCCAGCCGGCGCGGGCTGTCGCCCAAGGTGCGGGTGTTTATTGATTTTTTGAGCGAGCGGCTAGCGCATCTGTCGGGAGACAGCAGCAGTGCCATGGGGCAGGGGTAGCCCGTTGTGGCGGTGGCGGCAGGCGGTATCTGCCTGCACCGCTCACTGCAACGATGGTATATTTCAGAAACTACCTAACCCCTCGCAGGCTCCCATCATGTGCTCCCTCGACTACGACGTTTACCAAGATCGCTGCCCCACCCGGCTGGTGCTGGAGCGGCTGGCCGACAAATGGGCGCTGCTGATCCTCGACCGACTGGAAAACGGCCCACAGCGGTTTAACGCGCTCAAGCGTGACATCAAGCGCGTCACGCAAAAAGTGCTGACGCAAACCCTGCGCAAGCTGGAGCGCGATGGCCTGGTCAGCCGCACGGTGCATGCCACCGCACCGGTGACAGTGGAATACGCGCTGACGCCGCTGGGGCACACCCTCACCGAAACCGTCTCGGCGCTGACGCACTGGGCGGAGCTGAATATGGACGCCGTGCTGGCGGCGCAAAGCGCCTACGACAGCGCCATCGAGCAAGCCACAGCGCAGACCGCCACCGTGCACCGCATGGGCGCGCGGCCAGCCATGTAAGCGAGGTGGTTTCCTGCAGGAAACCTGAGCACCTGAAAGTGCCTCATTGAATACTTGGTTTCTGCTGGATACCATGACGTCACACCTCGCCTGATGCCGGGCGCGGGTTTTTCCTCCCTCCGGGCGCACAGGCCCGACCAGCAAAGGACAAGGCAATGAGCAAAACAGTCGTGGTGTATTTTTCCGGTTATGGCCACACCCTGCGCGTGGCGCAAGCGGTGGCTGAAGGCGCCAGCGCGCAGCTGATTGCGGTGGACAGCGAAGGTAATGTGCCGGACGCCGCCTGGGACGATCTGGCCGCCGCCGACGCCATCATCTTTGGCGCGCCCACCTATATGGGCAGCGTGCCCTGGCAGTTCAAAAAGTTTGCCGACGCCAGCTCGAAAGCCTGGTTCACCCGCGCCTGGCAAGACAAGGTGTTTGGCGGCTTCACCGTCAGCGCCAGCCTGAACGGCGACAAGCAAGTCACCCTGATCAATCTGCAAACCCTGGCCTCGCAGCACGGCGGCATCTGGGTCAGCCTGGGCCTGCCGCCGTCCAACACGCTGAACGCCAGCCGCAATGACGTGAACAACCTGGGCGGCTCGGTCGGCCTGCTGGTGCAAGCGCCTTCCGACGCCGGCGCTGAGGCGATTCCTGATGGTGATATCGACACCGCCAAGCGCTACGGCGCGCGGGTGGCGGAAGTGGCTGCGCGTTTGAAGGGCTGAGGCCATCACCCCGGCAGGAGCCGAGCTGCTCCTGCCGTCATTCCCCGCTCACCCGCCGCACCACCCCGCGCCCACCATCCACCTCCACCGACTCTCCGTCTTGCAGGGCGTCCATGCTGCCGGGCAGGTTCACAGCTGTTGTAGATGAATGTTCTGCTACAGCACAACGTGGGCACCATCTAGCACATGACCCATGGTCATGGCCAAAAAATCGCGTACAATCTAGCCCATAATCTGGAGGTATTGTTATGCTGAACTCTCTAAAAATTAAGCGATTTCGAGCACTGGAAGACTTTGTTGTTCCCAAGCTGGGCCGCGTCAATTTAATTGTCGGCAAAAATAACTCTGGCAAGAGTACTGTATTAGAGGCATTGCAAATTTATGCAAACAATGGGGATCCTCGTTTATTGGAAACGTTGGCAGAAAGTCATGGTGAGCCTTCTCGCCCTGATTGGGAAACAATGCCTCAAACCATTTATGATTTGCCTTTTGCTAGTTTTTTTACTGGACGGGCTTTTCCAGAAGGAGATGAAGGCATTGAAATCGGTGAGGTTGACTCAAATCAATGCTTGATAATTGAGCATGGTTATTATGTTGAATGGGATGAGTCGCTAATCGATGAGGCGGGAGAAGTTTTTTCTCGCCAGCGCTTAAAGCGCATACCTAAGTCGGAAGTTGAGAAAGCCGATGAGTCTCCATTGATTGACGCACTATTTATTAAGAAAGGAGAGCGCCTGCTTGGTTTTCGTATTGACGAGGTGATTCGTCAGCCTCGCTGGAGAGGTGTTTCAAATTCACCTTATGATCTTCCTTGTGTAGTTATTCCAACAAGATTTATCTCCATTAATGATTTGGCTAATGAATGGGATAAAATCACGCTAACGGAAAAGCAAGAAACAGTTAAAGAGGCATTGCGCCTGATAGATTCAAAATTTGTAGATATTTCTTTTGTTCGTGATGAGCGCGAAGGCTCTCGTCGCTATCCCGAACGTTCTTTAACGCGCACAGCAAAAGTTAAACTAGAGGGGCAGCCAATGCCAGTGCCCTTGGGAAGCATGGGTGATGGCATGTTGAGAGTGTTGCAAATTGTACTTAAGGTATTTTCTGCCCAGGGAGGTCTCTTATTAATTGATGAGTTTGAAAACGGCTTGCATTATAGTGTACAGGAAAGAGTCTGGGGGCTTATTTTTGAATTGGCCGAGCAATTGGATATTCAAGTATTTGCTACCACTCATAGTTGGGATTGTATTGAGAGTTTTATTAATACGGCTATTGAATACCAAAATAGCGAAGGCGTACTATTCCGTATGGGACGCAGCGCACGTATCAGTGATCGTGGCAGAGTGATTGCCACCGTGTTTGATGAAGAGCAAATTCAAAATATTACGCAAACTGATGTTGAGGTGCGCTAATGGGAAAATCAAAGCATAGAGATATCAAAAACCTCTTAATTGTCGAAGGCACAACCGATGCCTCATTTTTTAAGGAGCTGTGTAAAACACTAGGCTTAGGAGTCTCTGTCATTGTGGCAACACCAAAAGAAATAGGGGGCGCATTCAATAGTAAAACAGATGTATTTAAAGCTTTGAGTGATCACCTAGAGCAGATAAATGATAGTAAGATTGAGAGAATTGCTATTGTAGTGGATGCAGACGCTAAGGAGCATAATCAAGGCGCTTCTTATACAAAGCTATGTGTGGCTGAAATAGCTAAAAAACACGGGTTTACTCTCCCAGAAAGTGATGCAAAAAACGGCTGTTTGTTTCCGCACGAGGATGGATTAAATCCTTTTGGGTTGTGGATTATGTCAAACCATGATAATGAAGGGGCGCTGGAAGATTGGTTGAGCCTATGTATTAGCCGAGAGCAAAAATCACTATTTGAATATGCCAAAACCTGTGTGGACGCATTACCTGAGCAACCACTATTCAAACCCTTGCACCAAGCCAAGGCGAATATTGCGACGTGGCTGGCCTGGCAGAAAAAACCGGGCCAAGGCTTGTATCACTGCATTGAGGCGGGGTTGCTGGATGAAACAGCGCAACAATATCAAGCATTGGTCAGTTGGTTGCGGGCGGTATTCTCGCCCGCTTAAAGCGCAATACACGGCGGAGGTTTAGTCCGCCGTCGTTTCATCTATCTCACCCCTCCCCCACCCGCCGCACCACCCCACGCCCGCCATCCACCTCCACCCATTCCCCATCTTGTAGCGCCTCCATAATCCCCGGCAGATTCACCACCGCCGGCAGGGCAAATTCGCGGGCGACGATGGCGGCGTGCGACAGATAACCGCCGGTTTCCACCACCAGTCCGCCGGCCTTGAGAAACAGTGGCGTCCAGCCGGGGTCGGTGGATGGGGCCACCAGGATTTCGCCGGCTTGCAGCGCCACGCCTTCGGCGGGGTGGCGGATGCGGCGCACGCGGCCACGTGCCACCCCGGCACCCGTGGCCACGCCGCGCCAGCCCTGGCCGTTATCGTGAACTGGAGAGATGGGCAACGCGTCCGCCGCACGCTGGCCATCGGGCTGGATCAGCAGATAATCCGGTGCGGTTTCCGCTTGCCAGCGGGCAAAGCGTGCCTGGCGATCCAGCAGGCGCGCACGCAGGCCGGCAGCAAGCAAACCACCCTGGCAAGCGCTGTCGATTTCCCATGGAAACAGGTGTTGCAGCGCATCGCGGCCTTCGTCGGCGCGCAGCACGCCGTGCTGGCGCAGCAGGGCGATGGCACCGTTACCCAGATGGCGCACCGCGTCCAGGTTGTCGATCAGCGCGCTGCGCGCCGCTTCGCGCTGGTTGCATTCACGGTTGGCGGCGCGGGCCAGCCAGCGCAGCAGCAGACGGGTAGGCCACGGCGCATGCTGGCGGATGCGCACCCAGGCTTGCGCAGCGGCGTGTTGCTGGCGCTGACGCAGCGTGTCGGCGTCGATGTCGGCCAGGCTGTCCAGCTGGGCCAGCAGGCTGTCGGGCTGTTCGCGCCAGCTGGCGCTGCGAAAATAGGTTTCGTAATGGCCGCGATGGCCATAGGCCTGGAGAAAATCCGCCAGCGCCTGCTGAAACGGGGCTAAATCGCGGCCCGACTGGCGTGCCTGTTGCGCCAGCGCCAGCAGCGCATAGTTTTGCTGCACGGTCACGCTGGCTTCACCGCCAGCCAGCAGCGCCGCGCCCAACGCATCCCCTTCGCCAGGAAAGGCTTTTTCCAGCGTGTCGCGCAACAGCGACAGGCTGCCGCCGCCAGACCCCTGCAAGAAGAACATGTCGAATTCGCTACGCGCCACCTGGCCAGCCTCGTGCATTGCCGCGCGCAGGCGGGCAAAGTCGGTGGGCGGCGGCGCGGCGCGCAGGCGCTGGGCCATGGCGCGCACGCGGACAATGGCCGCCTCGCCGCGCTGACGCACCGCGCCGGCCCGACGCAGATAACGCAGCATGTTCAGCCCACGGTGCAGGCGTTCGCGCCAGG